>JAPLST010000422.1:12632-13730 GCA_026398485.1 bacterium
CACGTCGCCGGCGGTGAGATGCACCGCGCCTTCATCTAGTTCGAGGTCGAGTTCGCCCGAGAGCACAATGCCGTAGTCGATTGTGCGTGTCGTGTGCATGTCGGGGTTCTGCGCGTCGACGGCATTGCCTGTGTCATAGTGCGAGAAATCTTTTACGGCCCCGGCGCGGGCGGGCAGGAACGTGAGCACCCGCACGACCGACCCGCCGACGGGCGGCGAAAGGCGAATCGTGGCGACTTTTGCGGGATCGACGCGCGCCGCCGGATCCGGGTTGGCGGGATCATCGATCCAGAGCTCGTCAACAACCGCCACCCCAAGATCAACGTGGCCCGCAGTGGGTCCATCATGGACGAAGCAGGATCTGCCCGCTTCGTTATTGCCGGTTACGACGCGTCGTGTTGACATGGATCTCCTTGCCGCAGATGCCCGTTTCAAGTTTATTGTTGGCTCAATGTCCTGTCTTTGCTGCCTTTTTCCACCTTGCTACAATGGCGAAGAGAGCAGCGGCGGCGGCTGTTTGGAACAGCGGGCTCGGCTCAGGAATAATGACGACTGTCCAGAGAAACGCCTGGGAGTTTGCTGCCGGCCCCGAACCTGTGCCGACGATGTAGAGCGTGGTCCCGTCCAGCCATGCGCCAAAAGCCTGTGCATTGTTATAATCGGCACCCAAATAGGGAGTTAGGTTGATGAGTGACTCGGGCGTGCCATGCCACAGGCCAGCTTGCGCATTTGGCCCGTCAAAAAACTGGCCGACTTGCCAAGAACCTGCCACACCAAAAGCCCATGAACCAGTGTTGGTCCCGTTGAGGTCAATGAACGACTCGGCTGTTCCAGACCACAATCCTGCATGGGCCTTGCCATCAACGGTTGCATAGCCCACTTCGTGCAGCCCGTCATAGCCGTAGATGCTAGACGAACTGGCCCCCGCCGGATGGAGATCCACAAAGGACTCCGCCGTGCCGGACCACAGGGCCGCATGGTCTTTTGAAGCGCCTGAGAGATCCATAAAGGCACTCCCCGCCTGGATCGAGCCATGCATCGCATTGAGATCGGATTGGCTGGCTCCGGCAGGTGTCAAGTCAACATACGACGAGGTGC
>JAPLST010000326.1:0-7504 GCA_026398485.1 bacterium
CTGGCCTTCGTAATAGTAGAGCGCCGCAAGGTTGTTCAGGCTCTGGGCCACGTAGGGATGATCCTGGCCGAGGGCCTTCTCCCTGATCGCCAGCGCGCGCTTGTAGAGCGGCTCGGCCGCCGCGTACTGGCCTTGGGCTTTGTACAGCGCCGCGAGGTTGTTCACGTTTGCAGCCACGTCGGGATGATCGGGGCCGAGAACCTTATCTCGTATCGCCAGCGCGCGCCTTAAGAGTGGCTCGGCCGCTGCGTACTGTCCTTGTGAATAGTAGAGCACCGCGAGGTTGTTCAGGTCTGTTGCGACCGCAGGGTGATCGGGACCAACCGCTTTCTCATCGATCGCCAGCGCGCGCTTGTAGAGCGGTTCGGCAGCCGCGTACTGGCCTTGGGCTTTGTACACCAAGGCAAGGTTGTTCAGGCTATCGGCTACATAATAGAGATGATTGGATCCCGTCTCTTGCTCGGCAATCTGCAGTGCGTTTGTTGCCACAACAACGGCACGGTCATAGAGACCCTTGTGGTAAAGTGACAGGGCTTCGTCGTTGAGCGGCTTCCACTGGATTTCTTGGGCAGCCACAGTCAACCCCGCGCAAAAAACAAGATATAGAAGCACTAGCAACATCGTCGTCGTTCTTTTCATACCACGCGCGCCTATCTGGCTAAGGGTACGTCTTTCACCTTTATTTGTCGGACAAAGTTTCAGTAACGCTGTGGAGAGTATAGCATAGCGAGTGCGGGTCTGCAAACGGCCGTGGTGCCAAGGGCGCCAGGCCAGCCATGCGCCGGCATCCGCCGCGTTGGTTGGCCGCGGCGCGGTGCCGCACCCTAATTTATTTCATTGCGAAAGAAATTACTGCACTAGAAATACACGGTGAAGTGGTAGCGGGGATCGGACTTGAACCGACGACCAGCGGCTTATGAGTCCGCTGCTCTACCAACTGAGCTACCCCGCCAAACGAGGCGGGTATAGTGTAGCAAACTCAGCCGCGCGCGTCAAACGCCATTATTTTCCCTTCTTGCATCGCGTCGCCAAAAGAGCCAGCAGGCCGGCTGACAGCAGCAAGCCCGGCTCGGGCACGATTATGAACGGCTGCTGCCAGAACGTGTTGCTGGCTGCGTTGCCGGCTTGATCGCGCGCTTCCACCGCGATGGCATACAGCACCTCCGGCGCTTGCAGCGCGCTGGCCGGCAGCCACGCGGCGGCACCGTCAATATTCGGCAGATTGGTCGCTACCAGCGCAACCTCCAGCCCGCTGTTGCTGCTGATCACCGCCAGCCGGCTGATGATGCAGTTGATGCCGTCGACATTATCGGTGATGCTGGCGGCGTTCCAGACCACACTCGTCAGGATCTCCGCAAACAGTTCCGCGTGCGCCGTGGGAAACAGCAGTGCGTCCGCACCAATGACCGGCGGCTGGGTGTCGGCCGGCACCACCCGGAACGCGTCCGCCGCGAACACCACGCTGGTCGCATTGCCGGACAGGTCGCGCACCGTCATCCCCATCACATACCAGGCGCTGTTCGTGGCCAGCTCGGGCGCCGGCGTCCAATCCGCGCCACCACTGCAACTGGGCACATCCACGGCGACGACGGCAACTTCCGCAGTATCACTGCTGCGCAGCACGCTCAGGCGCGTGATAATGCAATTGGTGCCGTCGTAATTATCGGTGATATGCGGGACGCGCCAGCGAATCCGGGTCGGCATGCCGGTGGCGAGCAACGCGCCAGCCGTCGGAAAGCTGAGTGCATCGGCGCGCACATCCGGCGGCTGCGTGTCACCGCCACTGTCGACCGCCGTGCCGCGGTAGAGCACGGTGCTGTCCTGCACTTTGACAAACACTTCGCCGCCAACTTCGCTGATGTCGGTGCCCCAGCCAGTATCCGTCGGCAAGGGCGTGGCCAGCCGCCATGTGCGCGTGCCCACGACAAACACGGCCAAGTCGGGTGTGGCCGTGCCCCAGCCGTCTTGATTGGCGTTAATCCCCTGCCCGCGCACCACGACCACTTCATCTTTCTTGGTCAGCGCGCGCACGGCCGGAATCGACACGCAGGACAATCCGGTACCCGGATTCCACGGCAGATTTGTGAGGGCGATCGCGGTCCCCGTCCGTATGTCATTTTTCTGCACGCGCCAAAGGACATCGCCTTCGCTGGCCTCGGTCCCGCCGTTCCAATCCTGCTTGACGCCGTAGACATAGTTATCAAAGGCAGCGCAATGGGTGTCGAAACGTTTGGTCCAATTGCCCTGAGAACCGCAGTTCTGGCAGTCAAAGCGCCGGTTCGTGTCGTTCAACAAAGAATCATTGACGGCGACAATCGAGGTGCAGACCGTGTCAATAAAGCCTAAGGTGACCAAACAATTATTCCACGCGCCGGCATTGGTGTAGAGTACATTTGTGCTGATGGGCGCGTAGAGCGTTCCTTGTCCAGGGACATTGCTGCACAACTCGACCCAGGTGTCATCGGCAACGCGGTAGCGAAAGATGCCAAAGTTCGCCATGGTCGCGTGGCGCAACGTGGCAAAGAAAAAGCCGTCGCGATATTCGAGGCCGGTCGCGTTGTCCGAAAAATCCTGACTGGTGCTCCCGGGATGCTGCGCCAAGGTTGCCCACAGATTGCTCTGCGGATCATACCGCAAAAACGAGCGCGTGTTGTTGCCGGGCAGGCAATAGAGAAAGCGCCCGTCCGAACCGAGTTTCGCACCACCACGGCTGGCCTCGGGCGTGGTGACCGACGTCCAGGTGATGTTCACCACCGTCGCGGTCGAGGCTTCAACCAAGCGCGTCAGCGTGACCGCATCGCTGGCCGACTGGCCATACGCGTTCGTGCCGCGCACGACAATCGTGTTGTCGCCCACGGTCAGGAAAACATCCGCAATGCTCCACACGAGGCTGGCCGGCAGCGTGCCATGGTCGCCGCTTTGCACGTTTTCCCAGGTCATGCTGCCGACAACGTACGCGTTGTTCGTCCCCTGCACACTGGCCGCGCTGACGACATACGGCCAAGCCGCATTGGTGCTGAGCACGTCCACACACGGCACGCCGCCGCTGATGTCCATGCGCGTGATCGTGACGCTGTCGCTGGCACGCGTGCCCGCCGCATTGGTGCCGGCAACGGTAATGAGATTTTCGCCCACCGCAAGGTCAATGCCGGCAATCTGCCATGCGGGGGCTGCGCCGAAAAAACCGCCGGCACCGGTCAGCGCGTTTGACCAGCTCATCATGCCGACAACCTGCCCGCCGTTGGTGCCGCCAATGCTGGTGCTGGTTGCCTCATACGGCACCCAGGCCGTCTGATTGGTCACATCAATCGCCGGCGGCATGATCTCGGTCAGGATGTCCGCCAGCAGTTTGACAACGCGCGTGCCGCCGTCGGCGGCATACAACTGGGCGATGCCGCGCGCGCGGTCATCCAGAAATTCAACATCGGTCGGGCCTTGCAGCGTCGCGGCAATGTACGGCGCCAGCGGCGCGGTGATGGTCTCAAGACCAGCACCATGTTGGTGGTCAATTCATACAGCAGGACGCGCTTGTTGGCGTAATCGCTGATGGCGATCAGGCGCGTGGCATTGAGCCCGCGCACGACCGCGAGGCCGCATTGGCGCTGCGAACTGGCAGGCGTGTCGCTGCCGAGGCTGGCGATGCTCCAGGCGCGATCGGCGGTCACGGCCGTGCCGTCAAACAGCAGGCGCCACAGTTTTTTGTCGGTGTTGCGGCTGATGGCAAAGAACGCGCCGGGCTGCTGCGGGTCGGCGTCCACGTCTGTCGGCGCAAAGCCGTTGGTGGCATAGTGCGCAATGTATTTCGTCCACTCATCCCAGATCAGCACGCGCGCGTTGCCCATGTCAGCGATGCCGATGTGCGGCGTGCCGCCCGGCGCAAGCACCCGCCCAAGACCGCGCACGGTCGTCGCAACCTGGCGGTTGGTCGTGCCGGTGCCGGCGCGGCCGGGCGTGCGCATCAGTTGATAGCTCGAACCGCCGCCACCGGCCTTGACCGTGCTGGCCAAGCGCAGTTGCGTCGCGCTGACCACCTCGACAATGCTGGTGCGCACATTGCCGACTTGCACTTCGTCGCCGGCCTGCACATGCTTGCCGAGAAAGTTGTTGCCGGTGTCGGTCAGGAACTGCTGCGGCGCCGTGTCGAACGTGCCATAGCCGCCGGCGACATTTTCATCAATATTGTAAATCCGGAAACTGTAGTCGGAGTTTTTCTCGCACCACGCAAAATACACCGGCGGGATGCTGTACTCGGTGTAGGATGACAGCGTCATCAGCAAGCGCGACTGGTCGCTCGGATAATAAGGCTTGATCGCGCGATGGCCAAAAAAGAAATGCGTGGCGACTTCGGCGAACGGCTCGCCGCCGCGGCAAATCGAAATGATCGGGTCGGCCGTGCCGGCGTTCAAGGCCAGGAACATGGTCGCGGTGTCGCGCGCGGTCAGGCCGTTGGCATTGCCGATCGTGGCGATCTGGAAGATTCTCGGATTGCTTGCGAGGCCGGCGCCCTGCTCGGTCAGATACAAAATCGCGCGCGTCGCGCCGCCCAGTGAAGGCGACAGCGTCACCGTGCTCGCGCTGGCGGTCAGCACCGTCGCCAACTCAAAGTCATAGGTCGGGAAGATACGCCGGTAGACGCGATAGACGTTGCCCGCCTGCGCGCCCGCGGTGATGCGCACCTGCGCGCCCTCGACTACGATGGCGGAGGGGTGCGAAAACGCCGGCGCGCTTGGCTCGTACAGCGTCGGCACGTCCCAGACATCCAGCGCCGGGTTCAGCGCCGCGCGGCCGGCCGTCCCAACCGTGGACGATTGCATGTACTCGCGGTCGTTCTGGCGCCAAGCCCAGCCATCGCTGTAGCCCGGCAGGTCAATCGTCACATACAAGGTCTTGCCGGCCGACACATCACTATAATGCCAGTAGCCCTGAATGTTGTCGCGCGTGCGGTTGAACGGCCGCCGCGGATATTGAATGTCGACCGCGCCATCACCCAGGGTGGTGCCCGCGCTCAGAAAGGCTGTCGTGTTGCCCGTGTAGGCCCACGCCTTGACGAGTGCGCCCGGCAGCGGCACGCCGCTGCGCGTCAGCACGCGCGCCATGTTCGTCTCCGGCGACATGCTCGGCCAGTTGTCGGTGCCAAGATTGCGCATGCCAATCGACGGCAGATGTATGTTGCACGTGCCTTTGCAGAATTTCTGGCGCGCGTCCGACGAGAACACGTCCGGATTCGCAGCCCAGGTGCGGATCTGCAGTGGGCGCCCGTCACCCAGCACTGCGCCCGCACCCCAGCTAGGATACACCTGATACTGGTACAAGTCGCCCATCTGGTGAAACAAATGCGTCGTCTCGTGGCCCTCGCAGCCCTCGGCGTCCAGCCACATGCGCTGCCATTGCCCGTGCCCGAACCAAACGCCATACGGATAGCCGTACGGCGAAATGCTGCTGTTGAAATCCCAGCCACGGCAGCCTTCCCAGTAATCCCACACGTTCGTGCCGTTGAACACCCAACTGCGATGGACATTGTCGACATCATCAAGCTCGTAGCCCATCATGTTCACGCGAATGGCAACGTCATCGTTGCTGGTCGTGCCGGAGCGCTCCCAGAATGTTTGGATCGCATTGCACAACTTGCGCGCCAGATAAAAATACGAATACGGATCGCCGGTCACGTTCGGATTGGCATTGTTCGCCAGCGCCGTCTTGGGATAAAACACCGGATGCAACGTCCAGGTGTGCACCGCCATCTCCTCGCGATTGTTGCGCTCGCAGGCGTCATCGGCGGCGCCGCCAACATTGTCCAGCCGCACGACATTCCACAACTCCTGCGTCAAAATCAAACGCCTGACCGGCGAGTAATTGTCGAACTGATACGGCCAGTTGGTGTAATAGGTCAGCGCGATCTGCGTCGCATATTGGTTGGAAACCCCGGTGAGAAACGTCGGCAGCGACACGGTGATGACCATTTGCGTGTCGGGCCGCGTCATCGCTAAAGGATGCGTGTCGGCGTTGCGATACGGCGTGTTGAACCAAGCCGACAGGCGCAAAGTGCCGGGCGTTGTCGCCGCAGTGCCGGTGTTCTCCAGCACGACATTGTTCCAGATCGCCTCGCCCGGCAGCGGCCAGCCGTAATGCGTGCTGAACGAGCTGTGCGTCAATTTCTTGCTGTACAACGGCCAGCGCTCAATGTAAGAGATCCCGGCATCCTTCGTGCCCGCCGCTTGATTCGGCTCGCGCGGCTGCGTACTGTACTCATACCGATTCAATAAGTAGCCAAAGATGCGCCCGGCGGCGGTCGCGCGCGGCGCGTTGGTGTAGACCGCCAAGCCGGCGTTCAAACGGCCGGCAATCATCGGCAGCGCCTGCGGCGTGCCGGCAAACAAATTGCTGTAAATGCGTGGCGCCAGCACGCCGGCCTGCGCTTCAAGCAGCGTCAGATAATCTTTGCCCACTTTCTGATATTCCTTGACATAATCCGCGGCCACCAGCCCAAACGGCGCGACCGCGCTGAAATCGCGCGCGTCCGTGCCGCGCGCTGTCACCGCCGGCGCACTCCCCAAATCAAAATAGCGCACGATCTTGTTCGGCCCGCTCTGATACAACAGCGCCAGCCAGTCGCGCCCGGCATACGTGAAATCGCCGGCGGCCATGCCGATCACGCACTCACCCGGCGGAAACAACGCGCTCGAACTGATGCTGTACCGCAATGTCCATTTGTTCTGGTTGGTCGCCGTCGGCGCGGAATAGATCAGCAAACGTGCGCGCGGATCGTTGGTGTAATTGTCGCTGGTGCTTTGCACAAGCAGCAATTCGGCGCCGGTGTATGCCGCGACGACATCGCCGGCCGTCACGCAAACCACGTCATTCGAGCCGTTCTCCGTTACATTCTCCACCAACGCCGTGGTCGACTGCAAGTCCCAAGGCCGCGTGCTGAACACGCCCGGCGCGCGATACACCTCGACCGAAATGTTCGCGCCCGTGCGCCGCGCCAGCGCGAGATACTCCGTGCCCGCGCCGCTGGCCGGCGCATTCGGCCAGAAATTCCCGACCGCCAGTCCGCCCTGCAGGACATTGGCAAACGACGCATCCTGCCAAATGAACCGCGAGGTGAACTCGCCGCCGCTCTTGGCCCGCAACGGCGCGTCATAGGCCACCACGGCATAGCGCTGCGAATACAGCACGGCGTTGTCCTCGAGCGCAACTATGTAAGGATAGCCATGCCCCCACAGCGATGGCGCGCACTGGCCAACGCAAACAGCAAATAATGTCGTCAGGGCGCTGAGCCAACGGACTGCGTTGATCGGCAAATTCATATTCGTGTGTCGTCTGGTGGTGAGTTGCAGCGCGGGCACCATTTTCATGGCAACCGCGCCATTAGTAATATTATAGTGTAGTATATCATATTATAGTGAGTGTGTACACTAAATTTGTTGGTGGCCAGCAAATTTATAAATAGACCACGCGGCCTTGCGCCGCGATTAATAAGATTACACAAGGCGACCACACGACC
>JAPLST010000326.1:7546-10811 GCA_026398485.1 bacterium
AAGGCGACTACACGACCAGCAGCAGCGAAGGTGCGCCAATAGGGGGCGGGTACTCATGCGGCGCGCTGATCCCCCTTTCGGCAAAATCCCTCCCCGGCTGCGCCGGTACTCCTTTACGAAAGGGAGCTTGGGACGGGCGCAGTCGCACCGAGGGTCGCAGCCGTCCCCCTTTCGTAAAGGGGGTGACGCACGCCGCGTGCGTCGGGGGATTTCGCGCACCCCGGCTGCCACGCCACACGCCCAATCTGCGTCTTCGCCCCACCAGTAGGCGCATTGCGCTTTTCCACTCCTTCGATAGTCAATGAATTTTTCACGAGAATCCCGGAAGAGGCAACCAGATTTACGGCGCGGATTGCGCGATCGCCAGCACATTAATAAATTCTCTCGCCGCGAGAGAATTTACGTTATGAATCCGCCGGCCAGCACGACTGCGTCGTCATACAGCACGACCGCCTGCCCGGGCGTGATCGCCAGTTGCGGCTCATCGAACACGATCTGCGCGCGGGTCGCGTCGAGCGGCGTGACCAGCGCCGGCGCGGGCGTGTGCTGCTGGCGGATGCGCACGGTCGCACGAAACGGCGCGGCCGGCGCCGCCAGCGCAATCCAGTTCAGCGCGCCGGCTTCCAACGCGCAGGTCATCACCTCGGCGTGCCGCCCGACAATCACGGCATTGCGGCAGGCGTCAATGGCAACCACGTAATACGGCTCGCCCGTCCCGCCGCCAATGCCAAGCCCTTTGCGCTGGCCAATCGTGTAGTAGACAATGCCGCGATGCCGGCCAAGTTCGACGCCGTACGTGTCGAAAATCGGCCCGGGCTCAATCGTTCGGCCGGCGAACAACGCGGCATAATCGTCACTCTCAATAAAATCCTGGCTTTCCGGGCGCGCGGCCAACTGCGGCAGGCCAAACTCGATCGCCATGGCCTTCACCGCCGTTTTGGTCAGCTCGCCCAGCGGGCACAGCACCAGGCGCAATTGCTCCTGGGTCAGTTGCGACAGAAAATACGATTGGTCTTTGGTCGGATCAATGCCGCGCCGCAGCAGGTACCGGCCGCGCCCCGCGTCAAAGCCGATGCGTGCATAATGCCCAGTGGCAAAATAATCAAAGGCAATGCCTTGGGCGCGCGCCGCCTCGAGCAGCGCGCCGAATTTCATGGTGTGATTGCAGATGACGCACGGGTTCGGCGTCTTGCCGCGCAAATACTCGGCGCGGAAATAATCGAGCACACTGCGCGCATATTGTTTGGCAAGGTTGAGCGTGACATGCTCAAAGCCAAGCTGCCGGGCCAGCGCGCGGATTTCCTCGAGCTCGCGCACCTCGCCCGGGCCAAAGCAGCCCGAGCGGCCAGTGTCGGGCAACGGCACCGAGCCGTCCCACACCTGCATCGTCACGCCAATGACCTGATAACCCTGCGCACGCAGCAAGCAGGCGGTGACGGTCGAGTCGACCCCGCCGCTCATGCCGACCAGCACGGTTTGTTGTGTGTGCGCGTTCATTGCAGTATGTCATCATAACAAAGCCCCCGCCCGCGCACAACCGCCGCGCAGACAGCAGTGCGCCGGTGGCAGGTGCTGAAAGAGAGTGGGAGCGGCCTCCGCGCCGCGAATGCTGCCGCATCTGTTCTTCCACCGAAAACTGAAAACTGGAAACTGAAAACTGCTGCCCGCACGCCACGCGCTCCGCGCGGGGCAGGCGGTAATGATAAAACTCAATCATATGGTAAATTGCACATTCCATACCTGACTCCGACTACCCTCTTCTTACACCTGTCTCCATGGCCCGGCCTTCAGCCATACCTTGTCGAATGCATCGTTGCGGTTGATTGCGTGCGCCACCGGCATGAGAAACCGCTTGAGAAATGCCATGACCGCCGCCAGCGTGGCGGCATCGGCATCCAGACGATTCCTGCGCAGAAATGCCTGCCATTGCAGCGCCTTGTCCCGGGCGAAGTCGTCGCTAAAAACTGCCGGCGCGGTTTTCGGAATTGCCGTTGTGCGACGCGTGAATGTCGCGGCAATCGCGGCACGCAAAATCCGGCCCTGCATATGCAACGTGCGCGCCATGATCCACAGATCGTAGACATCTTTCATGCGACTGTTCAGCATGCCGAGTTGTGCCATGGCCTCGAACTTCTCGGCAATCACCGTGTAGAACGGATACACCTTAAGTTCCGGCGCGGGAAAATCGAGCAGCGTGGGATATGCCACGAATTCGGGTTTTGGTGTGACCACATCGCCAAAGCCGATGTCAATTTGCAGCGGCAGTCGGGCGTTGCCAAGCATGGCCGTCAGGGTGACACGCACACCCCCATATGCGGTCTGCTCTCGAATCTCTTCGCCGTGGACACTGTCCCGCTGGAAGTGCAGTCCGTCGTCAACAACGTCCAGAGTACAGATGCCACGAAAGACACGTTCCATCTCAAAAACGCTACTATCACCCAATCCAAGCAAATCAAGGTCGCGCGTGGTGCGCCAGACCGTCGCGCGCCACAGCGCGAACAACATTGCGCCCTTGAGCAGGAATGTCGCACGCCATTCGGATTGTGACAGGCGGTACAGCAGACGCTCCAAGCCATACTGCATCATGGTGCTCTGGAATTGCTCGCTGCGTTGGCGTGCCAGATTCTGCAGCCGTTGACGAACGGACGCGGCCACGTCCCGGACGAACCGATTACTCACACCAGCGACTCCAGGTACGGCCGCATGACGTTCGCCACGCGGCAAATGGTGGCGTACTTCCACAGCTCATCCGCAGTCGCCCGGCGCTTGCGATAGCACTCGCGCAGCGCCTCCAGCGCGACATCCAGGCCAACTTTGTTCCGATATTTGAAGCAATCAACGACCGTCTTGGCAGGCGAGAACACTTTCACGCGCACGCCGTCAACGATGTGCTCTTCCACCCCCGCGCGCAATGCCGCGGCACCGTACCACATGACCCGCAGCGGTACCAGACTCGCACATGGTCGCCACTTCCCGCGCGCAATGGCCAGCCACACCTCGCGTGGCAACTGGGTCGTCAGATTGTGGAACATCAGTGCGGAAAGCAGGCACACCACGCCGCCAGGCGCCAGTGCAGCGGCGCAAGCGTAGTCGTGCTTCTCGGATGCCGTGTCAAGTTTGTCTGCGGCAATGTACGCACCCCGGCCAAGCCGCACAAGGAGGCCCTGGCTGCAAAGCCTGCCAAGACAGGGCCGCGAGATGCCCCGTGTGGCAACATCGCGCGGGCGGAAAACACCCATGCGCTTGATCACGGCAATGGCGTTCT
>JAPLST010000326.1:10826-11322 GCA_026398485.1 bacterium
GCGTTCTTGTGGCGCGCCGATGTCATACAATTCCTTTACAGTTTGTAATTATTGATGAGGAAGTGTAACACATTCCGGCGCGCTTGTCAAGCGGCTGCTGTTGCTGCTGTGGTTTTGTTGCTGCGGTAGTCCAAGGTGTTGGTTTAGAGATCATCGTTCTGTGCAATGCGCGCGCCAGGCACCAAAATTAGATGGCGCAGCCGCGCAATGGCATGCCGCTCATGAACGTACGCCACGCGCTCCGCGCGGGGCATACAGTAATGATAAGATTCAATCATATGGAAAACTGCAAACGCCATGCCTGATCTCGGCGGCCCTCACTTCTTTACTTATGCTCTGTGCCATGGCATGTCGTTTGCCGTGGCTGGTGTGGCCACGCCGCCCGGCGTGGATGCTGCGGCAGCGCATGGCTGGCGCCGCGCGGTTCCGCCATCAGCGCGGATTTCAGCAACAATACCGCGCGGGCTGCAGTCGCCAACAATTACAACCACCTGCT
>JAPLST010000326.1:11351-12563 GCA_026398485.1 bacterium
TCGCCTTGCAGTGTTCAGCCCCCGAATGGCTGCATGAGGATCATGTCGGAAATCAACAACGCGTGCGGGAGGCCACACAATGCCTATCGCCCTGCCAAGAATGCAAGTCTGGTTAATTTCGCCAACATATCTGGAGTCAATGCTGCCGTACGAATGATCCCCCAAGAGGAAATATCCAGCTTCACTTACATGGTAGCTGTCGGTGGCGTGTGCCAGTACGGCGGACAGGTCCACGTTCGAGTACGCGAGGAAATAGCCGGAATATCCGTGCTGTTTCTCGGCCATCTGAGCGAAGATCGCCGGATTGGTCAGAAGTTTGCCGTCTATATAAACACTTGGTGGCCGAATCTGCACGTGCTCGTTGGGTAGCCCAGCTACTCGTTTGAGGCCCATCGACCAAGCGCTTAACACAGGATAACCCTGCGTCGAAAAGACGACGATGTCGCCGCGCTTCGGTGGCGCATCACGGTAAGCCCCATAATCCACCAAAAGTCTGTCGCCGCCCAACACGCCGCCTTCGTAGCGCACTGTGGGTTTCATGGACCCGCTTGATGAGCGGGCAAAATCCAGTCTTCCACTGCTTGTGGCCCATATAAAGATGTAATAGACAAGAACGGCAACTCCTATGAATAATGCGCGGCCCGCAGAAGGCTTACTCGGCATTCGCTAGGAATCGATGAGCATCGCGAACCAAGCCACGATCTCTGCCAACACAAAGATCACAAACCAGCATGCAGATTTGCGCCCGACAAGGATGATTGCGGTGTCTGCAAGCAACACAACACCCAACCACGTGATGAAGCGCGCGCTTCGTTTCGCAAGCACTAACCCCAAGCCTGGTACTGCCAGTGACAGGCACAATGGTATCACACGCATTCGTGTTGAAGATCGTTTGCTCATTTTGCATTTTGCCTGCATAACAATATGGTGAATTATACCGAGGCGCTGCGCATACGTCAAGCGCGTTACCGCTGTGCGGACTGGAGTGCCGGGGTAATGGCGTCAGCGATGGCACGGAAAAGCAAAAGGGCGCAGGTCCAACTCCAAATTCGTTTGCCACAAACGAATTTATTAAATATCTACCTTGCCACGTTCCGCTTCATTAGTTATTATTCTGCGCTATCTGTCCTACTTTAAGCCTGCGAAGCCTTATGTATAGCCAACACGCAAGAATTGTTGTGAAAAAGTTCAGCAAAGACACCATGCAAAACA
>JAPLST010000140.1:0-1831 GCA_026398485.1 bacterium
CGAGCATCCGTTGCGGCCGCGGTCGCTGTCGCCGCGCTGGCGCGCGGCGGTGCCGGTCACGGCCTCGTCGGCCTTTTTGCTGTTGCATGAAAACGCGGGGATGCTGGCGGTGTTTGTGCTGTGTGGTGCGGCCACAACCGGTATCTACGCAGCCGGCTATCGGCTGGTCTACATTGCCGTGAGTTTGACGGGCTTGCTGAGTTATGTGTTTCTGGCGCGTTTCACCCGCGTGCTGCGCGACCAGCCTGCGACGGCGCGCGCGTTGTTTCGCGGCGTGATCGTCTGCGCCTTGGCCGGCGGCGCGCTGGCGAGCATCGCCGGCATCCTGCTGGCGCGGCCGGTGGTACGGCTCTTGTACGATCCGGTCTACCAACCGAGTGCGGCCATCATTGTGATTCTGGCCTGGCAAATGGTGGCGGCGCCGGCGCGGGTGATTGCGTATCAAACCTTGAACGCGTGCGGGATGCAGCGGCGGATTGTGCCATGGTGCGCAGGCTGTGCGGCGGTGAGTGTCAGCGCCGTCGTGCTGGGTTGCTGGTGGGCCGGCGCGCCGGGCGCCGCCATGGGCACGGTGCTGGGCGAGCTGGGCAGCATGGTGATGCTGGTCATGGCTGCGGATCGCATTGTAAAACGGTTGGCAACCCCAAGAGGCGTATGCACACAGAACCCTTGATTATTGTGGCCGGGCATTTGTGCCTTGACATTATTCCAAATCTCGAACATGTGCCGCTGACACGCGCCGAAGATTTCTTTGTGCCGGGCAAATTGCTGGACACCGGCGCGGTGAAACTCAGCACCGGTGGCGCGGTCAGCAACACCGGCTTGGGCCTTCGCCGGCTGGGCGCGCGCGTCGCGTTGATGGGCAAGCTTGGCGATGATTATTTTGGGCGGGTAGTGCGCATGATTGTCGAGCAGCACGGCGTGCGTGAAGGCCTGCTGACCGACGCCGGCAGCGCGACCAGTTATACCGTCGTGCTGGCGCCGGCGGGCTTTGACCGCATGTTCCTGCACTGTCCGGGCGCAAACGACACGCTCTGTGCCGCGGATATTGACTATGCCATGGTGGCGCGCGCGGCGCTGTTTCATTTTGGCTATCCACCGCTGATGCACCGCATGTTTGCGCAGGACGGGTGCGAGTTGGTCGAAACCTTCCGGCGGGTCAAGGCGCTGGGGGTGACGACCTCACTGGACATGGCGCTGCCCGATCCCGCATCGCCGGCGGGCAAGGCCGATTGGCGAAAGATTCTCACGGCCGTGTTGCCGTATGTCGACATTTTTGCGCCGAGCACGGAGGAGTTGCTGTACATGCTCCATCGCGCGCGCTTCGATGCCATGCGCGCACGCAACGAAAGCATCACGGACGCGTTGACCGGTGACGACCTGCACGCACTCAGCGACGAGGTGCTGTCGCTGGGCGCCAAAATTACCTTAATCAAGAATGGCCATCGCGGCGCATATGTGCGCAGCGCCGCGGCAGAGCAGGTCAGCGCGCTGGGCACTGCCTGCCCGCCGAATGTGGCGCACTGGTGTGCACGTGAATTGTGGCACCCGGTGTTCACCATTGCCTGCGTGCCGCAAACGACCGGCAGCGGCGACGCGACCATTGCCGGCTTCCTGCATGCGCTGGTGCAAGGCGAACCGCTCGACCGCGCCCTGCAGCTCGCGGTGGCGAACGGCACCTGCAGCGTCACGGCGCCGGACGCCTTGTCGGGCATCCTGCCGTGGGACGCATTGCAGGCGAAACTGGCGGTGGGCTGGGCGATTGCACCGCTGGAAGTCACCGGCGCCGGCTGGCGGCGCACGGGCAACCTCTGGCGCGGGCCGGCGGATC
>JAPLST010000140.1:1864-5893 GCA_026398485.1 bacterium
GCCTGAGGTGCGCGCATGACGACGGTGCTGATTATTGTGGCAGGCATTCTTTGCGTGCTGGGCTTGGCGGGCTGTCTGCTGCCGATTGTGCCGGGCCCGCCGCTGAACTTCGCGGCGTTGTTGCTGTTGGGCATCGCCAGCGATTTTGCGCCGCCGCTCAATGGCATGCTGCTGATTGTCATGGGCGGCGTGACCTTGGTGGTGGCCGCCGCGGATTATGTCATACCGCTCATGGGCGCCAAGAAATTCGGCGCATCGCGCGCCGGCATCTGGGGCTCGGTGCTGGGCATGTTCATCGGCCTGTTTTTCTTTGCGCCGGTGGGCTTGGTGATTGGCGCAATTGCCGGCGCCGTCCTCGGTGAACTGGCGGCGGGCAAGCAAGAATGGGATGCGCTGCGCGCGGGCGTCGGCGTGGTGCTGGGCTCGCTGCTGGGCGTGGTCATCAAGTTGTGCGCCTCGGGCGTGATGACGTACTACACCGTGCGCGCCGCGCTGCAGCTGCTCTGACGGGCTATTTGCCGGTCGGCACCCAGCAGCGGTTTTCCGCGGATTGCAGGACGGCATCCAGCACGCGCTGCGTCTTGAGCGCATCTGCAAAATCCGGCATCACTTTCTTGTTGGTGGCAATGCCGTTGATGACATCCGCCACCAAATTGACAAAGGTGTGCTCATACCCGATGATGTGCCCGGCCGGCCACCATGCGCCGACATACGGATGCACGCCCTCGGTGGCGAGAATGCGCTTGAAGCCCTGCTCGCCCGCATCTTCCTCAAGATTGAGATACCAGAGCTCGTTCATGTTTTCAAATTCAAACTTAAACGAGCCCTTCGAGCCGTTGACCTCGATGACAATGCCGTTCTTGTGCCCGCCGGCAAAGCGCGAGGCCTCAAACGTGCCGAGTGCGCCATTGGCAAAGCGCGCCAGAAATGCCGTGGCGTCATCCACATCAACCACGCCCATTTTTTTGGCGCCCTTCTTGTCCTTGAGCCCGGCGCCGGCGCCGGCCACTTCAAGCGGACGCTGCTTGATGAAGGTCTCGGTCATGCCGACCACTTCGCTGATCTCGCCGACCAAATAGCGCGCCATGTCAATGATGTGCGCGTTCAAGTCGCCATGCACGCCGCTGCCGGCGACCGCCTTGACCAGCCGCCAGACGCGCGGGAAATTCGGATCCATGATCCAGTCCTGCAGATACTGCGCGCGGACGTGATAGACGCGCCCCAGCTTGCCGGCGTCAATCATTTGTTTCATCAAGGCCACGGCCGGGCAGCGGCGATAACAAAACGAGACAACATTGTGTACCTTGGCGCGCGTGACAGCCCGCACCATCTGCTCGGCTTCGGCGGCATTCATGGCCAGTGGTTTTTCGCACAAAATGTGCTTGCCCGCCTCGGCCGCCGCAATGGCCATTTCGGCATGCAGCCGATTCGGCGTGCAAATGTCAACAAAGTCAACATCCTCGCGCGCCAGCAGCTCCGGGTAACTCTGGGTGTGCTCCTGCCAGCCCCAGCGCGCAGCGAAAGCCGGCACATCCGCGCCGATGCCGCAGACCATTTTCATCACCGGCTCGCGTTGCAGCGCGAAAAACTTGGCGACATTCAGATAGGCGTTCGAGTGGGCCTTGCCCATGAATTGATGGCCGATCAGGCCGATGTTCAGCTTTTTCATGTTCAACTCCTTAGGTAAGCTATATATTCAGCCGAGGCCGAGGATTCTGCGGTTGCGCTTGGTGTCCGAGCCGGCGCCGGCGAAATCGTCAAACGCTTTCTTGGGCGTGTCGATCAACATGCCGGCGATGAATTGCGCGCCTTCACGCGCGCCTTGCGCCGCGTCCTTGATGCAACATTCCCATTCGAGCACGGCCCACGAGTGGTAGCCGATTTCCGTCAGCTTGGTGAAGACCTGCTTGAAATCAACCATGCCGTCGCCGACACTGCGGAAGCGGCCGGGCCGTTGCTTCCAGTCCTGATACCCGCCGTACACGCCGCTGCGCGGACTCGGCCGATACTCGGCATCCTTGACGTGGAAGGCCTTGATGAATGCGCCGTACACCTCGATGTAGCCAAGATAATCCATGCATTGCAAGATAAAATGCGACGGATCGTACAGGAGATTGGCACGAGGATGATTGCCGGTCGCGGCGCGGAAGCGCTCGAAGGTGATGCCATCGTGCAAGTCTTCGCCGGGATGAATCTCGTAGGCCAGATCAACGCCATGCTTGTCGGCCACATCCAGGATGGGCTGCCAGCGCGCGGCCAATTCCTTGAAGCCGGCCTCGACCAGGCCCGCGGGGCGCTGCGGCCAGGGATACAGCGTCGGCCAGAGCAGCGCGCCGCTGAACGTCGGCACGGCGGTCAAGCCAAGATTGGCCGAGGCCTTGATGACATTCTTCATCTGCGCGACCGCCCATTTCGTGCGCGCCGCGGGATTGCCGCGCACGGCCGGCGCGGCGAAGGCGTCGAACATTTCGTCATAGGCCGGATGCACGGCGACCAATTGCCCTTGCAGGTGCGACGCCAGTTCGGTGATCGCCAGGCCGTTGCAGCGCGCCTTCAGATCGTCGCAGTACATTTTCGACGTGGCGGCCTTGTCAAGGTCAATGCAGCGCGCGTCCCACGACGGCAGTTGCACGCCGGTGAAGCCGAGCGCTTTCGCCCATGCCGTGATATTCTCCAGCGTGTTGAACGGTTTCGTGTCGCCCATGAACTGGGCGAGAAAGATGGCAGGGCCTTTGATTTGGGCCATGACGTGCTCCGGGTAGTGATTAGCAGTCGGACGGATCGGACGGATCAGACAGATCTCATTATTCTGTTATAAGCGCACGCAGAATGGTGTCGTTGTCGCCGGGCGGCAGCGGTGCCGGGCGTTCGCAGCGCGACTTGACGCTGACGTACTTGTGCGTGGCGCCGGCGGTCAGCATGGCATGCATCACCTCGAGGACATGCAACGCCAGCGCGCCACTGGCGCGGGCCGGCCGCTTGTTGACGGCGGCACAGGCCAGGTCGGCAACGCCCAAGCCGCGATAGTTCTCGGCGAAACCGTGCGTCAACGGGACTTCTTCCCAGTTTTTCTTGCCGGGAATGTGGACGCACACCGGCCCGCCAAACGAGTTTGGATCCGGCACGCTCAACGTGCCGTCCGTGCCGTAGACTTCGAGGCATGGGACGCGCGCGCCCCAGACATCAAAGCTCATCACCACGGTCGCCAGCGCACCGGAGACGAATTCGAGCACGCCGGCAATGTGCGTCGGCGTTTCAACCTTGATGACCGTCCCGCTCTTGGGCTTGCTGGTGATCGTGCGCTCGGCCATGGCCATGCCCGCGCCGCCGCACACGCGCGCGACCGGCCCGAGCAACGAGACCAGTGCGGTCAGGTAGTACGGCCCCATGTCGAGCAGCGGCCCGCCGCCGACCTTATAGTAAAATTCCGGGCTGGGATGCCAGCTTTCGTGGCCATGGCACATCATGAAGGCGGTCGCGGCGACGGGCCGGCCGATAACGCCATCATCCACCAGTTTGCGGCAGGTCTGCAGGCCGCCGCCGAGGAACGTGTCGGGCGCGCAACCAATCAACCTTTTTTGTCGTTTGGCCAGGGCGACCAGTTCTTTGCCCTGGGCCAGTTCGATGGCCAGCGGTTTTTCGTTGTAGACATGTTTTTTGTTTTCGAGGGCGGCGCGGGCCACGTCGTAATGTGCCATTGGCAGGGTCAAGTTGACCACGATGTCAATCTCGGGATGGGCCAGCAGCGCCGCGGGCTCGAGCACTTCCGGAATCGCATGTTCGGCCGCACAGGCCTCTGCTTTGGCGCGCTCCAGATCCGCGCAGGCCAGCACGTTCAGATGCGAAAACTCTTTCAGGCGTTTGCAATAAATGCCGCTGATATTGCCACAGCCAATAATACCAATATCCAATTTCATAGCAGGGGTCCTTGATAATAGGGGGAATTACAGTTACACGTATTTTGCGGGCAGGGACTTGCCCAGTTTGGCGCTGCGACACGCCAAGTCCAGGATGTGGATCGGGCGGCGC
>JAPLST010000140.1:5900-9172 GCA_026398485.1 bacterium
CCACTCGGCCGAGATGACCAGCCGCGCACTTTTTGCCAAGGCATCGGCGATGTTTTGATAATAGCACTCATACGTGCCGGGCGGATTCTGGCCATGGCGGCGGACGGTGACATCCTTTTCCCGCGTGATAATGTCCCAGCAGCCGTGATCCATGAGGTACACGCCGTGCGTGCCGGTAATCTCAAGCACGGCGGGCTTGGGATTCATGTCGAGATGCGAAATGCGCAGGTTGACATACGCGCCGTTCTTGAAGCGCACAATGGCGGCCGCTTCGTCCTCGTTGGTGTCGTTCTTGAACGGCGTCTGCGGCGCCCAGAAGCCTTTGTGCGCAAAGCCGCACACTTCACTGATGGGCGCCTGAATCAGTTGCAGCGAATATTCAAGCAGATGCACGCCCCAGTCATACAAAATGCCGCCCGAGATTTTCTTGCTGGTGCGCCACCAGTCGCGCGGCTTGCTCCACTCGCCCATGTGCGCTTCGATGCGGACGATGTCGCCGATCACGCCTTTGCCAATTTCCTTGACCGCCTGCATGATGCAGCCGTCCCAATGGCGGTTGTGATAGGTGGAGAGCAGCACGCCGTTTTTCTTTGCGGCGGCGATCATGGCGTCGCACTCGGCAGTGGTGATTGCCAGCGGCTTTTCGCAGACAACATGCCGGCCGGCCTTCAAACATTGCAGTGCCAGCGGCGCGTGCGTGTTGTGCGGCGTGATGATGATGATCAGATCGGTCTTGGATTTTTTGAGCATCGCGCCGGCGTTGCGGTACGTCTCGATGCCCGGAAATTCCTGGGCGGAAATCGTGAGGCGGGCCGGGTCGAGCTCGCACACGGCGGCCGGCGTCATGCCTGCTTTCTGGGCCAGTTCCAGATGTTGCCGGCCCATGTTGAAGGCGCCGCCATACCCGATGACACCGACTTTGATCTGCGCTGCATTCTTGTACTGCTTCATTGAGTAAATACCAAATTGATTAACCACGGCGAACAATGGTCGCTTGCCGCGTGAACAAAAATATGCGGTAATTATCCCATGTGCGGCGATGTTTGTCAAACGCGCCGCGAGATTGCCGTTTTGGGCACCACCACGTTCAGCGCCAGCGCAGCTCGCCGGTGCGCTGCAACGGCAGGCGCAGGCGCTTGAATTCTTTCATGGATGTTGCGACATCGGCCTTGGCTTGCAGCGTGTAGGGCACCGGTTTTGTGCTGGTCAGGGCTTCGTAGGCCGAACTGCCCACACTCAAAAAGTTGACATTGATCGGAATAGTGACGCTGCCATCGCCTTTGACCGGCAAAGCCAGGGTCCCGGCCGTCGTGCCTTCCGCCCAGCGCTTGCCGCTGACATCGAAGGCGTAGGCCATGTCGGCCAGCGACAGCGCGAAGGCGTTGGGATTGTGCACGCGCACGGTCAGGTCAATTTTCGCGCCGGTCAGGTTCAGGCTCTTGACCGCGCAATTTTCGATGTCCAAGGTCGGCAGGCGCACAATCGGCAGCGTGCCGGCGTGTTCCAGCGGGATTTTCGTGATGCCCAGCAGCGGCACATCCAGCAACACATCGCCCAGCAGCGCGTAGCTGAAATCATCCTTGCCGCTCAAGGATTGAACTGTGTCAAGCACTTGCTGGTACCCGAGCGAGACCGGCACGGTGACGCGCGATTGGCTGTTCATGGCGATGTTGACGCGATTGGTCTGCATCCCGCGCAGCAGCGAGGTCTTCTCGATTTGCAGGTCATAGTCAAAGCCATCGAACGTGACGGCCACGCTATTGGGATTGCTGATGACCAGGTCGTAGGCCAACTGGGCGGCCTCGAAATCCAAGCCGGTGATGCGCACATTGCGGACGCTGACCGTGGGCTTTTCAATGCCGCGCCAGGAGGAAATCGTCGCGCAGCCGGCGATGAGCAAGGCCAAGCCGCAAGCGCCAGACACCAAGTGAGAGAGTTTCATCAAGGATATTCCATAAGGGTTGCAGAATTGTAGCACGTTTTGCTGAAAAAAACCATTCGCCGCGAATGGTTTTATAAAGCCGTCCGCGCCGATGGCGGGCCGGCTATTGCAGCGCGAGACAGCTATCACCGTTTGCAAAAACGGGGGATGGTGAACCGGGCCGGTGTTTCTCCGGCGGCTGGCACGCCGCTTGCCCTTTCATAAAACAAGCAGTTTTGGTAGTATAGAGTTCTGTCAAAATGACCGGCGCCCTGTCGAAATGACCGCGCCGTGAGCAAACTAACTCAGGATGACGAGACCAAGCATGATAGCAGTACAGCATTTAGTCAAGAAATTCGGACTGCGTACCGCGGTGAACGATATCAGTTTCGAGGTGGCCAAGGGCGAAGTCCTTGGCTTTCTTGGGCCGAACGGCGCCGGCAAGTCGACGACCATGCGCATGATCACCTGCTTCATTCCGCCGACGGCGGGGACGGCGACGGTGTGCGGCCATGACATTCTGCGGGATTCCGTGGCGGTGCGGCGCGCGATCGGCTATCTGCCGGAGAACGCGCCGGTCTACACCGACATGACCGTCGCCGGCTATCTGCATTTTATTGCCGAGATGCGCGGCTTGCGTGGCACGGCGGCGCGCACGCGCGTGGGCCAGATCATGGAGAGCTGCAATCTGGCGGGGGTCGGCGCGCAATCGGTCGGCACGCTCTCGAAGGGCTACAAGCAGCGCGTTTGCTTTGCGCAGGCGATTTTGCATGACCCGCCGGTGCTGGTGCTGGACGAGCCGACCGACGGCCTGGATCCAAATCAAAAACACGAAGTGCGCCAGTTGATCAAGCGCATGGGCAAGGACAAGTGCATCGTACTCTCGACCCACATTCTCGAAGAAGTCGACGCGGTCTGCACGCGCGCGATCATTATTGCCAAGGGCACGATCGTGGCGAACGGCACGCCAGCCGAGTTGCGCGCCCAGTCCGAATTGCACGACGCGGTGACGTTGACGCTGCGGGGCGTGGCGGAAGACACGGCCGTGCCGTTCCTGAGCGCGCTGGCGAACGTGTATCATGCCAAGGTGCTGGAACGGATCAACGGCTCGCTGCTGATCCGCGTGTTTCCCAAAGAAGGCAAGCAGATTGCGCACACGATTTCGAGCGCGGTGCGCGACAAGCGCTGGGACGTCGAGGAATTCCGCGTGGAGCAGGGCCGGCTGGACGAGGTGTTCCGGAAGGTGACGCTTGGATGAACCGTTCATCGTTCATCGTTCATCGTTCATGGTTGAGCGTTGATCGTTGATCGAGACCAGACATGGCGACAGCAAAGACATCCTTTGAGAAGC
>JAPLST010000338.1 GCA_026398485.1 bacterium
GCGACGCCGGCATAGCTGATTGGCGCCTTGGTTGTCGCATCCAGCACAGTTCCACGCAGGCTGCGCGCCGGCTTCGATGTCAGCACAGTGGCAACAAGTGCTGTGTCGGTCGGAGTAGATGCAACGGCAACTGTGACTGCTGGCATCGGTGACGGCGGTGGCACTGGCGGCGTGGCCAGCTCGGTTGGTGCATTGGTTTGTGCGGGTGCGACGGGTTCTGGTGTCGTGCGCGGGCGGCAACTGCGCAGACACAGCATGGCAAGGGCCAGCACAATGACAACCGCAAGCACGTACATCAACAAGCGCATACGTCAACTCCCGCAGTAATTAATCTGAGCTCCCCACCGGTCCACGCCGTTGGCGGGACGGTGAAAGCAGAGATTGAGAAGAAGGCCGGCGCGAGGCTTTTTCTCAATCTTATTCACCCACGACGCAAGGTCGTGGGGGTCTGGCAGAAAAGATGATGAATATCCAATATCTAACACTCAATATCCAAATGCGAAGTATCTGCGCAGAACTTCATCATTGGTTATTCCTTGTTGGATATTGGATATTCGCATTTCCTGAATCACCTTAGCGGCGCGTTCGTGGGTTTCTCTGCCTGCAAATAATGTGGGAGCCGCCTCCGTGCGGCGAATGCAGCGCATGCAGCAGATTCGCGACACGGAGGTCGCTCCCACTTTGCAGCAACAAGCCGGCAGACGCGGCAAGAAGGAGCAAAGCAAGTGTCATTCCTGTACCGTTGGTTCAAAATACACCGTGCCGAGATTCACATCTTCATCCGGCAGGAACGTGCGTTGCAGCGTGACGGGCTTGTAACCCGCGGCTTTGATCGTCAGCCAATATGCGCCGGACGACGGCAGATACAGCTTGTGTTGCGTGCCTGCGCCGACACGCGAGTTGCTTTCCGACTCGGGGGTGGCCTGCGGATCGCGCGCGAACGAACAAACCAACTCGGCAATGTGTTCTAGACTGTTGGATGCAACGGCTTGCAGTTGAATGACGCTGTAGGGCTTGAGCACAACATGCACAAAATCGCCCGGCTTGACCGGCTCGCGCGGCTGGTTAATCTCTATGCCATCCAATGCAAACAATGCAAGCGTATATAAAAAATCCGGGCAGACCACCGGAATCTCAAACTCACCATGCGCATCAGTCTGCGTATAATGCCCAACTTCTGGCTGGTTGTCTTTTGCTGCTGCAGATATTTTAATGCCGGCAGCCGGCGTGCCGTTGGCGCGCCGGACTTCTCCGAAGACCGGCACCGTCAGCATGCCCATTACGGCGTAAACCGTGGTGGTTTCCTGGTAGCGCACAATGACATTAGTCAAGATGAGAGACGTTGCATTTTCGCAGGACAACAATATCTCATGGGTGCCTGCACTTTCTTCCAACACATATTCACCGTTGGTGTCATATTTCCTTCCGAATATAGTTATCCCTTGACCACGACCAACCGCTGACACGCTAAGATTGCTGACTGGCGCTCCAACAGTGTCGTGGGCAATGATGTGAATCCAGCCATTTGACGCAGGCGGTCGCGGCGGCGGATTGGACACAACCAGCAGCACCTCATACTCCTCACCTGGACTCACAGTAAGTTGAATTAAACCATATCTTTCTTTGTCATACGCACTAATATGCAGCAGCCCTGTCAGCATAATCTGCGGAAAGTCAAAGCGCCCATTGGCGTCAGCAGTAGTCTTGTCAAAATTGCGTTTATCAAAGTAGACCACGTTAGCGGGGCGATGGCATGTCACGGAACACGCCGTGACCGGCTGGCCATATTCGTCATGGACATAACCGAAGATGCGCGCCGCGCGCATGAGTGCGAGCACGGCGTCGGTTGCGCCGGCGGGTGGCACAAAGATGCTGAATTGCTGGGTGGGATAGTTTTCGTGCCAAGCTTTCAGCGTTGCCATTTCTTCCTGTACGTCATCAAACGCAAATCTGCCATTTGCATCGCA
>JAPLST010000023.1 GCA_026398485.1 bacterium
GCGGAAACGTTGGTTTGACAACGGATCATATTGCAGTCTACAACAGCGGGTTTGCCCGGATATGAAGACAAAGATAGCCACGTGCCCTATCGGCAATAAGGCGGCAAGGCTTTTCGCCGAGAGCTTGATCCCATCCTTGTTTCACGTGCCCCCATAGAGTGCTTCTCAGTGATGATCCCCATATGGATATTGAACTGCTTCCAGTTGATTAACAAAATTAACATAATAGGACAGAATAATAAGGACAGAATATGACAACTCAAATGAAACGTGGTTTGCGAAGGGCAGTGTTTGGCGCGGTTGCGATGCTCGGGCTTTCCGGGATTGCTTCTGCGTATAACCAGACGTGTGACTTCACTAGTACGGCTTGGCAGAGTACGGAGTGGACTCTAAACGGGAATGCGAGTTGGGCGTACGACGTTGCACTTAGCCCGGCGAAACGCCTGCGCGTGACGTACAACGGCGACTGGGTGGACGGAACCGCTTGGCTGCAGACGCAAATCATGCCGACGCAAAGCTGGACGATCTCCTGTTCCGGGCAGTTCAGTTTCCCGAAAGTGACGGGCGCGGATGGAATGGCCTTGATCTTACAGACCTACGGCACCAATGCGCTTCCCAACACAGCCTGGTTCGATCCGAACAGCGGAACGGGTTTGGGAACTGATTACTTATGCTTCAATCTCGATAGCTATAAGAATGTAGAGGATCCCTATGCGAATAGCGTGGGCCTGTTCACCAGACTGGGCCGGCAGGACACGGATCTCGGCGACCGACTGGAGGGGGCGAACTTCACCTTCAACCTGAACGCGTCCTACGTTGCGGAAACCCACGTCCTTGAATACACGTTCCAGCGCAGCGGATGTAACGGTGACGCGCACGGATTTTGACATGGGCCTGTGTTTCCTCAGCAACCAAACCGCGTACGTCGGTTTCTGGGCCGGTACCGGGACCGACGGCGAGAATCATGACGCGCTGACCGTGACGATCACCGGCACTACCATTCCCGAGCCGGGTACTGCCGTAGCGGCGGCGGTTCTTGTGGCCTTGGGCGTGCGTCGTCTGCGGCGTCGTGGCTGACGCGCCCGTTCTGCTTACACACGCAACGGTCGCAAAGAAACCGTTCTTTGCGACCGTTGTGTTTTGGCACCCGATCTGTTTCGTTGCAAATCTCCGCGCTCGCGCACACACACCGTTGGCGCAGTTGGAGTACAAGCTTCAGCTTGTGCAGCAACAACCTCAGCCACGCTAAAGCGTGAACTCCAACGGATTCATCCGCGCGAATGCACTCCCCGTGCGGCCTTATTAATTCTCGCGCCGCGCGAGAATTATGTCACATCATGTTGATCCTGCCTGTCCCGCCATCGGCGTGGATCGAAATTTCCGGCGTTGGGGCAGCCCCCGTGCCCCCAAATCTAAAAAAACAAAAGCAGACATTAAAGCCCCCGAACGCACCGGAACCCAATGTCGAAGATCAAGCTGTCCGGAGCGATTTTGTTGCGATTCGCGACGCAACAGTTGTTTGCGGTGTTGATCCAATCGCCGTCGCGCAGCACGCGATACGTGCCAGTCGTAGGTCCCGTCGGATTACTGCTCGGCGAACTCGCATAATAGGTGCTCCCATACCAGTCCCAGCACCATTCCTCCACATTCCCCGCCATGTCGTACAAGCCATAACCATTTGCCTTAAAATATCCGACCGGACTGGTGTAAGGCATGTCGCCCGGCGTGAACAACGGATTATATCCGTTCGGGCCCAAGTCGTATGTATAACCAGTCTCACCACAATAATTCGCCTGTGCCCGCGAGATTGTCTGCACATTGCTCCACGGGAAGCGCATGCCAACCGCGCCGCCGCGCGCCGCTTTCTCCCATTCCGCCTCGGTCGGCAGGCGATAGCCATTCGCAGTCCATTTCACCCATTCGTTCGACAGATTCGCTGACCCGCCGCGGTACACCAGCGTCTGCGCCACATTGGTATAGTAGCACGGTGTCAGGCCTTCTTTCTCGCTGCGCGCATTGCACCACTTGACGCAATCATACCAGCTGACCGTCTGCACCGGATGCGTTGCCCCTTTGCCGGAGCCCGCGCCAAACGGGGCCAGAGCAGGGTCATGCATTGCGCATTGCCATTTGAGAGCTTGCAGCGTGCCACTGCCTGAGGCAGAAGCAGCAGTTGCGGCACGGTGACCGCTTCCATTCACGCCCCGCGCCGCTGGCGAGACTCCAAGCAGCCGACCACCGCCGCACTTCTTCCGCTGGCTTGGCCAGTACCGCCAACGGCGGTATGGGAGCCGCCTGTGCGGCGATTCTGCTGCATCGGGGCACGGAAGCCCCTCCCGTTTCCATCGTGTGTTTTCACAACGCCCGCCTTGCTCAGTACGGCGCCCCGCGCCGTCCGAGAAGGCGTTGTTCGACAATTTATGGCAAAATAGTGTCAGGCATTCACATATAACATTTATTGTAGCTTCTCGAGATCAGAGGATGGCAGAGCAGAGTGGCAATCGACGTGTGACTTTCGCTTGTGTGATGACGTGTCAGCAAGCTCGTGGACGCCGGCGGGACTAGCTAAGCCAGCCAGCACAGCATGCCCCGCGCGGAGCGCGTGGCGTACCTACTAACGCACTTATGCAATCATATTGTGCGCCTTGCCTATGTATGGCAGCTAATTGTGGCAGCGGGTCACACCAAGCATACGCGAACGCCGCGCCGCGGCTACGTGCTGGATGCTGGTTACTGGTTATCGATCCGCCGCCGCATCAGATAGTACAGCACCGGCACGGCCATGCGGCTCAACAGTAATGCGGTGATTTCGCCCGCCATTAGCGCGATCTCCAGGCCTTGGAAAATCGGATGCGGGTTGCTGGGCTCGGGCCTGAACAAACCATTGCCATGCATGGTGTAGCATCATAAAGCGGGGTGATTTTGCCCGCTAAAAGGCCATTTTGCACAGCAAAAATGGGCGAATTAAGGATTAATGCGCAGCCTTTCTTACGTAGCTTTTCTTATCTATAAGCCTCTTCCGGGATTTTTGTGGGAAAATTAACTGGGTGTCGAAGGAGTGGAAAAGCGCTATAAGCCAACTGGGGGGTGAAGACGCAGGCTGGGCGGGTGGAGTGGCAGCCGTGCTGCAAAAAAATCCCCCAACCCCCTTTACGAAAGGGGGACGGCTGCGACCCGCGGCGCTGCTGCGCCCTCCCCAATCTCCCTGCGGCGTCGGCGCCGTACCGCCAACGGCGGTAGGAGTACCGGCACAGCCGGGGAGGGATTTTGCCGAAAGGGGGACCATAGCGCCGCACGAGTGCCAGACCGCAATTGGTGCATTTTTGTGCTAAGGACAACGAAGCAGTGAGCAACAAAGCAAATTAAGATGTAGCGCTGCCAATCGGCGTCATCTGCGGTAATTTCTTTTGCAGCAAAATAAATTATGGGGCAGCGCTGCGCTTGCCGTCTTTTCATCTGCGCCATCTGCGGCATCTGCGGATAAAAAATGCAGCAATTCTGCCGGCGAGACGCCGCTATCGGCAGCTTCGCGGCGCAGTGGCCGCTCCCTCTGCTAGAGGTGCGGCGGTGGTCGGTACGTCGGTGCAGAAACAGCGCAGATGCGCGGCGCGGTATGCATGCCACGCGCGGAGCGCGTGACGTATCCACGCCGTTGGCGGAACTGGCCAAGCCAGCATGGCAGCAACTTTGCGATTTATGCGTTCTCTTGTGGTAAAAGCATTCAATGATCGGTTTTCTATTTGACGTGCTGAAATATTTCTCTGTATCATCTGCGTCATCTGCGGATAATATCTGCGGCAGCATCGCGATCCACGCCGATGGCGGGATCCTCGCCTCTAGCGGGACTGGCTGGTGCCATAGCTGGCGGGTGCCTTAGCTTGCTGCCAGCACGGAGGTCGCTCCCACTGGAGAGGTTTTCAGTTTTCAGTTTGCGGTTTTCGGTGCAGCATCCAGCATGTTGCTTTGCACTGAAATTCCGATATAGGGGAAATGTGAACCTGACGTAGCCAAATTTGTTGGGGATCCTGCGCATGCGTGTCCGGAGGGTGAGGTAGGGCGGTCAGGCCCTGACCGCCGTTGCTGCATGCGCGCGCACGCCGGTGCTAAAATGGCGCAACGACGACTGCGGCGGTCAAGGGCCTGACCGCCCTACCTGTCTGCGCGCTCTACGCTGGCGGCTACCGTGGCAGGATCACCGTAAGGGAATTGCGGCTCCCGTTCTTATATCGGAAATTCAGGCAACATCGCGACATGGCAGTCGCTCCCATTGCGGCGGTGCGGCGGTGGTCGGTACGTCGGTGAAGAAGCAGCAGCATTTGCCGCGTTTTGCTATTATGGTGTGGCACGCGCCCGGCCGGCGGCCCTTGCAGTGCTGCACCGGGCGCAACGACCACACTGGCAATCAGGATGACAACCAACCGCACGGGGACATGGCATGTTTAAGAAACCGATGACGTGGCTGCTGCTGACCGCATTATTCTGCGGCAGTGTGATTTTTATCGGGCGCTATTTTGGTCTGGCATTTCCGATTGTCAATGTGACGATCACCATGGATCGGCACGCGGCGCTGGCGGCCGGACGTGACCTGTGTACCCGGCTGAACCTGCCGCCGGACAACGGGCGGCAGGCGGCCGTGTTCCAACTGGACGACGAGGTGCGCAACTACGTCGAGCTTGAGGCGGGGGGCGCACCGGCGTTTCAGGCCTTGCTGCAAGAAGGCCGGTACATGCCCTATCAATGGTCGGTGCGGTGTTTTCGCACGCATGAGGTGCGCGAAAGCGTGGTGCGGTTCACGCCGCGGGGCGCGCCATATGGTTTTACGACAAAGCTGCCGGAAAGTGCGCCGGGGCCGGCCTTGGCACGTGCGGCAGCGCAGACCATTGCCGAGAAGGCCGCCGCCGCAGATTGGGATATCCTGACAACCAATTATACCTTGGTCGAAGC
This sequence comes from bacterium, assembly GCA_026398485.1. Taxonomy (GTDB): domain Bacteria; phylum Auribacterota; class UBA3054; order UBA3054; family JAPLST01; genus JAPLST01. Next base: position 4,945 of record JAPLST010000023.1, read on the forward strand.
ATCGCAAGAGAACCGCCCCGGCGGCCGGATTGACCACACCTTCGTGTACGAGCGCCCCCATGCCGCCGTGGGCGAAGGGCGCTACCGCCTGCGCCTGGTGGTGGCGGGCGACCGCCTGACGGAGCTGACCCACTTCATCAAGATCCCGGAAGGCTTCACGCGGCGCTATGAGCAGATGCGCTCGGCCAACAATGTGCTGGGCACCGCGGCCCAAGCGGTGATATATATCGCGTACTTTTTTGGCGGTTGTGTGATCGGCCTGTTTTTCCTGCTGCGCCAGCGCCGGGTGCTGTGGGGCACGGCACTGCGCTGGGCACTGTTGATCGCGGCGATCAATGCGCTGATGATCCTGAATGCGTTTCCGCTCGCGTGGGCCGGCTACGCCACGACCGACAGCTATAGTATGTTTCGCGCGCAAGTGGTGACGGCGTGCCTGATGACGTTTTTGCAGTTCGTCGTCTTGCTCGGCATCAGCTTTGTGGCGGCGGAAGGGCTTGACCGGAAGGCGTTCGGCCGGCACATCCAGCCGTGGCGGTTGTGGTCCGGCGGCGTGGCCAACAGCGCGACGGTACTGGGCCAGACCGTGGGTGGTTATTATTTGGCGGGCATTTTTCTGGCGGTCGTGGTGGGCTTGTATGTGGTGACCACCCGCTGGCTGGGCTGGTGGAACCCGTCTGATGCGCTGAGTGACCCCAATATACTGGGCCAATATTGTCCGTGGCTGGGTGCGGCGTCGGCGCTGTCACCGGGCTTTTGGGAGGAGTGCCTGTTCCGGGCTGTGCCGCTGGGTTGCGCCGCACTGTTGGGCGAACGGCTGGGATGCCGCAAGACGGTACTGGGCATCGCCTGCGTGCTGCAAGCCGTCGTGTTTGGCGCGGCGCATGCCTCCTATCCGGCCCAGCCGGCCTATGCGCGCATGGTCGAATTGACCTTGACTTTTACGGTGTTTGGCTTGGTGTACTTGCGCTTTGGCTTGTTGCCGGTTATTATTGCGCATTTTGTGGTGGATGCAACGGCCTTTTCCCTGCCCGTGTTTGTGTCCAGCGCGCCGGGAATGTGGGTCAACAAAGCGGTGTGCGTGGCGTTGATGGCAGTGCCGCTGGCAGTGCCGCTGGTGTGGTGGATCGTGCGGCGTCGGCTCGAACCGGTGCCTGCG
>JAPLST010000030.1 GCA_026398485.1 bacterium
CCGGACAGATGCCGTGGCTGAATGTGGCATCCGTGTGGTCGCGCACATACACTTCGACTTGCTTCCAGTAGCCCTGATCGTCGCGGATTTTCTTGCATTTTGCGCAGATGGGCAGGATGCCGCGCAGGGTCTTGATCTGATTGAGCGCGAGGCGCAGCTCCTCAATCTTGGCGGCCAGCGCGTCCTGCAGCTCGAGCATCCGGCGGCCAACCTCGACGCGCGTGCGGAGTTCGCCGGGGTCGAACGGCTTGGCCAGATAGTCGTTGGCGCCGGCATCCAGGCCGGCGATGATGTCCGCTTTCTTGTCCTTGGTGGTCAGGATGATGATGTACGGCGGCCGGTCCGTGTGCGTGGCGCGGACATGGCGCACGACTTCCAGCCCGTCCATCTCCGGCATCATCCAGTCGAGAATGACCAGTGCGGGCGCGCCGGGCTGCTGCAGGGCAACCAACGCCGCCGCGCCATTGACGGTTTGCAGGACGGCATGCCCGCCCTGCTGCAACACGCCGGTCAGCATGGTGCGGGACGTCACATCGTCATCGACGATCAGGATGTGCATGGAGATATGCTCCTTGTCATACGATTAAATTTTGCTTGCGCAGTATGCCGGTCAGCTTGGCATGGTGGATCGGCTTGACGAGATACGCATCGCACAAGTTGCTGTAGGCGTCGCAGATGTGTTGCATGTCCGCCAATACCGTGGTTATCACGATACGCGTCCGGCGCGCGGGCGGGATGTTGGCGGCCTGTTCCAGCGCGCGGATTTGCCGGAGCGCTTCCATGCCGTCCATTTCGGGCATCATGATGTCGAGGCAGACCAAGTCGAAGGGCGCGTCCGCCGCCAGTGCGGCGCGGACGGCCGCGACGGCCGCCGTGCCGTTGACGGCAAGGTGCGCCGGGCCGTGCTCTTTCAGGAGTTCCTGCAGAAGCACGCGACTGGTGAAATCGTCTTCAACAATCAGGGTCTTCATGGCAGACACCTTTTGGTTGGGTGGGCAGTTGTTGCAGCATGGCGTGCTGCAAGCGGTTGAATGCCGCGTGCAGTGCGGCGACGCGGGCTTGGACGGCGGCCAGGTCGCCGGCCTTGGCCGTGGTCTCCAATTCGGACGCCAGCGCGCACAGGGCTTCGCCACCGACGTTGGCCGCAGCGCCCTTGATGGTGTGGGCCTGGCGCTCGGCGCCCGCGGCATCGCCGGCATCCAGGAAGCCGCGCAGCGCCGCGATCTGCCGCGGTATGTCTTCCAGGAAACCAGCCATCACCGTGCGCGCCAATTGCTCGTCATCCATCAGCCGGGCCAGCATGCCCGCGCAATCAAACAGCAGTGCGGCAGGCGGCGTGGCGGACGACGCCGTGCCGACGCCCGCGTGGTTGTCTTGCCGGTCGTGTTCCTTCATCATGGCGCCCGCCGCCCACTTTTTCGGCAGCCACTTCTGCAAGACCCCGGCCAGAGTCCGTGGCGAGATCGGCTTGGCCATATAGTCGTTCATGCCCGCTTCCAGGCATTTCTCCCGGTCGCCCTGCATGGCGTAGGCCGTTGTGGCGACGATGGGAATAGCGCATGACGAAGGACGCGTGATGAATGATGAATGGTCTTTTTTGTGCAGCATGCTGCATTCATCATTCCTGATTCTCTTCGTCGCCTCAAGCCCGTCCATCACCGGCATTTGCACGTCCATCAGCACCAGGTCGTAGGGGAACGTTGCGAGGGCGTTGAGTGCTTCGGCGCCGTTGGCGACCGCGTCGGCGCGCAGGCCCAGTTTTTTCAGGACGACCAGGGCCACCTGCTGGTTGATGAGGTTGTCTTCGGCCAGCAGGATGCGCACCGTGCCGCCTTGGTCTTCAAACTGGTTCAGCGACCCGCAGGCTGTGTGGCGGGCAATGCCGGGGTGCGCCGCAGCCTGCTCCGTCAGCGCCCGGGACAGAACATCCTTGAGTTCCTGGTGCCGCGGCGGCTTGATCGCCGATGCCGCGAAGCCGATCTCATGGAAGCGCCGGGCGTCACCCCGGGTGCCCATGGACGCCAGCATCACCATCGGAATGCTGGCCAGGCGTTTATCCGCCTTGATGGCGCGGCCCAGGCTCTCGCCGTCCATGTCCGGCATCTGCATGTCGATGACCGCCATCCGGAACGGGTCGTTTTTGTCCAGCGCCTGGTTGAGGGCGCGGAGCGCCGCGCGGCCATTCTTTGCCTGCGCCGGGCGCATGCCCCAAGAGGCCAGACGGGTGGCCAGGATTTCGCGGCTGGTGGCGTTGTCGTCCACGATCAGTGCGCGCACGCCGCGCAGGTTGGCGGGCGCAGCACTTTGCGCGTCGGCCGCCCCGGCCTGTATGCCAAAGCGCGCGGTGAACCAGAACTCCGAGCCCGTGCCTTCCTGGCTCTCCACGCCAATCTCGCCGCCCATCAGCCCGGCCAGTTGTTTGGCAATGGCCAGGCCCAGGCCGGTACCGCCGTATTTCCGCGTGGTCGAGCCATCCACCTGGCTGAACTTTTCGAACAGCATGTGGCGCTTGTCTGCCGCAATGCCGATGCCCGTGTCGCGCACCGCGAAGCGCAGGAGGACGGAGCCAGGGGTTAGGGTTCGGGGTTCAGGGTTCAGGTGTTCAGGTTGCATTGCGCCATCTGAACTTCGATGTTCAGTGTTCGATGTTCGATGTTCGATGTTTTCCCCTCCCGAACCCTGAACCCCGAGTCCCGCCGCTGGCGGGACTCCAAGCAGCCCTGTCCCCTTCTCCTGCGCCAGTGAGACGCGGATCGCCACTTCGCCGGCATGGGTAAACTTGACGGCGTTGCCAGCCAGGTTGGTAAGAACCTGGCGCAGGCGGCCCGGGTCGCCGCGCAGCAGGACGGGGACGTCTGGATCGGCGGCGCAGATCAGTTCCAAGCCTTTTTCGTGCGCCCGCACGGCCAGCGTCGCGGCGAAGTTGTCCAGCAAGCTGGTCAAGTCAAAGTCAAGCGTGTCAAAGCTGAGCTTGCCCGCCTCGGTTTTCGAGAAGTCGAGGATGTCGTTGATCAGGCCAAGCAGGGCTTCGCCGCTGCTGCGCACCATATTGGCATAGCGCCGCTGCTCCTCGTCCAGCTCCGTATCCAGCAGCAGGCCGGTCATGCCGATGACCCCGTTCATCGGCGTGCGGATCTCGTGGCTCATGTTGGCCAGGAACTCGCTCTTGGCGGCGTTGGCCATCGCGGCCCGGGCCGCCATGTCATTGGCGCGCGCCGTGGTCTGTTCGAGCTGCCGGTTGGCCACCCGCATGGCCTCCTCCGCCTGCTTCTGGGCCGTGATATCCCAATTCGTGCCGATCATGCGCACGGGCTGGCCGGCGGCGTCGCGCTGCACCAGGGCAAGGGCGCGGATGGTATGGATGCTGCCATCCGGCCAGACCACGCGGAACTCGGTGTCAAATTCCTTTTCGCCGCGGAGCGCCATCTGGACTTCGACATCCCCGCGCGACCGGTCGGCCGGGTAAAGCCCGGCCTGCCATGCCTCGTACGCGCCACCGAACTGATCCGCCGTGATGCCGTAAAGGCGGTACATCTGGTCGTCCCAGAGAAGAATGTTGTTGACCATGTCGTAGTCCCAGATGCCCACGCCGCCGGCGCGCGTCGCCAGCGCCAGGCGGTCGGTCACCAGTTTCAGCTTCGCTCCTGCCTGTTTGCTCGCGGTGGTGTCCCAGATGATGCCGCTGATCATTTCCGGGTGGCCGTGCTCATCCTGCAACAATTTGCCGCGCGCCGAGATGTGATGAATGCTCCCGTCCGGCCAGACCACGCGGTACTCCGGCTCGTACGGCACATTCTGTCCGATGGTTTTTTGCAAGGCGGCCTTGACCTTTGCACGGTCGTCGGGATGCACCGCGGCAAAAAACTCCGCAGCCGTTCCGCCAAACGTCGCGGGCTCGATTCCCAGAAGGAAGCAGACCTGGTCATCAAAAACCCGTTTGTTTTCCGGAATGTTATATTGCCACACCCCCATGTGGGATGACTGTAGCGTCAATTCGAGCTTGGTCTTGCTAAAGCTCAATTCCTCCACCGCCCGTATGCGCTCGGTCTGGTCGATCATCACGGTCAGCAAGCTGCGGTGCCCCTGGTTGGCGATGATTTCGCCGGAAAAGAGGCCGTCAAGGATCGCCCCATCCTTGCATCTGACCTTCATTTCGCAATTGAAGACTCGGCCGTGGGCCTGCAACGCATCATAAATTTCCTGCCGCCTTGCCGGCTGGACGAAGAGGTCCAGCTCATCGACGGTTTTGCCAATGACTTCCGCACGCGCGTAGCCAAGCGTCTTCTGCCAGGCATCATTGACGTCGGTGAACCGGTGTTCCGGCAGGCTGCTCACCGCCATCGGGGCCGGATTGCCGTTGAACAGCCGGTTGAATTTCTGGAGGGCTTCCTGCTCCCTGGTCAAGTCCTTGGCGACGCCGAAAATGCAGGCGGCACCGTTCCATGTGCCGAACCAGACGCGGGTCTCGACCGGGATAAGGGCGCCATCCTTGGCGGCCAGCGGCAGGGGGCAACTCTCCCGCTCGCCGTTGAACATGGCGCTGACAATCACTTCGGCTTCCGTGCGCTTGTCGGCCGGATGCAGGTCGAGCAGCTGCATCCCTTTGAGCTCGTCCGGCGTGTAGCCCAGCCGCGTCGATGCGGCGGGATTGGCATAGATGATGGCGCCATCGGGACTGCCCACCACGATGATGTCGTCGACGGTGTCGAAGAAGGTGCGGAAGTTGGCCTCGCTGGCGGCAAGCCGCTCCTCCGCCTGTTTGCGCGCGGTGATGTCGAGGATGAACCCGTCCAAAAAAGCGATCTGGCCGTCATCACCCATGACGCCTTGGCCCTTCTCGTACACCCAGTGAATGCTGCCATCTTTATGACAGATGCGGTACGTGATCTCCCACGGCGCGCCGGCATGGGCGGCTTCAGTGACGCGCCGCTCAANNNNTGGATCACGCTCGCGTACGTGCGCACCGCATTGTTGATGAAATCACTGGCCGGATAGCCGCTGACCTGGTCGACCAGCGCGCTCATGTAGAGCATCGTCCAGTTGCTGTCCAGCAAGCAGCGGTAGGTGATGCCGGGGATGTTGGTCACCAGCGATTGAAATTGATCCCGGCTTTTTTGCACGGTTTCCTCAGCCCGCTTACGCGCAGTGATGTCGGTGTCCACCCCTCGATACCCCACTAATTTCCCGTCATCGCCCAGCACGGGGATGCTGCTCGTCGATACCCACACAGCATGGCCGTCCTTGGCCAGCACCGGGTTGACCAGGTCGCGCAACGACGCTTCGCGGCCGGCCACGGGCAGCAATGCCGGGGCCGCGGGGTGAAGATCGCGGAAATGTTTTGCGCCAACCACCTCGTCGGCACGATAGCCAAACACGACTTCAGCCACGTTGCTCATGTAGGTGTAGAGGCCCGCGGCATTTACCTCCCACGTCACGGTCCGGCTCTGTTGGGCAAGCTGGGCGAAGCGCGCTTCATTCTCGCGCAGGTCAACAGTCAGCCGTTCCGCCATCCGTTGCGCTGCGGCGCGCGTGTTCAGCAGCACCCAGATCAAGGCGAACAGCAGCAACGCGATCAGCGTGCCGCCGCCCAAGGTGAGCCATGCCTTGGTGTATTC
>JAPLST010000166.1 GCA_026398485.1 bacterium
ATGGTTGACGACAATTAGAATGGCGGGATAATGACTAATATAATTAGTGGCTGTGCGAACGCGGTAGCAGTGCCATAGAATATCCACTATGCGGCTTGTGGCGAACGGATTTATGTATGCTCTAACAATCGGGTGCTGCATTTTCACGAATATAGCCTTCAAAAAATTCTCTGCTGCTACTTTCACAGCACCACTCCCTCGCGTTCTATATTCCATCCCAAGGGAGATTGCTGCAGGCGTTGCCATTGCCCATCATCATAGACCAATGCCGCGCAGAGCGCATCGTTTTCGTTGAGAAAACTTGCGCCCACATTCGTAATCACCTCGCGCAGACGGCGGTCACGCTTATCCACCACGACCACAAAATCGTAGTCAGACGCCGGTGTCGCGTCGCCCCTGGCTTGTGAGCCGAAGAGAATCACCTGATGCGCATGCGGGCCTAATTGCGTGCGCACTCTTGCCGCATATTCAATGGCAAGAGGCGCAATCGTTCGTGTGGTAGCGCTTTTCTTTGTCACGTGCTTATTGTAGCAGAATGAAAAGCAGAAGACAAGCGGTCAATCACGCCACTGCCTGCCCTTCCTTCAGCATCTTGACCACTTGGCGCTTGCCCATCTTGCGCAGGGCGATGAGCGCTTTCCGCCGGTCTGCCTTGGGTTTGCACTCGTTCGTTTCCCACGCGATCACGGCAAAACCCGTCACTCCGATAAGCTTACCAAACTCATTGCGCGACAATCCGTGGCGTGTGCGCAATCTCTTGATGAGCGCACCGGAAAAACGGGCGGTCTTGACTTCCTCGTCCGATATCACCGGCGCTTGACCAGCCGGTGCCACAGTCTTTGCCTTCTGTAGTGCCACGATTTCGGCTTTGAGTGCGACCGTGGCCGCTTTCAGTTTTTTGATGCCAGATATTATTGGCGTTGCCTGTTGTTTGATCTCCCGGCGTGCCAGCCGGACGATCTCGGATTTCAGGGTTTGCTGGAAAGTGCTCATGGGTGAGGTGGGGTGCGAGAGGTTACAGGCGATAATGTTCAATTTTATAGAAGAATGCAGTATTGATCTGATGCCGACCTCATGATCGCTGCTGTGGAAGTTCGTTGGACGCGGCCTTGACAGCATCGAGGGCAGCCTGTCTGGCCTGCGCTTCACCGTTGCACACGATCAGCGCGGCGATGGCTCCCGGCACCCAGCCGGCCAACGTGAGGAGCGTCAAAAAGGTAAAGAGGTGGATCGTAAACAACGGTATCGCGAAACTGAACGTAGCCGGTCCGAGAGAAAGCCAGCAACCGGGAATCTACGAAACGGCGGCAATATTTCTCAGGAAGGTAACACAGTGAATTGAGCATAACCATCCACATTTCCACTTGTCATATGACCAGCAAGCAATCCGTTCAGAACGAGTGCAAGCACCAACTGTTCAAGCAGAAAATGCTAACCGTCGCCAAGTTTGCTCTTGATAGCATTATAGCGCGCTCTGTTCATTCGCGGCGTGGCTGATTGACAGTTCCAAATATGTATCGGTTGCCCAAAAGACGGCGGTCGGTTTGACTTATTTCGCGGAGTCCGCTATACTAGAGACAAGCCACTGGAGCCCGTATGAAACCACAACTTGACATAGCGATGGAAGCCTATCAACGGCACTTGCCTGAACTGCTGGCCAATCAAGGCAAGTTTGTCCTCATTTTCGGCGACGCGGTCATCGGCGTGTACGACACGTACCTTGACGCCTTGGCGGCCGGCTATGAGAAATACGGCATGGAACCGTTCTTTGTCAAACAGATTCAAGCCATTGAGAACGCCCAGTTCTTCACACGCGATATTCTATGCCAATCCTGACCTTGCAGTTTGCAGCAGGCGGCCCGGTCATTGACGTGCGCATCGGCGTCAGTATTCCGCGCGAACAGGCCATGGTCAAAGCCGGTCTGCCCGTTCCGCCGCTTGTTGCCGCACGGGCGCTGATCGACACCGGCGCAAGTTGCACCTGCGTTGACCCTTCTATTATTACTGCACTGCAACTGACACCAAAGGGAAATGTCGCCATCTACACGCCATCAACGGGAAACGCGCCGCACACCTGCACGCAGTACGATGTGCGGGTTGTGCTGGTTCATCCCAATATGTCATTTGCTCTTGGCGCACTGCCCGTCATTGAATCGCGTTTGGATCATCAGGGCATTCAAGCCCTGATCGGGCGGGACATTCTATCCCAGTGCCTATTTGTCTACGAAGGCAAGAGCGCTGTCTTCTCGATTGCGTTCTGACACCCTCATCTTTCTGCGTTTGATTCCACGCACATACTGCGCGCTGCATCCCCGATGGTGCGTGATCCGCTTCACATCGTAGCCCGCGCGCAGATAGCCCACAAGAGGAAGAGTAGTGTCAGGCGTTCACATTTATTGCAGCTTCTCAAGCAATCGTCATAGCCACGTCATCGTGATGCAGACAGAGCAACTGCGCTTATATCAAGGCTACAAATGACCCATTCGTCGCGCTGCAGCGCCCGCACGATGCGGTCATACGGCAGGCTTGGCGCCTTGCTCATACCGCGATTTCCATCCGCTCGACGCCGGGCATGCCCATGAGATCATCGTCCACTGGCTCAAGGTACAATGCAATTGCCTCGCGTATGTTGGCAAGCGCTTCCGCTTTCGTGTCGCCTTCGCTAATGCAGCCAGGCAACGCTGGTACAATGGCGGTGTAGCCGCCTTCATCACTGGGTTCAAGAACTACTTTCAAATTCATATGTCACCTCTTGCAGACATTGTACCATTGTCTGCGCGATACGTCACTTGGTTGACCGTTGCATGTGCTTGCGCGGTTTTTGCACTTAAAGAAAATCGTTGCAGGGCCAACGAATATACAGGGCCACCATGGCAGTTTGTTTTTATTCAAACATCTGCGGCATCTGAGGAAGACTTGTGTCAGGCGTACACATATAACATTTATTGGAGCTTCTCAAGGAATTGAGCCAGACCCAACAAGTCCACCAGCGTGTGCGGCGTGAGCACGGCAATCGTGCGCCATGTGCCCAAGCGCAGGAGATGTGCGTCGCCCGAAATGATGTAGCGCGCGTCCGCCGCGAGCGCCGCTTCCAGCACGGCGTTGTCATCCGGGTCGTCCGCGATGGCATGCACTTGTAGCGTTGGCGTCACCAGCGTGAACGTGTGTGCGGCAAGTTCTGCGATGGCGGTGGCACGTGCTGCTGTCAAACGGAATTTCCGACGGCCGAGCACATCCCGCAGCTCATCAAGCAGTTCCGGCGAGATGCAGCTTTCAACACGGTTTTGCAGTGCGGCCCGCACGATTATGCGTGCATTGCCACCAAAAAGAATGCCCGAGATGAGGACATTGGTGTCGCAGACGATCCTCATGGACGGCGGCGCTTTGTTGCACGGTGTTGCGCAATTTCGCGGGCGATGTCCTTTTCAGTCAGGCGGTGCTGGCGCGCGCATTGATCACCAACCGCGAACACGTCATCCCACTGGCGCTGGCGCAGCACATAGCTTCGCGCCGCTTCGCGCAGCAGTTCAGAGCGGGAGCGCGCCTCGCGCCGCGCGGCCGCATCAATCTCGGCCAGTTGCGCAGCTTGCAAGGAAAGGTTGATGGTCACGGTGTTCATATGTGCGGTCTCCAATGTTTGTTACTGTAGTATACAAACATTGTATGTCAGTGTCAATGCGCAGGCAACCCCAAAATCAGCAATAAGGAAGAATGGTGCCAGGCGTGAAAATTCGATACGCGGTCGGTGCCGCAAGGGTACCGGCATAGTAATTGCAGTTTCGTGGCCGATCACGCCACGGCTTGCCCTTCCTTCAGCATTTTGGCCACTTGGCGCTTGCCCATCTTGCGCAGGGCGATCAGCGCTTTGCGCCGGTCCGCCTTGGGTTTGCACTCGTTCGTTTCCCAGGCGATCACGGCAAATCCCGTCACGCCGATCAGCTTGCCAAACTCATTGCGCGACAGGCCAAGGCGCGTGCGCAATCGCTTGATGAGCATGCCGGAGAAACGAGCGCCCTTGACGTCCTCGTCCGATATCACCGGCGCGGGCCCAACCGGCGCCACGGCCTTTGCCGCTTTCAGTTTCTTGATGCCGGACACGATGGGCGCGGCCTGTTGTTTGATCTCGCGGCGGGCCAGGCGGATGATCTCTTGTTTCAGTGCGCTGTGAACGTTGCTCATGTCGTTATCTCCATTTGGTTATGTGCGTCAAGCGTTACCGGCTGTCTGCAATCCATATATTGTACACAAACCGGCGAGAAAATTCATCAATCTTGAGAACGGCTATTGCAGTCCGCAGGCTCTGCCCACCATGCACTACCATCTGTGGCGCGAAAAGTACATCAACGCCATGACCAGCATTGTTCATGCGCCAAGAAGCGTTGGACGCACTGCACTAAAGTAGTGTCTCATAAATAGCTTGACAAATCAGAACTGTTCAAACAGGTTGCCTTCGTCATAACCTAAATCCCTCTTGCATCTCTCCCGCCGCTGGCG
>JAPLST010000013.1 GCA_026398485.1 bacterium
GGAGCGGCTTCCACGCCGCGAACGTTTGGCTATGATGCTTTCAGCCGCATGACCGTTGCTACCAATGGCGCCAACTCGGTCGTCTACACCTACGACGCTGTTGGTCGCAAGGTCAAGCGGCTCAAACGTGACGCCACTATTTATCCCGACAGTACCTACTACGTCTACGACGGGCTCGATCCGGTCTGCATGGTCGAATTCAATCCCGCACATACTGAATGCACAACCGTGACCTGGCTCACGCGCGGGCTGGGTGTCGCGCCGGGCATCGGCAACATCGTCGCGCAGCAGCGCTACACCATCAACTTCAACGGCACGGCCAGCCAGCCCGTAATGCACTACTATCACCCGAACCATCGCGGCGACACGGCCTACCTGACCGACGCGAGCGGCGTCAAAGTCGCGAGCTACATTTACGACGCCTTCGGCCGCATGCTAACCGATAGCCCCGCCACGCTCACCGATTACCGCTTCAGCGGCAAGGAATGGGACCCGGACGCACAGTTGTACTACTTCGGCTTCCGCTGGTACGATCCCGATACCGGCACCTGGACCACCAAGGACCCACTAAAGTTCAGAGGGGGTGACATAAACATATACAGGTTTGCCTCGAATGATCCGCTGAATCATCATGACTCTTATGGCTTGTGGACAACAGCTAACATGACCGATGGCAGCCAGTTTAACAACGATCCTATGCTCAGCAACACCTTTGCTGAAATACGTCAAGCAGAGCGCGATACTTGGAACCAGGGTCTTGATAACTACGCGGAAGGCTTGAACACTCTCGTGGAAGCTGTTGATGGTGTCTCGTTGGCCATTAAGGCCGGCATAAAGTGGTTGATCGGTCTGCTGAAAATTGATCCGTGTAGCTAATTAGGTGCAAGAGGGTTATATGACGTTATATAGCATAGTCACTGGGCTTGTCTTCGTAATGGTACTACTGTCAGCCTGCGAGCGAGAACGCAGGCGAGTACACTATAGCAACCCCGATTTTCTCCCTCTTATCATGGCGGCAGGTGCTAATGACAAGACCTCTGCAGTGGCGCAGGCCTATTGGCTTGTCGCACATGCAGCTTTATGGATTTCTGACAAAGACGTAGCGTTGGCGCGCGAGATAATTGATGCAACCGGCGGCGCGAGTGAGACGAAACGATCCGTAGAGCTATATGAATGTAACGGCGATCTCTCATGTTTGCGCTATAAGGCTCTGTGTGCTGAATTGACGGGAGATATGCAGCGTGCTGCACAGACATTCGCAGCGGCATACCAGCTATCGTCAAACACAACCGATATACTCTTGGCAACCCGGTGCGCAGTCTATGCTCCTGCCAGCGATTTCCGCTCCAACATCATCGAGCGCTATTATGCGGTTTCAACTGATGCTCTTATGCAAGATGCAATTCGCAATATGGACGACATGCAGCAGGGCATCTATGAGAGAGTACTTGTCAGAAGCCGTAAGTATCCCGACACGCCTATCTTTCGCTATCAGGAGTTGTTGGCACTGTTACACAAGCGGAAGTATAATGAGGCGCTAGAGCCCGCGCGGTGGCTTCTGAAAGATGGTCCTCGTGACGCATCGGTGCTGGCATTAGCTGGCCGCGCTGCGTTCCTCGCGCAAGAGTTTGCGCTTGCACATCTAGCGTTCCGCAATCTTCAGGCCGAGGAGCTTGATGATATAAGCCTGCTGGAGATGGCTAGATCATCTGCGTTCAAATGCCAGGACTGGAATGACGTTGTTCGTTTTGGTGAGAAACTGCTCCAACTGCAACCGCATAATGATGAACATTATCGTCCCGTCATAATGGCGTATGCTATGATGCACCGGTATGATGCGGCACGGCGAAGAATATGGGAGTATTCACAGCGCAATATTGTTGATGCTACAAATGCCTACGCGCGCTGGATTCCTCAATCCCCATTAGAATAGTTATATCCAATCACTCCTGCGCGGAACACACAATCAGAATCGGCCATTAGTACACTTGCTGGGTGCCTGGTACGGTTTTAGCACATTAGGTCGGTGGCGGCCCTGGCTTGGCGCAGCGGCGAGCACCACGCCGAATCACACTGGGATGAACGCCGATGAACGCGGATGGTTGTAATGGATTAGTGGATGGACGGAAGATCGAATGGCTGGCTGGGGCTGGATTCGGAATGGGGTTCAGCAAATATACATGGTTAATCTTCATTCATTCTGTTAATCTCGTTGATCATGTCAGACATTGGCAGCATCGGCGAGAAACTGCATGCATCCTCGTTCAAGATGCTATAATATGGGAATGACCATGCCGGCAAAGATAACATCTCTGACCACGGAAGGCGGCGCGGCGCGCGACGTCCGCACCTTCACTTGCACCAACTACTCCGCTGGCTTCACGTACGACGCGCGCGGCAACCGCACAACAAAGAGTGTGGGAGGGGCTTCCACGCCCCGAACGTTTGGCTATGATGCTTTCAGCCGCATGACCGGCTGCACCAACGGCAGTACCACCGTTTCCTACACCTACGACGCTGTTGGTCGCAAGGTCAAACGGCTCAAGCGCGATGCCACTATCTATCCCGACAGCACCTACTACGTCTACGACGGGCTCGATCCGGTCTGCATGGTCGAATTCAATCCGGCACATACTGAATGCACAACCGTGACCTGGCTCACGCGCGGGCTGGGTGTCGCGCCGGGTATTGGCAATATCGTCGCGCAGCAGCGCTACACGATCAACTTCAACGGCACGGCCGGCACGTCGGTCACGCACTACTATCACCCGAACCATCGTGGCGACACGGCCTACTTAACCGACGCCAGCGGCGTCAAAGCCGCCAGCTACGTATAAGACGCCTTCGGCAGAATGCTGACCGATAGCCCGTCAACACTGAGCAGTTTCCGCTTCAGCGGCAAGGAATGGGACGCCGACGCACAACTGTACTACTTCGGCTTCCGCTGGTACGATCCCGATACCGGCACCTGGACCACCAAGGACCCGCTGGGGCTTGATCAAGGCTACAATGTCTACAACTACCTATACAATGATCCGTTGAATGGCGTTGACATCTATGGTCTCTTCTGGAGCGAGTTCGCTCAAGAACTGAATCCTCATGAATGAACAAGGCACGTTCTCCCGTCAGGCATTGTCCATTGGGGATTTCTTCACTGGCAATTGGGATGCAGCGGCACGCAATTCAAGTCAGGCAATATTGGATGGAGCATGTGCGCCGGGATGGGCGTACTGGGGACATTACGGTGCCTTGGGCGTTTCCGCGGCTGCGGCCTTGGCTGCGGCTACACTGATTGGGGCAGAAGCTGCTGGAATCACGGATATAGGTTCTGCACAAATCGGTTGGAAAGGTGGGGAGATAACATTCACACAAGTGGGCAAAGCCACGCCAAACTTCCGCGTAAATCTATCCAAACTGCATTACCATCGTCGCCCAGATATTGGCAAACACCGTCCATGGGAAGGAGGCTGGTAATGAATACCAGATTTCCAATCTACGTTCTGGCAAAAGATTGCGGTGAAATAGCGCAATTTCAGAATGTGTACGAGTTGCAGAGCACTCTTGAAGCGATTGACATTGACAATAATGAATATGCTGCATGGGATAGCGATGGTCGTCCTCTTTGTCTTCGCACTCAGATGCCAGTTTGGCTTGATGTGAGAGCCTTGAGCGACATGACCGATAGCAGTGGCTTGCGGGATGCGTTTCAGAAGTTCGCCAAGTCACTATCCTTACCTGATTCACTGGTACTGTGGCGTGATGAGCCAATAGAAGATATATACCATAAGGTCATCCGCGCCTTACCTCATAGCGGCATGCGCAAAAAACGGATTAGCATATCGGCGCGCTTTCCTTGGATTCGCTTTTGCTGAGCGCGCGGCAGACCACGCACAAGCTTGCGGGGAGGAGCATTTAATAATAACTATTCTCCATCACTATGCTACTATTTGGCTACGACGCTGTCGGCCGCAAGGTCAAACGCGCGAGCACGTGTGCGCCGAACCCGCCGGGCACCGTTTACTACATTTACGACGGCCTTGACCCGATCTGCACCGTGGACATGCTCCCGAATCTACCCAGTATTGTGACGTGGTATCTGCGCGGGCTGGGTGTCGCGCCAGGCATCGGCAATATCGTTGCGCAGCAGCGCTACACGATCAACTTCAACGGCACGGCCAGCACGCCGGTCACGCACTACTATCACCCGAATCATCGCGGCGACACGGCCTACTTAACCGACGCCAGCGGCGTCAAAGCCGCCAGCTATGTCTACGACGCTTTTGGCCGCATGCTGACCGATAACTGTTCACCGATTACCGATTACCGTTTCTCCTCCAAAGAATGGGACCCGGACGCACAGTTGTACTACTTCGGCTTCCGCTGGTACGATTCCGACACCGGCACTCAGCAGCAGTATGGAACCAACATCGGTGAGGGCTTCAAGGCTGTTGAAGGCAGCATTCCCACTCCCGATACAGCGGCGCGCGCAAAGCACGTTAATGATGCACAGGAGGGCAACAAGCGAATACGCGTGCAGGATTTCTGTGCGTCAGGAAAGAACGCCTGGTGGTTGCTGTTTCCCTGCGCACATTTCGCGGCGGAGATATGGAAGGCCGCCACTGGCGAGTCTCTTTCAGACAGAACCTTGGGAATATTAACACCCGGCAAGTTAGCTGAGTCCATTCGCAGGGCCAATGTAGCGGACGCCAATAGCTCTCTCCACTATAGTGGAAACAATACCTTCACATATGCGGCGAATTAGCATGAAAATTGCCCATTGCCGAGGTCTATCTGTATTGTCGTTGCTACTTGCATGTGGGGTTCTCTCTTACCTTGCGGCAATGCGCTGCGCAGAAAAAAGGCGTATGATAGCACACTTAGAGCCGATATCAGCCTTGATTGATTTATCACAACCGTGCGTGCAGCGCTTTGCATTCACTAACACTGTATATAACTATGATCAGCTCAACCTGTACCTTTATGTTAGTGGCGCGCATGTTAGCGCCGGAACAACCACCGCCGCGCGCGCCTTCTCCTTAGAAGCATATCGTCTCTTCGTCAGTGGCTTGACCGCTGATGTTCGGATTACAGATTCAGCAGGTGCTATTCTTGCCACGGCGGCCGTGCCTTCGGGTTTCGCATGCCCGATGATCTCCAACTACTACTTGCTCACTGCACTCGGCTGTGTTACACAGGGCGTCTACACGCTTGAGCTAATCGTCAAGACCCCAGCCGCAAGTCTCTGTGGTTTTCGTCAAGTACTGAAGGTCGGATATGAATTGGGTGGCGGACTTCGCTATGCACAGGAACCATTATGGCGCACGATTTCCTATGCCTTCTTCGGCGTCGCAGTCGCCTTGTTCATGTTGCGCCTGTGCAGGCGGTGCTCCCGTGTAAGTCGGTGACACGGCCTACCTGACCGAAGCGTACGGCAATCAGTCCGCGAGCTACAAATACGACGCCTTTGGTCGTCTGCTGACTGATGGCCCCGCCACGCTGACTGCGTACCGCTTCAGCGGCAGGGACGATGCAAAGTAGAAAGCGCTCTCATTAATAAGCCACGCCCCGCGCGTGTTTTCGCCCCGCGTCAAATGCCCAACGTCGGCTGCGCAACCCGAGTTTCACGTTTCGCGTTTTGCGGAGTGCTTCTTGCCGGCGCGGTGGCGCGCGAAAAACGCGCCGACCTCCTCTTCCACCTTTTCCAGCGGCCCGTCCACATGCGTGCATTCCGGCAATGACTCGAGAAACCAGCGGCCGTAGCGCATGTCCAGCACGCGCCGGTCGAGAATCGCGACCATGCCGTAATCAGTCTTGCTGCGGATCAAGCGGCCAAAGCCTTGGCGGAACTTGATCACCGCCAGCGGCACGGTGTAATCAACAAACGCGTTGCCGCCATGCTGGTCAATGTATTCGGTGCGGGCCTCGACGATCGGCTCGGTCGGCACGCGGAACGGCAGCTTGGTGATGATCACCGATTGGAGCGCCTCGCCGACCACATCGACGCCGGCCCAGAAACTGTCGGTGCCGAACAAGACCGCATGCGCCGTCGCGCGAAATTGCTTCAATAATTCATCGCGATGCTCGGTGCCCTGGACGAACAAGGGCATGCCGGCGGCCTCGAGCTCCTCGCGCAGCTCCCTGGCCAGCTTGCGCAAGAGACCATACGAGGTGAACAAGACGAAGGCCGACCCGTGGGTGATGCGCAGCAGGCGCACAATCGCGTCGCCCAGCGCGTGGCCATGGCCGGCGTCGGCGTGGCTGGCCTTGATGTGCGCCGGATCGAGATCGGTGGGAATGGCAATGATGGTCTGGGCGCGATAGTTAAACGGCGTTGGCAGCAGCAATTCAGAGATCGGCCGGGCCTTGCCCGCGGTCGTGGCATTGCCCGCCAGACGCTCTTTGTAGGTTGTCAGGCCGATGCGGTTTTCCAGGAACGCGAAGCGTTTGCGCGAGGTCAGCGTGGCCGAGGTCATCACAATCGTGGAATACTTCTCGTACACATTGGCAATCATCGGCTCGGCAATATTGAGCGGCGCGCGATTGACGCTGACGTGCAGATAGGTGTTGTCAATGCGTGACTCGAGCCAGGTTACGAACTCGGGATTCTCTTCGCCGCACACCGCCTGCAACGTTTCGGCGCACAAGGCCAGGCGCTCGACATGGCTGTTGACCTCGAGCAGCGAGCCGGTCAGCTTGTCATCCTCGACCGGCAGCTTGGCGGCCGGTCGCGTGACCGCGCCAGCCGCGCTGACAAATGCGCGGGTGGCCTGCATCAGGGTTTGCATCTGTGCGACGCAACGGGGCCACAGTTCGGACGCGCGGCGTTCGGGTGTGACGCGATATTGGACTGTGCCCTCCTCGTTTTTGGTGGCGGCGGCGAGTTCGTTGGCGAGCGCCTCAAAGCAATCTGTCACGGCAAAATTCAAGGCGGGCAGGTGGGTGCTGATCAACAGGTCGAGCGCGTCGCGCAGGGCGTCGGTTATGGCCGGGTCGCGCAGCGTCGCGCCGGCGCGCAGCAGGTGGGCGCGCAAGACCGCCAACGAGCCGGTTTCGCGGGCGCGCCCGCGGCGATACAACAAATTCATCGTGCGCAGATACCCGCGCCGCGAGGCGTCCGTGCCGAACTGGTCGGTGGCCACTTCCTCGATATTGTGCGCCTCGTCGAAAATAATGCGGGTGTACTTCGGCAAAATGCCGGCGTCCGCCATGGCGCTGCCGAAGCCGCGCAAGACCAGATCGACAAACAACAAGGCGTGATTGGTCACCAGCACCTGGGCGGTGGCCGCTTCGCGCCGCGCGCGTGACACAAAACAATCCTTGAAAAACGGGCAGTGTGCCTTGAAACACGTCTCGCCGCTCGAGTGCAGTTTCTCCCACACGCGCGACTTGGGAAACGTGCCCAGGTCGGCCATATCGCCGGTCTTGGTTACAAAGGCCCACTCGATCAATTGATGCAATTCGGTGCTGTCGTCGTCTTCAAACAATTCCGGCTCGTCCTCGATCATGTGCACTTTGCGCAGGCAGATATAATTCCGGCGCCCCTTGATCAGCACCGCCTTGAACTCGTGCGGCATGATCTTGCGCACCAGCGGCAGATCCTGGTGCATGATCTGCTCCTGCAAGTTGATCGTGTGGGTCGAGATCACCACGCGCTCGTTGTTCTGCACCGCCCAGGCAATCGCCGGAATCAAATATGCCACCGTCTTGCCCGTGCCCGTGCCGGCCTCAATGATCGAGATCTTGTCGTGATTAAACGCCGTGATCACTTCGCGCAACATGTCGCACTGGGCCGGGCGCTCCTCGTAGCGCTGGAGCGCGCGGGCCATTGCGCCCTCCTGCCCGAGCAGCGCCAGCAAGGCCTCGGCGTCGAGCGGATTTACGTGCGGTGGCTGCATCGGCTCGACCACCGCGTACAGCTCGCTGACGTCGTTGTTGACAATAAAGGTGGCGACGCCCTCGAGTGCGGCCTGCGCGGCGATGGTCATGTCGGCATCGGACGGTTCCAGCGCACCGGTCGGATGATTGTGGATCGCGACATCGCCGTACTTGGCCAGTTGGATCACGGACACCACCGCGTCCGCGTTGCCGCGCGCCAGAACCTCGACGGCGTCAACAATGCGTTCGGCATTGGTGTGGCCAAGGCACAAGACTTCGCGCCCGGATGCCTCGGCAATCGCATTGCGAATGATCTTCGCCGCGTCTTCCGTAATATATGTTTGCACCGGGGCCATGAGCGATTATAGCAATTCCGCGCCGGCCGCGTGCAGGCCGTCTATGTCCCAGATCCGGCGGTTGGTATGTGCTGTTGCTCCCCACTGATCCACGCCGCCGGCGGGACCGGTGGACGCAGAGATTGAGAAAAGGATGCCGGCACGCCTTGTTACGTAATCTTATTCACCCGCCCACGGCAAATCGATACCTTTGATGCTCGTGCGGCGAAATGGTATAATGAAAGTGGGGCGATACCTCCGCGTGATCTACGTGCCGGATGCCGCAAGGGAGAATGTAGTTGTGATCACGGCATACGAGATAACCGGATAACCATTGATGGCGTACCGCAGGCGGCGCCGTCGGAGATGACCGGGCTGTACCTGGAGAATGTAATATCCAGTCTCGCACAAATGAAACCAGGCATGTTTCCGCAAGGCTGGGACGAAGGTCGCGTACACGAGGTTCTTGCGCAGTGCGAGGCGCACACGGAAGACGAGGCCGTTGCTGAAGACGAAGCCGCCTTCGAGAATCAGAGCCAGAGCCTCATGGAGATCCCGAATGCACGCGTGCCCAACGTGCGCGCATTGATGGCAGCACAACACGATGAAGAAATGAATACGAATGTCCCGATCAAGAGAGGCATGCATTCCCCGCTCAGAGCCCAGCGGATTTCATGCATCACCCCACGTAATGTGGTTCGCATGGCGTTCCTCATGCTCGCGGTGGCTGCGTCCCCCGTGCCAGTCTTCGGTCTGAACATAACCGTTACCAATTTGACTCCACCAACGGCCGATGCCGGTTCCGCCAACGCCGTGAATGGCACGTGGCAGGGAGGCTCGATTACTATCGCAGCAGTGAATTATCCTGCACTTTGGTCTGGCAGCGCCGCTTCCTACATCGATTTAACGCCCGCCGGAGCGACGGGCGGGAACGTCTATGCGGTGAGCGGTTCAGAACTGGGAGGAACCGCCATAGTGGGTGGGCACACCCATGCAGCCCTGTGGTCCGGGAGCACTCACACCTATACAGACTTGCACCCGG
>JAPLST010000496.1 GCA_026398485.1 bacterium
GCCATGAGCTGGCTGGTGTACCGCCTGACCGATTCCGCCGTCCTGCTGGGCTTGGTCGCGTTCCTGACCCAGTTTCCCTCGCTGCTGTTCGGCCCGTTTGCCGGGGTGCTGGCAGATCGGGTCCCGCGCCGGCGCATCATTGTTGCCACGCAAACGGCCGGACTGGTGCAGGCGGTCGTGCTGGCAGTGCTGACCGGCACCGGCGTCATCACCACCTGGCATCTGCTCGTGCTGGCCAGTATCAGCGGCATTATCACCGCCTTTGATGCGCCGGCGCGTCAGTCGTTTATCGTGCATATCGTCACCCGGCGCGAACATTTGCAGAACGCCATCGCGCTGAATTCCCTGCTGTTTAACGGCGCGCGCTTGCTCGGTCCCGCCGTGGCGGGATTGTTGATCAATGCCGCCGGCGAATATGTCTGCTTTGTGTTGAACGCCGCAAGTTATGCCGTGTCGGTCACCACCTTGCTGTTGATGCACCTGCACGAGCCCGCCCAGGCGCGGCGGCAGCATCCCTTGCACGAACTGCGCGAAGGCCTGCGCTATGCCTTTGCATTTCGCCCCGCGCGCGCCTTGCTGCTCTTGACCGCCTTCAGCGCGCTGGTGGCCTTGCCCTACGGCGTCGTGCTGCCGATCTTTGCGCGGGTGGTGCTGCACGGCGACGCGCGCACGCTTGGCTTTCTGAATTCCGCCATTGCTGCGGGCGCCTTGGTGGGGGCCGTGTACATGGCCGCCCAAGTGCGCGTGGCCGGGCTGCACCGGATTATCGCCTGGGCTGCGGGCCTGTTCGGCGCCGGCCTGCTGCTCTTGTCCTTCACCCGCGCCATGCCGGCCGCGCTGGTGATGTCAGCCTTGATTGGCTTGGGCGTCCTGTTGCAACTGGTCTCCACCAACACGTTGCTGCAAACCATTATTGCCGAGCAAATGCGCGGCCGCGTGGTAAGCTTGTACATCACCGCGCATTTGGGCATCGTGCCGTTCGGCGCATTGCTGGTCGGCGCCGCGGCCGGCAGGCTGGGAGCGCCCTTGGTGCTGTTGCTCTGCGGTGTCTGCAGCGTCTGTGCCGCGCTGATCTTCACGTGGGCAATGCAGAACGGCACGCCGGCCGGCCACCCGCCCGCGCAACCAGTGGCGGCATCCGCCGCCGTGGTCGAACCGGGATCGATCGGTGTCGCATGAGCAGGCGCGGCGTCAAATCAGAAAATGCGAATAACGCTATTCGATCTTCATCATCTCTTCTGCCAGCCCCCCACGATCCCCGCCGGCGGCGGGATCGTGGGTGAATAAGATTGAATGAAAACACGACGCTCCTTTTCTCAATCTTTCCAGCCATCCCGCCGCTGTCGCATGCGCGACTTGCTTGCATACCAAGGTCAGGCTACCCAGCCTGCCATTGCTGCACCTTCTGGCCTTGCGACTGGGCTGGCAATTGGAACGGAGATGGCAGGCTGGGTAGCCTGCCCTACTTCGGAAGGCGCATCCATTGGGACGGCCCCGGCAAACCGTCAACCAGCATAGGGTAGCGCAGGGCAGACTCCAGAATTCCTGACATAGCTTTCGCCACTCATCATTTCTGCAGCGGTCGTGGGGGTCTGGCAGAAAAGATGCTGAATATCCAATATCGAACACTCAATATCCAAGGGCGAACTATCTGCGCAGAACTTCATCATTGGTCATTCCTTGTTGGATATTGGATATTCGCATTCACTGCATCACTTTAGCAGCGCGGTCGTGGGGGTTTCAGCACACCCGGCCGTGGCACATGTGAATAGGCCATTCACAACCTGGTCTGACGAAATAATGCGGACATAATTTGACGTGCAGCGACCCTGGCGGAATCGGTGGGGGAGGCACCTATGCGCGCAGCGTCGTTTCTGGAACGGCACTGCTGCGCGCGTCGTCCGGCGCGGCGGATTGCTCGAGATCCACAATCTGGAGCGCGGAACCGTACGGCATGGTCTTGTAGCGCGCAATGTTGCGCAATTTACGGGTGACTTCCGTCATCCGTTTCACTTGTTCCGCCATGATGCGCAAATATTCAGTGCGCGAGTCATCCGCCGGACTGTCCAAGAGCAGCAGATCAATGAACCCGGACAAAACCTGCAACGGCTGGTTCAGTTCATGGCAAACGGCGCCGGCCATCGCCAGCACGCTCTGCAGTTTTTCGTGTTCGATCAGTTCCTGCCCGGTGGGCGTGCGTGCGGCGGGATCGGCCGGTGCTGGTTGGGCAAGCGCCGGTAGCGGTGGCGGCTGCGGCACACGGTCGGGCGTGTGCACGCCAAAATCCTTCAAGGATGTGTCCGGCTGATTGCTCATCTGCGCTCCCGGCGCAGGCGCCGGCGCGCCAGCATGACGCACAGCAGCCCGGCGGTGCCGGTCACACTCTCCGGCACGACATACCATTGGCCGGCCGCGTTCAGCACAATCACCGGCCGCATCCCGTCCACGTGGCCATATTGCACATTCGTGCCGCGATAGACAAAGCGGTATACAAACGCGTACGTGCCGACGGCATTGGTCGCCGGGAAGTTGCAGCGGAATTCATTGTACACATCGTAATTGCCGTGGTACTGCGCCGCATACCAGGCAAGGTCATCCGCCGTGGTGCCCACACCCGCATGCACCGTGAGCGCCCATGCCATGTTGGTGTCGGTCTTGCCGGGGATGTAGACCCGGCCATAGACGGTCGGCGGCACTTCGTCGACGTCGGTCGTCATCACCAGCGGCCACTGCACATTGGCGGCGCTGATCTCGTCGGGGATCGCTTGCACCGTCCAGACGCCCGCATGCGCCAGATCAATCACGTCGGCCGGCCCGCCGTTCAACACGCCATACACGAAGGCCGGCCCTTGATTGGTGTAGCAATAGCGATAGGCATAATAATACGTGCCGGTCGCCATGTTGCTCAAACTGGATTGATACTCATCGTCATTGCCGCCGTAGTTGGCGTTGCGCACGGCGTCAATCCATGTCCAATCCGAGGCCAGCGCCGTCTTGCCGAAGCCCAATTGCGCGCTGAGCCCGGCTACCGCGTCCGCCTGCGGTGTTTTGCCCGGCACATGCACGCGGCCATACACCACCTGACTCGGCACGTGATCCACCAACGAGGTGACGACCGGCGGCCACTGCAGATTGCACCAGGTAATGCGATCCTCGGCCACCTCGATAATGATCGTTTCCGAATCCGCCATGCGGCCGTCAAAGGCGCGGAAAGTCACGCTGCAGGCACCCAAATCTGCCGGCGTGGTCAGCCAGGTGAACACGCCGTGTGCGCCATTGGTCACGAACGTTGCGCCGGCCGGCAGATTGTTGGCCAGCAATTGCGGCAGCGTGCCATCCTCGTCGGTGGCCGTCACCGTAAACTGCAGCGTGTGGCCGGCGATGACGAGCTTGTCGCCGATCGGGGCCAGCACCGGCGCCTGATCGAGGTGGGTCACCGGCGGAATCGCCAGCGTCAGATGCTGCGCGCCCGGAATCAAGTCGAAGCGCGCTTGCGCACACGGCCCGCCGTTGTACAGCGGATAGTTGCCGATCGGCGGCAAACTTTGATTCGAATAATACGAGCCGTCGTGATTGATCTCCAGCACCTGCAGTTTCAGGAAATTCGTCTTGACGTTCAGCTTGGCATAGGTAAGTGCCAGCTCGAGGCCGTTGTCGACCTGCATGGCGTGTGCCAGATTGGTGTCGGCGCCGGTCAGCTTCAAGCCGATCATATAGTCCGTGCCGTAGAGTGCGCCATACGACGTCACCGGCTGGGTCAGCTCGCCAAGATAATCATTGTTGCCGCCACCGACCAGCTTGCTGAAATCAACCCACGCGGTTTCGGCCGGGGTGCCTTCCTGCAAGCCGATAATAAAGGCGTACTCCGGGCCAAAGCCCTCGTCCAGCACCATCCCCGCCATGTTCTTCGCGCGGTAGGTGGTCGTGCTCAAGTCGGGCATGATGTTGGTGCCGGTCGCCGGGTCGGTGTCAAACAAAATGGCAATGCCATTGTTGCCGCTGCCATCATTGTACTTCAGCACGCCGGCCACGGCCAAGATCAACTGCTGGCTGTTGGTGATCACGCGCAGCGATGCCAGATAGTCATTGGTACCCCAATCCGGCCGCACCAGCGTGTCTTGCGCCACGGTGATCTGGGCCGCGCGGAAGTCGCTGGTGATGTGCATGCCGTCGAAGATGATATTCGTCTCGAGCCCCGGTCGCGGCCAGGCCCAGCGCGTCACGCGCCACAAAGGTCAGGTAATAGTTGCCGACATCGGCCGCGTCGCTGGCCCAGGCATACTCGCCGACGCCATTGCTGAGGTCATTAAAATGCGCCGCATCCGCGCAGCGTAAGGTCATGGCGTGGCCGTCCAGGTCGTGCGCCGTCACGTTGAACAACACCACGTCGCCGGCGGTGAACGCCTGATCCGGCGTGAACTCCCACACCGGCGCGTGATTGATCACCACGCCCGGATCTATGCCGAAACTGGCGTATTGCCGGCCGGCCACGGCCGCGTAATTTTTGTCGCGGGTATAACCGCTGGCTGCGTTTGAACTGGTGTTGCCGCCGACGCCCGGCAGCGATTGATTGCACGAGCGCCAGCCGTCGCGCGTCGTCAGCAGTGCCTGCACTTTCAGGTTGGTGGTGAACACGCCCCAGGTCTCGAACGGCGCGACCAGTTCAAGGCCATAGGTGAAGCTCTGCGCGCTGGCGCCGGTCAAGGAGCCTGCCGCCATGGCATTGAAGAAACCGACCTGCCACGCGCCGTTGCTCATGGTGCAGGCGCCGTTGGCGAAGCCCGTGATGGTTCCCAAATAGAAATTGCCGTTGTCGGTAATCGCGCTGTAATCGAGGTAGGCCACATTCGCATTGGGCCCGCTGGCGGGCTTGAAGACCAGCGCGTGGTCCGGCGTGAACTCCGGGTCGAAGCGCATGCCCGCCATGTTCTTGATCACCTCCGTGCAGCCGCCTTTGCGCGGCATGACATTCGTGCCGCGCGCCGCGTCGGTGTCGAGCAGCAGCACCAGCGCGTTGTCCTGCCCGAGCGAGCCGGCGATGCTGACATGCAATTGCCGCTGCGCATTGGTGTAGACGCGCAGCGCCGCCAGTGTGTCCCACTCAGTCCAGTCTGCGCGCGTGTCCTGCGTTGCGCTCGCCAGCGGCCCGGCATAATTCGCCGGCACATCCGCCGGAATATACGCGCCATTGACCCAGCCTGCGGGCGTGAACTGCAGCAGATTGAGCATGTTCGTCACGGCAATGTACTCGGTCGCGTTGTCGGCCTGCAGATAGCATGAGAGCTTGACGTCGAACGGCCCCGGATTCGTGAACAGTACGGCCGGGTTGGGCGTCGGCTGGATCACATTGGTGTAACCGCCCGGCCCGGTGATGTCCCAGCGATACCAGCGCGGCAGACTTGTGCAACGATTCGCGAAGCGCACCAGGCGCGGCAATGTCCCGCCTGTTTCATTGACGACAAAACGGGCCGTCGGCGCCGGCAGCTTTTGCAGGCCATAAATATTGACCGAGTACGGCCCGAGATAAAAATGGCCGTTGCTGACCTGCGTCTTGGCTTCCTCGCTGATGCCGCCGCCGCCCCACCCGCTGTCATAGCACTTGCGGTTCGAGGTGTATTGCAAATACCAGTTCCATGTCAAAAATGGATTTGCAGCCGCATCAAGGTTGTAGTCGCCGTAGGTGTTGTTCGAGCCATTGATGATCACCAGCACATCGTCAACGCCGCCGCCATTGTAATAGCGGGTGAAGGCCATGACTTTATCGGTTTCATGGCCGACCCAGCCGTTGTTGACATGAAAGACATTGCAGCCCGAACCGGTCAGGCCCTTGGTCGCGCCATACAGGTTGCGGCGGCAATGGATCAGGCCGCGAAACGCCTCGGAAATCCCGCCGTAGGTGTTCAGCCGCGACCAGTCCAGCGGCAGTGCGTCGCTGAACCACTTGTCCATCAACAGCTCGTCGCCCTGAAACATCATCGGAATGCCGACCGCCGTCATGACAATGCCCGAGCCCAGCACCAGCTTCTTTTTGGCCCAGTAACTGGTGCCGCTGGGATAGTCCATTTCGACATTCAAGCGCATTTTCCCATTGGCGTTTTCATCGTGGCAACTGATGTATTTCACCAGCGCAATGTCGCGGTTGTTGTTCTTCCAGGTGATCTGGTCGCGGATGGTCGGCATGTCGCGATAGGCGTCGTTGCTCTCTTTCATCTGCCCGCGCAAGGCATGCACGCCGGGATTGTGCCACTGCGAATCGAAGCCGCAGCCGTCGCCTTCACCCTGCTGCGGCCGGGTCGTGATATAACTGTCATTCTGCGTGTCCTCGGCGATCATCAAGGCGTCTTGCGGCCGCGAGGCGTTCATCCAGCGCAGCAGCGAATTGCCGGCCGTTATGTATTCCATTTTGTCCCAATGCAAATGGCGCATCGTGATGGTCGAGTCCACCCGCAAGCCATCGGCGTGCAGCTCGTTCAGCCAGTGCAGAATGTTGTTGCGCAGGAACCAGCGCACTTCCGTTTTGCTGAAATTGGGCCGGTTGTGGCCCCAGTACGTGTGCCACGAGTTCCACGGCGCCGCCTCGTCACCACTGCCTTGCGGCACTTGCGGATAAAAAAACATGCCGCCGTCCTCGGGAATATACTGCGAACATTTGCCGCACACGCTGCCGGTCGGATACGCCCCGCCGGCGCCGTTCCATTGCCACAGAAAATCGCCGCCGCTGGTGTGGTTGTAGACCACGTCATTCAACACCGCAATGCCGTTCGAATGCAGCGTGTTCAGCATCCGGCGCCAGCCGTAAAAACCGCCGTAGACGCTCTCGGGCGCATAATAACCCTCGGGATTGTAGCCCCATGACAGCTCGCCGCCGAATTCCGCCGACGGCATCAATTGCACCGCGTTGATCCCCAAGTGCTTTAGGTAATCAACGGCATTGGCGACGCCGTCAAAGGTCTGGCGAAATGTCCCCGGATGCAATTCGTACAACACCATGCCATTGAACGCCGGGCGCGTGAACGGCGTCCAACCCGCGCTGGTGTCCACAATTTCAGAGCCGCCGCGACTCCAGTCCGTATTCTTCGTCCACGGATCAAGCCGCTCCGTCTTCTTGCCCTGGGTATTGATGATGACATATTTGTACACCTGACCGGTCAGGACTTGTGCCAGCTCCAGCGACCAATATGACGCGCCAAAGCCCGCGGGAAATGCCGTGTCCTTGGCCAGCGGCAAATTGGTTGGGTTCCAACTGTTGAAGGTGCCCGTCAGATAGATGTTCGAGCAGGCCGGGCCCCAGACGCGAAACGAGGTGCTGGTCGGCGTCACCTTCGTGCCGAAATGGTCGATCTGGCTGCTGGGTGCAATAAACACGGGCAGCGCACAGAACGCCCGTGCCGTCAGCAGCACTCCCGCAGTCATGATTAACAATGTCTCGCGCATCAGCCGTTCCATCGGTTCGCTTTTAGTAAGCACTATCGTCTGTCAGTATCCTATCATATCCCCGTTCGCATGTCAAGCCTCGTAACGTTACGAACTGAAATTCCAATATAAGGACGCTGGCCTGAACCAATCGCGCGCCACTGGCGTGAATGGGATTACCGTGGTGTCACGCACTGCATCCAGCGAGCGCATTCAGGCGGATGAAGCCGTTGGAGTTCAAGCGTTAGCTTGTTTGCTAAATGCTCGCGCGGCGCAACGTACTACAACACACAACCATGCTGAACGCCACATTCGTTCGCGACGAACGAATGTACGCAGCTTGTACTCCAACTGCGCCAGATGTGCTGCTTGCGCGTCCTTGTCTTCCACTCGTGTACTCAATCACGCCACCCCTCCCGCCGTAGTGCGTTTTCCCTATATCGGAATTTCAGTTACGAACAAGAATATCATGTTACGCAGATGCCGCAGATGGGCAGCGCTTA
>JAPLST010000437.1 GCA_026398485.1 bacterium
CAAGCCACCCGCCAATCGCCTGCGGCTGGAACAGCCGCTGCACCATGCTCGGTTGCAGGTATATCGCCTTGACCGGGCAAAATTCATGGCAGCAATAACAGCGAATGCAGGTGTGGTCATTGACGCGCTGCGACGGCGCGCGCTGCGGGTCGATCGCCGCCGGCGTCACCGGACACCCGGTGCGGCAGGCATAGCAGCGGATGCAGCGCGCAAACGCAATCCGGGGCCGCGGCGCATAATGCCGGCTCAGCCATTCCAGCCACTGTTGCGGCAAGGGCAACAATTGCACCACGCTCGTCAAATTGCTCACCTGGCGGAAGTCCGGCACGACCAGTTCGTCGAGCGGCGGGCCGATTATTTCGATTTTGTCCATGCTGCCCGCCCCCCAGCCGCGCCGATGCGCCGCCGCAATCGTCGGCACCTGCTGCGGATTCAACCCGATAATCTGGCAGGCCACCTGATCCAGCGCGCTCAAATCCGCACTGGCCATGACCAGCCCGACGGCAATCGGCTCGCCACTGCTGGGCCCGTCGCCATGCATTGCCACAATCGCGTCAACAATGGCCAGGGCCGGCCGCGCAATGCGGTTCAGGTCAATCAACATATCGGCAAAAGCCGCGCGCTGTTGCATCCGAAAATGCCACGCGCTTTTCTGCGTGCCGGTCACCAGCCCAAATTGATTTTTCACCGCGCAGGTCAGCGCCATCTGCACATGCGTCTTCAATTTGGGCAAGGTGATAATCACCTCGGCCTCGGCCACGGCGCGCGCCAGGTTGATCCGCCGCGCAATCACATTGTCGGCACATTCAAACGCCGTCTCGTTCGTGAAATCCGCCAGTGCGACGCCATGCCGCGCGCACACCGCCGTGATGCCGGTCGCCTGCAGGGCCGCGGCGGTTGTGCCAATAGCGGGACTGTCGCCCACCGTTGCAATGCCGCCTGCTTCTTGTACCAGGATAATGGCCGCCTCGACCAAGGCGGGATGCGTGCTGGCGGCCTTCTCCGGCGGCGCCGCCATCAGCAGGTTTGGCTTCAGCAAGACCCGCTGGCCGGGCTTGACAAACGCCGCCATCCCGCCCAGCGGCGCCAGGCACGCGCGCACCGCCGCCAGCACGGCGTCCGCCGCGTACGTGCTGCAGCGTTGCAGCGCGACCCTGCTGAGCGCCTGGTCAATGGGCGCCATGACCATAGTAGTGTTGTGTCTCATACATGTGGAGTCTAAAGACACCCGCGGTCTCGCCGCTGGCGTGACCGTGGGTGAATAAGATTGAAGCATAGTGCGCGGTGCATCTCCTAATCTCTCTTTCCATCCCGCCGCTGGCGGGACCGGTGGGGAGGAAAACCCAACCCTTAGCGCACGCTGCGTAATTTGGCGTATTTCGCCACCAGCACTTTCGGATTCGGCAAACTGTCGAATTTGATCGTCAGGCGCGCGTCGTCACCGCCGCCCATCACCGACTCGATCCGCCCGGCGCCAAAATGGGCGTGCGTGACCCGCTGGCCGGGCTTGTACTCGCCATTCGCCGGCGCCGCCGCGGCGCCGTAGGGCGCGCCGCGGCCCGTGCCGTACACCGGCCCGTTCGTCTCCACCGCGCCCAGCTCTTCATGCAGCGCGCTGACTTGCGTCTCAATCTGCTCGGCCGGCAATTCACTTAAAAAGCGCGAGGGCTCGCGCACTTTGCGCTGCCCGAAGATCGTGCGGTGATACGCGCAGGTCATGGTCAGCCGTTGTTCGGCGCGGGTCATGCCGACATAGCACAAGCGGCGTTCTTCCTCAACATCCGTCGGGTCTTCGAGCGAATTGAAGTGCGGAAACAAATCCTCTTCCATGCCGGCCATGAAGACCACCGGAAATTCGAGACCCTTGGCGGTGTGCATCGTCATCAGCGTCACGGCCGCATTCGTGTCGTTCCATTTGTCGAGCTCCGAGGTCAGCGCGATTTCCTGCAAGAAGCCCTGCAAGCCGGGCCGCTCGTCCGGGCAGCTCTTCTCATATTCAGCCGCGGCCGAGATCAGCTCGCGCACGTTTTCGACCCGCGCCCGATCCTGCATGTCCTCCGAGCCGACCAGCGCATCCAGATAGCCAGTCTGGTCAATCACCTGGTTGATCATTTCGGTCGGCCGCAAGGTCGCCGCCTGCTGCTGCAAGCCGTGCAGCAACTTCATAAAACTAGTGATGTTGCGGCGCGTGCCCGACGTCAGTTGGGCAATGTCGGCCGTGTGTTCGAGCGCGCCAAAAAACGAAAGCTGCTGCGCGCGGGCATGCCGTGCAATCGTCTCCTGCGTCGTTTCGCCAATGCCGCGCGCCGGCACATTCACGATCCGGCGCACATTCACGTCATCGGCGTTGTTGACCACCACGCGCAGATACGCAACAATGTCCTTG
>JAPLST010000479.1:0-1451 GCA_026398485.1 bacterium
CATAACAAGAATGTAGCATGCTGAATACGCAGCATTCATCATTCATCACTCATCATTTCTCCAGAGCCTTGCACCTCAGATACTATTGCTGCTTCTTCTTCGTGTCTTCGTGCCTTCGTGGCAAATTGTTCTGTTTCTGCCCTGAATCCCGCCGGTGGCAGGATCCGCGCCGGTGGCGGGACTAGCCAGCCAGCTCCAAGCAGCCTTGAACCGTTAAGGATACGAAACGCCAATGAACGCGAATGAACGCGAATCCGGCAATGATATTGGCGAGTATTGGCGGTTCGTTTTATTTCAACTTTTCGCTTTCAGTATTTCAGCTTTTTCTTAAAGCAAGCAGCAGCAGCGCAGCCAACGCCAGCATGCCCGGCTCGGGCGTCAACAGCACTTTGACGCTTGAGTCAGTATTATCCACATATGCCTCTGCCTTTGTCGCGCTCGTGCCCGTCAAGTCAAAATTCAAATAAGCAACACTTGGGTCACTCGGTGCGGTTCCAGTGAATGTAAACAATGTGCGCTCACAGTTGACCACATCCCCAATCTTCGTTACGTAGATCGTGACCTTCTCGCCGCTGACTGGGAAGGAGAGCGTGCCGGCTGACACCAGATCCCCATCCGAACTATCATACTCCCAGTTCATGGAGCTGCCGGGATTGAAGGTAAGATTGCCGGTGTGCAGGATCTCGAAGCCATTGGCTGTGCCCGGTGCGATGGTTGAGCCGCTCTTCACCGTCACCGCGCCGCTGATCGTGCCTTTACCACCGAGTGTGCCGTTGAGCGTGCTGCCATTGCCGACCTCAACGGCACTGCCCGCCGCCAATGAGCCGTTCACCAGCAGCGTGCCGCCATTGACCGTCGTCGCGCCGGAGTACGTATTGTCGCCCGACAGGTTCAGAGTTCCGTTACCATCTTTGGTCAGCGTCCCGGTGCCGGTGGCAATCGGGTCATTGATCGTGATGTTGCCCGCCCCGCCCAGCGTCAAGTTGTAGGGCCCCTCGATGGCGTTGTTGCCTGTCGCCACATCCAATGTCAAGGTGCCGGCTTCCGAGCTGATCCATGAAGGCGCCGCCAGCGTAATCGGGCCTTGGTAGATGTTATTGTCCGAATTGTTGTGCAAGGCCCCACGTGTGAAACTATTACCATAGCCGCTGAGGTTTAGCGCTTTTGCGCCAATCGTGCGCGAGCCCGCCAACACCAAGATCGCGCCGGAGGACACCGA
This sequence comes from bacterium, assembly GCA_026398485.1. Lineage (GTDB taxonomy): Bacteria > Auribacterota > UBA3054 > UBA3054 > JAPLST01 > JAPLST01. Next base: position 1,220 of record JAPLST010000479.1, read on the forward strand.
GACTCCACTGGCGACCGCACCTAACGCAGAATTATTGTCCGCTACTATAGTGCCTTCCTGGATGTTAAGCGCGCCGCTGAACGTGTTCGCCCCGGACAGCGTCAGCGTGCCCGCGCCGACTTTGGTCAGCGCTTTGCCAGAACCACTGATGACATCGGAGATCGTCAAGGTGCCACTGCCGCCGACCGAACTGTCGGCGCCGAGGATGAGCTTGCTTGTCAGGATCGAGGCG
>JAPLST010000479.1:1518-6125 GCA_026398485.1 bacterium
AGCGCCGCCGCTGCTGATGCCGGTGCCCGAAATCGTCGGACCGGCACTGGTGAAGGTCTGGTTCTGGCCGTTCATGTCCAGAACGCCGCCGCTGCTGATGGTCGGGGTCGTGCCCTCCCAGATCTGGTAACCGCCACTGCCGCTCAGTTTGACGGTGCCGTCACTGGCAATGGTCAGACCACCGATGCAATGAGCGCCACTGCTGGCAGTGCCGGTCTTGTTCAGCACGACCGTGCCGGCGCTGACGGCAAGCAGGAGACTAAAGTTATCCAAACCCGCGCCATTCGACAAAGTCAGCGTATTGTTGCCGACTTTGGTCAATGTTCGCCCCGTGCTGTTGTGAATGGCCACGGTTCCGCCTATGGTTATGTCGCCAGAACCACCGGCAGAGCTATCCGAAGCCAAGGAACTCGTGGCACCCAAGATGAGTGTGGCGGCCGTGCCGCTGCTGTTGACCAGTGCGCCGGCACTGCTGATGCCGGTGCCATTGAGAATGAGGGCATTAATGGTCTCGTTGTTGCCGTTCAAGTCGAAGACTGCGCCGCTGGTAGTCGACACCGATGATGCGTTGGGAATCACATTCGCCGCACCCAACTGCAGCGTGCCGGCGCCGATCGTGGTCACGCCGCCATAGGTGTTGGCGCCCGACAGCGTCAAGGTGCCGGCGCCTTCCTTGCTCCAGTTCGCCAAGCCGCTGATTGCGCCACCATAGGTCATGGTCTTGTCGGACGTGACCGAAATCTTGGGCCCGTTCACGTCACCCAAGGCGATGCTCCTATTAGCGTTCAGCGTGAACGTGTCACGCGGCTCGAACATACCAGAGCTCCATATATTAATCTTTTCGGCGGCGGTACCCGGCACGGCACCGAGGGCGCCATCGTTGCTGATTTGCAGTGTGCCCCCTTGGATGGTCACCTTGCCGGTGTTCGCGCCGGCGGTGGTGCTAAGTACCAACGTGCCAGCTTCTTTTTTGTTCCAGTCAGCGGCGCCATTCATGATGCCGCCATAGGTAAGGGTCGTCCCGATTAGCACGCCAATCGAAGGATCGTTCACGTTACCCAAGGCGATACTCCGATTGGCGTTAATGGCAAAGTCGGCGCTGGAGCGCAGGCTGCCCGTACTCCATATCCAGATATTGTCCGTGGCAGAGACCGGCGGGGTGCCCAGACAGTCATCCGCCGAGATTTGCAGCGTACCGAATTGAATTTCCGAGCCGCCGGAATAAGTGTTGCCCGAGCTCAGCGTGATCATGCCGTAGCCGATTTTGTATAACTTGTTGGCGCTCGCGGTTGTCGTGTTGTTTGCAGCAAGGCCATCGCTGATCTTGCCGGAAATGAGGCGATCCGCGTCGTCGCCGCCGAATTCCACCGTGCCGGTGTTCTCCACTTTTGTGGTCGGCTTCCAATAAATGTTGGCATTGGCGCTGCTATTCCAACCGTCACTGAGAAAAACAGAATAGCCGGAAATGTTGGTGCCGGCAGCACCGTTAAGCGTGCAGTCATATTTGGTATACCAGGTCGCATCAGATATTTCACGGACGGTCACCGTGTTTTCCGACGTCATTTTGACCTTCAACTGATAATCCTTCCAAGTGCTGTAATTAACACTGGCGCCGAATCCCACGCTGCCGGCTGAGTAATTCACATACCACTGGCCAGTGTAGCCATCGGCCTCCAGATACACACGTGAATTGTTGTAGCGATTTGCCCAGCTTCCGGTACTCCAGCCGGCACTGTTAAGCGAGACACCAAAGCCGCCGTATGCTGACGAAGCGCCCAAGGTAATGGTGAATTCGTCGCCAACCACCAGGTGGCGCGCACTGCCCGTGTTATCACCGGCGGTTTTGAACGTGCGCCACGCAACGGCTTGATTGACGCCACTGCCATTCGCCCATTGTCCGATCTCTTCGGTCGCTGAATCAAACGTGCCACCGCTGTTTGACCAAGTTGTGTAATACGCCACGCGATGGGGATAATTAACTATTGTGGCGAAGCTGCTTGACAGCGGCATGGCACACAGCACAACGGCAAGCACAAGCTGCTTGAAAAAAGAAATGCGGGCGGCCCGCCGCTGTTCTGGCCTGGCCAATGCCCATTGGCAAAGCAGGTGTAGCTGTCCGGCTTTCACTGTTATATTTCTGGTTTGCATGGCTGGCGCTCCTTGGTAATGAACTGCAAAAAAAGTACATTTACAGGCTGAAACGTGCAGTTCCTATCATAATGATGATTGAGAAGTATAGCATAAAAGGCGGGGAATGTCAAGGCATTCGTAACGTTGCGAATAAATTCTTTCGCGGCGAAAGAATTTGGGGTATTTTCCTCGAACCACGATAAATCATTGCCGCGCTTGTGTGTCCCGCCGGGCCATCAGCGTTAAATTCCCGCGCGGCGCGGGAATTTATAACGCGGCCAGGGCCGTTAAAAATGAAGATGCGCTTAGCGGTTGCGCTGTCCCCGCTTTTTGCCACGAAAATCCCGGCATAATTTTAACCGCGAATACTCGCAAATACTCGCGAATAAAGGCGTGGTTATTAGCGTGCATTGGCGGTTCGTTTTCGTTTTTTTGGTGCTTTCCGCTGGGCCAAAGAAGGATGGAAGGATGGAAGGAATGGGGCGGCGGCAGCGGCATACCCCGCGCGGAGCGCGTGGCGTATCCACGCCGATGGCGGGACTGGCCAAGCCAGCGGGGCGCAGGTAGTCGGCTGATTGGAGTCCCGCCAGCGGCGTGGATGCATCGGTGCAGACGCAGCAAGCGGCAACCATGGCAATCCAGCAGTTCGCATCCCGACCTTGGCTAACCGAAATGCAGGGAAAAATCGCGCGAAAATCACGCGTGGTTGCATAATTTCCGTGTTTTTCATATACTAATGAACCTGTAAGAATATGGTATGTGCGCCGCCGCGCATGCCGCTCAGATAACAGTTCAGGAACAACAATGAAAGACGGCATACATCCGAAATACTCGCCGGCGACGATCAAATGTGCGTGCGGCGCCGAATACCGCGTGGGCTCGACCGCGCGCGACATTCACATTGGCATTTGCGCGGCCTGCCATCCCTTCTTCACCGGCAAGCAGAAATACGTCGACGCCGCCGGCCGGGTCGAGAAATTCAAGAAGCGCTACGCCAAGAAAGAAACGGTTGCCTAAGGCCATGGCCGGCGTGCATGCGCCGGTCGTGACACGGCCGCGCCGCCGCATTGGCCTGGGACACACTGCCCATGGAGATTGCAGACCTTATCCGCTATGAAGACGAGTTGCACCGGCTGGAAGCCGCGCTGGCGTTGCCGGAGGCCACGGCAAATCTGGCGCAACTGCGCGACCTGACGCGCCAGCATGCGCGCCTGGTGCAGATTGTCAAGGCCATCAGCGTCTTGCGTGACTGGCACCGGCGGATTGAGGAAAACACGCAATTGTTGAGTGCCGGCACGGATGACCTTGACTTGCGCCACTTGGCCGAGGAAGAGCTGGTCGAAGCGCGGGCCGCGCACAGTCAGGCCGAAACGGCGCTGCACCGCCTGCTGATTCCGCGTGACAAAGAAGATGAAGCGAACACCATTGTTGAAATCCGGGCGGGGACGGGCGGGGGCGAAGCGTCGCTTTTTGCCGGCGACCTGCTGCGCATGTACACGCGGTACGCCGAGCGCAAAGGCTGGCGCATTGAAACCTTGAGCACCAGTTTGACGGAATTGAACGGCATCAAGGAAGTGGTCTTCAGCATTGACGGGACGGATGTCTACTATCACCTGAAATATGAAGCCGGGGTGCATCGCGTGCAGCGCGTGCCGGCGACGGAAGCGAGCGGGCGGATCCACACGTCGGCCGCCTCGGTGGTGATCCTGCCGGAAGCCGGCGAGGTGGAGCTGGAGATCAAGCCGGAGGATCTGCGGATTGACGTGTTTCGCGCCGGCGGCTGCGGCGGGCAGCATGTCAACACGACCGACTCGGCCGTGCGCATTACGCACCTGCCGACCGGCGTGGTGGTTTCCAGCCAGGACGAGCGCAGCCAGCACAAGAACAAAGCCAAGGGCATGCGCGTGCTGCGCGCGCGGGTGCTGGAACGGATGCATGCGGAGGCGGATAGTGCGCGCGCCGCGCAGCGCCGCTCGATGGTGCGCAGCGGCGATCGCAGCGAGAAAATCCGCACCTATAATTTTCCCCAGAACCGGGTGACCGATCATCGCATCGGCCTGACGATCCATGCCTTGGAAGAAGTGCTCAAGGGCGATCTCGACCGGGTCATCATGCCGCTCATTGACCACGATACCAGTGCGCGGCTCAAACAACTACTGGCACATGCGGCGTAATTACAAAACAGGAATGCTGGGCGTGCTGAGTATGTGCGCCTTGCTGGGCTGCACCGCCCGGGAAGAGGAACAACTGGTGATGCCGAAGAGCGCGGATGCCGCGCGCATCGCCCTGCGCGAAGAGGCGCTGCTGGCGGCGTCGATGCTGGCGGCCACGGCGGGGCCGGCCACGGCGGTGACCGTCGTGGTTGAGCGCACCCAGTATGTCACGGTCACGTCGGCCGCGGCCCGCGCCGCCGTGATGAAGCGACCCAGCGCGCCCGAAGGATCCGTGGGCAGGGCCTGGTCCGCCGCTCCCAGGGC
>JAPLST010000370.1 GCA_026398485.1 bacterium
CAGTTGCGAGAAAATCTCGGTGGTCAGGCCGCGCACATTGAGCACATCCGTCAATGATTTGTAGGGTTTGAGCTGGGCGCGGCCGGTGTTATCGAAGCCCAGCGCGATGTTGTGCGCCAGTTCGGGGGTGACGCCGGGCAGGGCGCTCAGCACGCGTTCGCTGGCAGAGTTGATGTTGATCTTGCCAAAGACGGAGCCGGGCGCCAGGTATGCGTAGTCAAACCACGCCGTGCCGGAACAACGCTTGGCGTTCAAGCCGCGCGCGACGATTTGGAGGCGGATGCCGTTTTTGGGCGAGATGTGCTGGGGATGGATTTTGCCGATGTAGGCCCCGTCGTTTTTCTCATACTGATGCTGGCTGCGGCCGCTGACAATCTCGTAGGCGTCGCCGGCGCGGCCGGTGCGCCGCTCGCCCGGCAGCGGCAATTGGTCGAATGCCTGGGTCTCGAAGTTCCAGGCCGAGACTTCCATGCCGGCATTGAAATTTTCCTCCAAAAACTCGGTCGTGTCAATCGAGTCGCACAAGCCATACAAATAGAGGCCGTAGCTGTTGCGTTCGAGGCCTTTGTTTTGCCATTCCCAGACGCCGACATCGCCATTTTGGCGGGTGTAATAAAACGGGGTGGCATAGCCGGGCCCGACGCTGAACTGGTCGCCTTTTTTGATGCGCAACTGCGCGCCGCTGGGGACGGAATAGCCGGCAACGGTCACGCCATTCTGGGTGCTGTGCGCAATGGCGAAGCTCTCGCCCTTCTGCGGGCCGGAGAGCATGCGCAAAGTCTGGTTGTCCCACTGGCCGGGCTCCCAGTGCGCGTTTTCGGTGGTCACGCCACCGTTGCCGAACGAGGCGACCAGACCGAAGGCCGGCTTCCAGCCCTGGACGTGGGCGCCCGCTTCCTCGGGATCCAGGCGCACGCCCGCGACGGTGAAGTACTTGCCAATCGCCTTGAGCGTCACGGTGCTGGCGGCGCCGCGCCCGCGCGAGCCGATGTTTTGCCAGTCTTCCGATTTGCGCACTTGTTGAATCTCGCCGATTGAGACATATTGGTTGTCCTTGACAAAGGCGGGCACGTAGGTGCCGGTCGGCATCGAGTGGTTCTTGGCCAGGCGTTGCGTGCCGCCAAAGGTGGCGCGGCGCGACTTGACCCAATTATAATGGGTCGGGTCTTGTTTTTCGGTCGAGTAATTGATTTCATCCGGCTCGGTCGAACCATATTCAATGGTGCGGGCGGCGATCTGATTGTACTCGTCCTTGAGCGTCATGGAGAGGAAGCCGCCGGCGTGCGGCATGCCGACGATGACGGCATCATCGCCGGCTTGGACGCCGTCCACGACCAAGCCGACCGGCAGCACAAACGACAGCGTGTCGCGCGTGTTGCTCAACACGACTTTGCGGACGCCAGTCAGGCCGTTGCGCCCGGTGACCGTGCGCTTGGTATGAAACTCGACCATTTCGTATTTCATCTGGTCGGGGCGCCAATTCGAGCCGCTGACCGTGACGGAAGTCGGCTGCACGCGCGTGACCTTGTAGCGCACGCCCCAGAGCGAGTCGGGCAATTCAAAGCAGGGATAGGCCTCGTCTTGCGAATCGCCCCAGGTGCCCGATTGCCGCGAGCCGTATTCCTTGTCAAAAATTTCACGGTTGTTGGTCAGGTAAAAATAGCCATTGGGCGGAATGCTGGGATTGGGATCGTCATAGAATTTGTGGGACTGCAGGCTGTAATGCGGGGCCGATTCGATCAGGCCGACCTGATCGGCGTACGCGCCGGTGTTGATCACCACGCGCCAGTTGCGCATGCTGATCGGCCGCGCGCTGATGTTGATCAACTCAATGATGTCCGGGCGCATGATATAGGCGATATCAAAGGCGGATTTATTGCGATAGGCTTCGGCATTGGAGGTGCCGGCGCGGGAGAAGCCGGTGCTATTGCCGGAAGTCAGCAAGACGCGGACATAGCCGTTTTTGGCTTGGACGGATTTGCCGTCCTGATAGGCCCAGCGCAGCAAGTCGATCTGTTGTTTGCCGCCGGGGATTTCCATCGAGGTGTTTTTCAGGTCGGACTGGCGCAGCACCAGCATTTCGCTTTCGCTGTTGCGCGAAAGGTCGCCGTCGACATCCAGCATGCGATTGTAGCCCTTCCACGGGCCCGAGGGCGTGCCGGTGAAAGGATAGCCGGTGTCGCTGGTGTTGCCCTCGAAGTTTTGCTCGCCGATATAGACCAAATAGTGCAGGTTGTCGGGCGGCTTGAAGCCGCGATCCCACTGGGTGGGGAACCACCAGCAGTCGCTGGCGCGCGGGAACACGCTATAGGTCGCGTCGTGCACGCGCCAGAGCGTGTCAAGGCGCGCGCTGCTCCAGACGGTGGTGCTCAAGGCATTGAACTCATCAACGGAGCGCAGCCCGACGGTGACCCTGTTCTGGGCGCTCTTGATCACCGGATAATAGGAATAGGCGGCCGCGGCCTGGTTCCACAGTTTGAGGTAGCAGTTTTTCCAAAGGTCGCCGGGCGAGCCCAATTCACTCTGCAGCTTTTTGAAATCGCGCAGCTTGCTGGCGAGGCCGCCGGGATTGATGATGTCCGTCCCGATCTGGACATCGGCGCCGTCGGGATATTGCTCGCGCTTGCCGCCGTTGATAAACGTGCCGCCTGCCGCGCGGGTGATGGCGCTAATGGTCCAGCCATAAAAGCGATCACTGCCGGTCAGATTGTACCAGCGCCCGAGGCGGTGCACCAAATGGTACTGATCATAGGCGGCCGGGTCGCAATGGTCGGCTTCGACGGTGTAACTGCCGTCATTGGCCATGATTTCATTAAAGCACACGGCTTCGACGCCATACTCGGCGCCAACGGTCGAGAGCACGTGATTCTCGTCGCGATAGTCAATCACATTGGCGATCAGGTTCTGCAAGCGGCTCGCGACGGGCTCGAAGCGGGCGACATCATTGGCGGCGCGCAGCAGCTTGGTCACTTGGTCGCGCGACCCGACATTCAAGTTGATTTGGCGTTGCCATGTGCGGGTTTGTTCGTCAAAATAGGCGTCGCGCGTGCGGGTGTAGACCGTGCCGGATTGGCGCAGCATGCGGCGCGCATTGGCATTCAGCTCCTTGCCGCCGGAGGCCTTGCTGGCGACTTCCTGCAGCGAGGAAAACGAGCGGTCATCCCACGCCGGTTGCAGGGCATTAAATTCTTCCGGCTCGTCGATGCCCTCGTCCGGTTCATCGATCACGCCATTGGCATTATTGTCAATTTCGTCGGCGGCAAATTGGGCGGCGGTATAATTGTCATCCACGCCGCGCTGGCCGGGGGCGCGATCGCGGCCATAGCGGTAGGCCAGGATATTCTGGCCAAAGGCGAGCGAAATCGGCAAGCCGCGCGTGCTGCCATCCGTCAGCATGGTCTCAAAAGTGCCGACGCCTTGATGTTGCTGGCGCGGGCTGAGCGCGCTGGCGCTGTTGACATTGATCTTGCCGGCTTCGTCCTGCACCATGATGGCATAGCGCCCGGCCAGGGTGCCGTCCGTCAGGTGGACATAGATCCAGCGGGCATCGCCGGGCTGGCCGTTGGCATTGGGCGTGCCGTCGATCTCGACGACATCCTCGCCGCTGTTTTTGCCGGGGGCAAAGGCGGCGCCCCACAGTTCGCCCGGGTCATCCCAGCCGGGCTGATCCATGATATCCTGGCGCAGGATTGCCTGGGCATGTTCGAGTGCGGATTTGGTCAGGCATTCGGCTTGCAGGCGCGTCATGCTGACCCGGCCGGCGTCCTGCTCGACGCTCATCAGCACGGCAAACGACGCCGCCAGTAATGCCAGAATGGTCAACACCGACAAGACCGCAATCAACGCGACTCCGCGGTGTGACTGGCCTGCGCGCCGGACGGTTATCATCGTACTCACCTCAAGGTTGTGACAAACAGGGCCGGGTATGCGCGCCACGCCGGCCATGGTCATGGCATGCGCAACCGTTTGCACATGATAACACATCACCGGCACATGTGTCAAGCGGCTGCCGGAACTGGAGGGATGGAGGGATGGAGGGATGGAGGGATGGAGGGATGGAGGGATATTACAGCGGCAACGGCGTGCGCAGCTACATTCCGGCACCAATCACAACAGAAGGTTGACTTGTGCTTGCATCTTAAAACCTTTAGCATCCACATTTCAGAAGCTGGGGGCGGTATATTGACATGCACATAAAGCTGTGCTATACTGATTGGGTAATAATGTTTTTTGTTTTCACCGCTCTCCCACTTTGGAGGCACCATGAAAGCGTATGCCGCGGTGTTCTGCGTTGTGTGTGCCATTGGGGTGCAAGCCCAGTGGGTTTCGCAAACCGTGGCGTTGCAGCCGGGCTGGAACGCTGTTTTTCTTGAAGTCACGCCGCTGTCAAATGCGTGTGCCGCCGTTTTTGCCGATCCGGCCATCGAGAGCGTCTGGGCGTGGAACCGCCGGTTTCAGCCAATGCAATTTGTGCGCGACCCGGCCACGCTGCTGCCCGGCCAGCCGGAATGGTTGACGTGGTTGCCCGCGGCACACCCGCAGGCGTTCTTGAACAATCTCTGGCAGGTTGACGGCCAGCGCGCCTATCTGATCAAGTGCCGTGACGAGGTGACGCCCGCGCCGCTGGTCATCACCGGCCGCGCCGCCGTGCCGTCCACCACCTGGTATCCCGACTCGTTCAATCTGGTTGGTTTTTTTGTTGAGGAACAAGCCCCGCTGAGCTTTGCGCAATTGCTGGCGGCCTCGAGTGCCCATGCCGGGCAGCCCGTCTATGCGCTTGACCGCGCCGGGCACTGGCAGCAGGTTGACGCGGCGGCGACGCCGGTCGTGCGCGGCCAGGCCTACTGGATTCGTTGTGCCGGCGCATCCACATTCACCGGCCCGCTGCAGGTTAGCGCGCGCGGCGCAAAGGCGCTGGATTTCAGCACCATGTTAAGCGAGCAGGAACTGCGCGTGAAAAACGTCTCGGCCAGCACGCGCACCGTGCTGCTGACGCAGCAGGCATCCGCCACGCCGCCGGCGGGCGCGCCGGCGCTGGCCGGCAGTGTGCCGTTGTCGTATTGGCTGGCAGACCCGGCGCGGATGCGCTTCATGTGGGAGCCGCTGCAGGGCACGCTGACGCACACGCTGGCGCCAGGCCAGGAATGGGTCGTGCAATTGCTGGTGCGGCGGCCGGACATGACCGCGAGCCAAGGCGCCGGCGCGGAATACCAGTCATTGCTCCAGATTCGCGACAGCAGCGGCATGCAGGTGCTGGCGCCGATCATGGCCACCCGCAGCGCCACCCTTGACCAAGCCTTGCCGCGCGCCGGCCTGTGGGTTGGCAATGTGCTGCTCGACCAGGTCAGTGATGTCAACGGTGCCACGACGCCGAGCGCCACGCCGTCGCCGTTGCGTTTTCGCGTGATTGTCCATCAGGATTCCAACGGCGTGGTGCGCCTGCTGCAGCATGCCACGGTCATGCTGGCGCGCACGGGCGCCACGACCAACATGGTGATTGTCGCCAATGACGACCTGATCCCGCAATATGTGCCCGCGCAGCAGGACAGCACGACCGTGGCCGGCCAGCGCTTCAGCTCAGTGGTGTTCGGCTTCACCCAGCCACAAGCGCTGCAATTCAATGCCGCCACGCGCATTCTCACCACCGCGCTGACCATTGATTACAACGACCGCCTCAGCCCGTTCAAGCATCTGTATCATCCCGACCACAACAATCTGGATAATTACACCACCACGCTGCCGCAAGGCGTGCAGTCGTTCACCGTCACGCGCACCATGACCATGGCCTTTTCAGCCACGCCGGTGGGCGGCGCGTCGCAGGCCGGCTGGGGTGACACGTTCGTGGGCGGTGTCTATCGCGAAGCGCTGGACGGCCTGTATCACAAGACGTTGAATGTGCAGGGCACCTATGTGCTGCAGTTTGTCAGTCCCATCACCACCTTGCTCAATTAAGGATTGCCGATGCGATCAGCGACCGTCTCTCTTGTCTTGTTCGGATTTCTGGCCGGTAGTCTGACCAGCCTTGCAGCCACACGCTATGTTGCGCTGGACGGCAGCAACGTGGCGCCGTACGCGTCATGGGCCACGGCCGCGACGAATATCCCGGTGGCAGTCGCCGGCGCGCTGGATGGCGACACGATCCTGGTGTCGAGCGGGCGCTATATCGTCGGCACGGCCGGCGATGAAACATCCGGCAGCGGCGTGATGCTGACCAATGCAATTGTTCTTGCCGCAGTGTTCGGGCCGGCCGTGACGACCATTGATGCGTTGGGCTGGCACAAGCGCTGCGTCTATCTTGGCCACCCCGGCGCGGTGTTGCGCGGCTTTACGCTGGAAGGCGGCTATGCGCGCATCAATCTTGGAGCACAAACCTTTCCGGTCAGTTGTGGCGGCGGCGTGTTTTGCGACGGCGGCGGGCTGGTCGAGAACTGCGTGGTGTCGTTCGGGCGCGCCGGCTTGCAGGGTGGTGCGGCGTTTCTCAATGGCGGCGGCGAGCTGCGCAGTTGCCTGCTGCGCGACAGCGAGGCGCCGGAAAGCGGCGGCGTGTTTTGCAGCAATGGCGGCGCCGTGGTCAATTGCACCGTGGTGGGGAACTGGACCCAAGGCACGAATTTGCCGGGCGGCGCCTGGCTCATTAACGGCGGCCGGCTGTTGAACAGCATTGTGGTTTACAACAGCAACAATGTCGGCACCACCGCCGATGTACATACGCAAGGCGGCGGCTGGCAATGCGACTATTCGTGCGTTAATGCGGGGATGCCCGGCACGGGCAACATCAGCACCAATCCGGTTTTCAGTGGCTGGCGGCTGCAGCGCGCGTCGCCCTGCCGCAACGCCGGCACGAACCTGCCGTGGATGACGAGTGCGACCGACGTGGAGGGTTCGCCGCGCATTCTCGAAGAGATTGTGGACATGGGCGCGTATGAAACGCCCGCCTTCTATTATGTTGCCACCAATGGCGGCCAGCGCTATCCGTACACCTCGTGGGCGATGGCGTCCACCAACATCGCTGATGCCCTGCGCGCGGCGACGCCGCAGACGACCGTGCTGGTCTCGAATGGCGTCTACACGGAAGCGGCCGTGCTCATCCCCGGCACGAACATAACGTTGCAGAGTGTTGCTGGCGCGGCGGTCACCACCATTCGCGGCGGCCCCGGCCGGCGCTGCCTCGACCTGCGCTATGCCAGCACGGTTGTGGCCGGCTTTACCTTGACCGGCACTACGCTGACCAACGCGATCGATGCGAGTGGCGCGGGTGTGCGCATGACGCAAGGCACCTTGCGCGAGTGCGTGGTCGCCGGCAACACGGCATGGGAAGCGGGCGGCGGCATCTCGATGGCGGGCGGCTTGGTGCAAAACTGCCTTGTGTACAGCAACGCCGCGCCGCAATTTGGCGGCGGCGTCGCGCTCGCGGGCGGCCTGCTGGAAAATTGCATCATCCGCAACAACCGCGGTGGCTGGGCCGGCGGCGGCCTCGCCTTGCAAGGTGCGGGCACGGCGCGCTCGTGCCTGATCGTCAGCAACCTGACGCCGGCCGATCCGATTCCGGATGCCGGTAATATGCGCACCGGCGGCGGCGGCATCTTCGCGCTCTCCATGGGCACCCTTGAGAACTGCACCATCGCCGCCAACCTCAGCAGCAATGATGCCGGCGGCATCTTCTGCATTGATTTTTTCGGCGGCGGCACGACGACCCTGCTGGTCAACACGATTTTGTACGGCAACACGGCGGTCGCCGCTGCGCCGAATTACACGGGCGGCACCTTGTGGTTTGAGCATGGCTGTCTGCAGCCCGCGCCGGCGCCCGCCCAGGATGGCGGCGGCAATCTCGCGCTCGATCCGCTCTTTGCCGGCGGGTTCCAATTGACGTTCTTGTCGCCCTGCCGCGACACAGGCATGACGCAAGCGTGGATGATTAGCGCCACCGACTTGGCCGGCAATCCGCGCATGACCGGCGCCAGTGTCGACATGGGCGCCTATGAATTTGTGCCGGAACCGTGGCTGGCCGCCGCGCCGCTGGTGGCGCTGCTGTGCCAATTGCGGCGCACGGCGTGGCGTGCATGCTGATGCGCGTTTTTTAGCTTTCACCGTGAGGGTGAGTATGAACATGCGTTGCACACTCTGGGTGTGGATGGTTTGCGGCCTGCTCATGGCTGGGCCCAGTATGCAGGTTGGTCCCGGGCCTGATCCGTCAGGGTGGCCCGGCACGCCGCAAATCAAGCTGGGCTGGAATTTTTTCGATTGCTTCAACCCGGTCAACTGCAAACTCTGGCCGGGCTGGACCACGATGCCGTCCGGCACGCCGCCCGCGTGGAATTACGTGTTGAATGGCACCTATGCCAGCCAGCCCGCCCAGTGGAACAACACGTTTGTTTTGCCGCAGAGCAGCGATCCGACCATGCCCTACGTCGATACCTACATCTGGTTCTCGTTTGTCTATGATTACAACATCAACTGGACCGGTCCGGGCAGCTTGTATCATCGGCAGTACTCCATCTTTTCGAGCATTGTTGGTCGGCGCGCGGATGGCAGCCAGGCCAATGTCACGCTGGCGCAATCCTATCCCGAGACGTATTACGACGGGAACGGCTCGCTGATGAATCAAACCAACGGACTTAACAGCGCCAACTACGCGTGCTTCACGCAAACCTTGCGCGTCTCAAACGATGCCATCAGCACGATCGAATTTCATCTGGGCACGGACTTTTTCACGCAGAACGGCCTGACGTACTACCAAGGCAACATCTGGCAGCCGTATCTGCAGCTGCTCAGCACGCGCCAGCGCCTGCCGCTGACCACGCTGCGCGCACAAGTCGTCGATGGCCAAGGCCAGCAGCAATGGGTGCCCACCAGCGGCGGCGTCTTCACCGGCGTGACCACGATTGCTGTCGCGTGCTCGAATTTCGCGGCGAATTTTTATTACACGCTTGACGGCAGCACGCCGACGACCGCCTCGCCGCAACCCGTCAGCCGCGAAGGCTACAACCAAATCCTGCTGACCAACAGTTGCACGTTGCGCGTCATGGCCACGCTCAGCCCGTATGCGGAGAGTTACGCCAGCGCGGCGTTCTCGCTGACCGTGCCGCCGCCCACGTTTTCGCCCAGTTACGGCACCTTTTTCAATCCGACGTACATCAATGTCTCCTGCCGCGACCAGCAGAACAATTTGTTCAATCCGGTCGCGCTGTATTACACCAGCGACGGCAGCGACCCGACGCCCGCCAGCACGCCGATCACCAACAGTCAAAATGTGCTGGTCAGTGTCAGCGGCAATCCGCTCAAGGCGCTGGCCACGCGCAGCGGCTGGCTCTCGAGCAGCAGCCGCAGCGACGAGTATATGCTGATGGTCTCCAACGTGGTGATGAATCCGCAAAGCGGGTTTTTCCCCGGGCCGACCAATGTGCTGGTCAGCTGCGCAACGATCGGCGCGGCTATTCATTATGAAAAAGGAGCCAGCCCGCCCAGCCCGACGGTTTCCTCGCCGGTGGCGATCAATGGCAGCATTCCGATCCAGGGCAGCACGGTCGTGCGCGTCAAGGGCTTTAAGAACGGCTGGCAGGACGGGCCGGAAAATGTCGGCTATTACATTGCCGGCGCAACGTACACGTTTCTCGGCACCCTGATTCCGCCGGCGGTTGGCGGCCGGGCCAACGCGGCCCATCCGCCGCAGCTCCTCAGCCAGGGTAGCGGTGGCGGCTATTTCACCAACGTGGTGATCATCGGCGGGGTCACCAATTATGTTGTGGCCTGGAGCAATCTTGTGACGCGCGGCGTGTACCTGCCCTACACCAACGTGGTCGTGTCGGTCAACCCGGGCGAGCTGGAAATCGACTGGTGGGACGGCGCCACCGGCGTGATCAAATCACTGTATATTATTCAGGCCGGGCCGCCGCCCGGTACGCGTGCGAAAAAACTGTATTGGAATCAGCCGCCGTCACGCGGGCCGCTGGTGGATGTGACCGCGGTGCCGCAACTGACGTTTTATTACAACGAAGACATTGCCGCGCCGACCAATCCGGTTTCGCCCGAGACCGTCTGGGTCGCCTACAGCGGCGCCAAGCAGCATCTGTATGCCCGCACCGGCATGGGCTATCTGGTGCTGCTGTACGAAGGCGCGGTTACGAACGGCCCGCTGTATGGCGTGGACGTCGTGCAAGTGATGCCCAACACCGGCTGGCGCGAGCAATACGTGCCGGTTGGCGCGCAACTGCAGCCGATTATGACCGTCAGCAATCCCGCCGTGCCGTACATCTCGGCCGGCAACGGCACGCCCGTGTTGATTTATCAGCACAATGTGCAGGGCAAAATGAACGGCGCGCTGTTCGCCGTCAATCAAAACACCTTGACGCCCTTGATGGAAGTGTTCTTTCAGGAAATCGGCGGCTATGGCTTCAATGTCAACTGGCCGTATGAAATGGATCGGTACTATTCCTACTGGCCGGAAGAAAATGACCGGACAAAATGGGCGCGGCTGTATGTGCGCGGCGACAGCGATGATGACCTCGGCCCGCCCTTTGGTATTCCCGCCGCCTTCAACCCCGAGCTGATGGATGCCGAGCAATACGCCGGCGCCTACGACCATGGGTTCTTGAACACGAACGCCTTTATGTCCAGCGGGCCGGGCAAATCCTTGCTGAAACTCATGACCGACAACGGCAACGGCCAGCCGGGCAGTGAATGGGTCGGATTTGAGGTGATCAAGTCGGTGGAGCGTGCAGATCTGCTGTGGCAATATCGGCGCGTGCTGCGCTTGGAACCGCCGACGCCGGTGGCGTACTATCAAGTGCGCCTGGTGTTGTCGAACAGTTTTCCGTATGCGCATGCCAAGGCCGACGGGAGTGATCTTCGTTTTTATGATGCCGGCGGCGAAGCGCTTGATTATTGGATCGAGCAGTGGAACAACGCCGGGGTCTCGATTGTCTGGATTGAAGCCGCTGACGCGCAGACGGCCACGATTTATTTTGAGTACGGCAACAGCAACGCCTATCCGCTGAGCAGCGCGTGGGATGCGTTTGATGTGTACGACGATTTCACCGCCGATCTCGACCAGTGGAACGTGCAAGGCGCGCCATCGGTGCAGAACGGCCAGTTGGTGCTGAATCCCGGCGACCAGTTGGTGGCGCGGGTGCCCGTGGAGGCCGGCATGATTATCGAGACCTGGCTGGCCGGCGCGCTGGCGCCGCAAGCCAATGTGCGCGGCGCGTTGTGCGGCGCGTCCGGGCTGGACGGCTTGGGCGGCCTCTTCCAAAGTGATCTCAACAACCTGATCAGTAATCCGCTGCAATATGCCGATTGGGATCTTGGGCAGAACAACGGCGTCGCGTTTGCCGGCCAGGCATGCAACGGGAAATATCAGCAGTACGGCCCGAATCTTGCCAGTCTGGCATCAAACGATCTGTTGGCGGTGGCGTTTGAGAACGGCCGCATCACCTGGTTCCGCAACACCGTGCAACAGGGGAACCCGGTGACCCAGAACACGCCCGGCCCGCCGCTGTATCCGCTGTTGAATGTGGCCAGCGGTGGCGGCGCGCAGGCGCTGCGCATCAGCCGCGTGCGTATGCGCAAGTACAGCGCGACCCCGCCGGCCATCATCATCGGCGTGGAACGCCCCGCCTTGTCGATTGACTGGCCGATCGGCGTCGAGTTGCGCGATGAACATCAGCAAGGCCCCGGCGCGGGCTATCTGCACGAGTCGCAAGGCGACCGCTATCTGCCGGATTTCTACGCCTATGGCTCCTCCAACTCGCAACTGTTCGGCGTCAATGCCGGCACGCTCGAGGTCTGGTGGTGCAGCTGGATGCTCACCAACCGCGTTGCCGCCGGCATCCAGGTGCCGTCGTTTGTGCGGCGCTACAATAACATCTGGCCGGCCATGGGCACCAACACCGCGTTGCTTTTTGCCAGCTTGGGCGGCACGGTTAATTGCGGCCTTGATCCGGCGCTGGGCCCCACCAACCAGCTCACGGTCGAAGCCTGGGTTTGTCCGCGCGACAAGGCGACGCTCAACGCGCTGGTCTCAAAACGCACGGCTGACAGCAGTGCCAGCGATGGCTTCGCACTCTATCTCAATTCACGCGACACGCGCGACGGCCGCATCGTCTTTGAAACCAAAAACCAACGGTTCAGCACACCTGCCGGCGCGATCATGACCAACACCTGGCAGCATGTCGCCGTGACGGTTGCGGGCACCAATGTGACCATCTACCTGAATGGCGTTGCCGCGCAGGCCGGCGGCGCGGTCAATCTGACATGCGACAGTGCGGCGCCGCTGCTGCTTGGCGGGTGTGGCGGCGCGGACGCCACCCTGCTTGGCGTGCTCGACGACGTGCGCGTCTGGAACAGCGTGCGCACCCCGGCCCAGATCGCCCGATCCGTGTTGCAGGCACTGGCCATCCCGCAGGATGAGCCCGCCTTGCTGGCATATTATCCCTGCAATGAAGGCAGCGGCCCGCTTGTGGATGACGCCTCCGGTTACAACCACATCGGCACGCTCAACGCCGTGGGCTGGACCAACACGGCCGCGCCGATCAGCAGCAGCAGCGGCAATCTTGGCCAGATTATCGTGGCTAGATCCCAGGGCGGCCTGCCCTTCGACGGCGGCTGGCAAAACGCCTACATTTATTCCCAAAATGACCCGACCCAGCCGGGCTACAATCCCAACGAAGAACATGCCTTGATGTACAGCGGCCAGCCGTTCGCGCTGCGCAATGATCTGAACCGCCAGAACGACGCGTCGCCGTACACCTCGCAGCCGTTTGTGCTGATGCCGTATCAGCCCGCCAACGCCAACCACTGGCATGTGCAGATGTATCAGGTTGTCGCCACCAACGCGCAGTATGCCTTTGTCTATCCGACCAATTATGCCGCGCGGCTGCTCTCCCCGCCCGATCCGCTGGCGTCCTGGCCCGGCAACCAGCAGACCATCATTTTCAACGGCCCGGCCTGGCGCGACCGCAACAACCAGCTCTGGGCCTGCGCCGCCGGCGACGGCGGGCCGAATGCCCAGGCGACTGTGGTCTTGCAGTGGTTCTATCCCAACATGGACAGCAGTTGGTACATTCCCTCCTGGTACACCAGTTCGCTGTCAAACGGGGTCATTCCCCTGCTGGATCGCTTTGCCGGCACGCCCGGCCGGCCGCTCAACATGTTTTACACCATCAGTTGGGAACAGAACTATCCGCAATTGCAGGTGTACGACACGCTCTACAAGCCGCGCCACGGCCTGCCGGACATGAGCCAGCAGACCAGCGCCGATATCCTTTACCAGCAAGCCATGGCCAACACCGCCTTCGGCGCCGGGCCGGTCGTGCGCTTGGTGGATCCCACGCGCATTCGCAGCGTGGCCCTGCCGGCCAATTATGCCCTGCCGTCGACGCTCATCAAGGAAACCTCGCTGGTGCAGGGGCACTACTACTTCAACGATTTGCCGCCCCAGCTCAATCAGCGGTTGTGGTACGATGGCACCCAGAAAAAACTGCTGTTTGACGGCCAGTATGTGCCGCTCACCTCGAGTGAAATCGGCCTGCCCGGCTATCTGCTGTTCAACGTCATTTCGCCGCGTGAAAAAACGGTCATCACCAATGTCTTCGGCAGCTATGGCGATGCGGTCTTGTTCAATGCCGCCGTCGCGCTCTGCAACCTGTGTTCGAATGTCATTGAAGTGACCAACGACGCGATTCCCTTTGACACCCTGGCGCTCAGCGCCGGCACGGCCAAGGGCACTGGCTATGTCACCGTGGCGTTCAACAACAGCACCAACAAATACATGCAGCCGCCGTCGAGTAGCATCCAACTGCAGGTCATCAATGTCGTGCTGCCGGCCTTCGACGGCGAACTCGAGCAGGTCGGCCTGCAGAGCAATCCCTATGCGGAACAGGCCACCGTGCGCCACAGCAGCGACTTCAATGGCGATCCCAGCCCGTTCGCCTTTGACTGGCGCTTCGTCCTGCCCGACAACAATGGCCTGATTCCCGCCAACCAGACCAACGTCGAGCAGTGGAGCAAGTATCCGTATGTCGCGCCGGCCAGCGGCCAGGGCGCCGTCGACATCACCATTGCGGGCGACAACCTGTTCGCGCTCGACAGCCATTACTTTGTCGCGCGCTACCGGCGGCTCCAGCTTGGCTATCCCGGCGGCACGAACTGGAGCAACTGGACGCCGCCCGCCTACATTGAAGGCTGGGTTCAGCGCGTGCTGGATGCGATCACGCCCTTTGAGCAGCGCTATTACGACTTTTACAACCGCCAGATCAACACGATGGTCAGCATGATTGCGCAGATTGGCTCGCGCTACGAAGGCGATGTCCCGCTCAATCCACAGTCGATTGACCAATGGGGCTTGCTCGAAATTTACACGACCTTGCTCAAGACCGCGATGAACATGAGCATCTACGGCAACCCGCCGCATCATGATGACAATGCCAACCAGATGATCATGCTGGCGGCCGGCCGCATTGCCGACTTGTACATGCTGTTGGGCAACGAAGCGTATGCCGACGCGCAAGACCCGACCATTGCGATCAGCACCGAAGACGAGGTCTATGGGTATGCCGCGCCCTCGCTCTTCTGCTTCATGAACCAGACCGCGTCGCTCCTGGATGAGACGCTCGCCCTGCTGCGCGGCCGCGGCCAGGGCAGCCCCGTCCGCCAGGAAATTCCACCGGTCACGCCACCGGTCTGGACCACCCCGTATTACAACCGCCTGCCGTGGAACTTCACCAAGGACATCACCGGCGGCGAAGTCGCCTATGCCTTGAATTACGACATTCTTGATGAAAACGGCAATGCCGACGGCATCATCAACCAAGATGATGCCGCCATCCTGTATCCGCAAGGGCACGGCGATGCGTGGGGCCATTACCTGTCGGCCATCACCCTCTATTACAGTTTGATCAACAACGCGTTTTTCGACTGGATTCCGGGCACCTATGCCGAAAATGTCGGCAGTACGGCCGTCAGCGTGGATTACCGCCATGAGCAGCGCTTCTGCGAAATTGCCGCCGCCAAGGCGCGCACCGGCGCCGAGATCGTCCGCCACACCTATCGCCAAGCCTTTGATGACCAGCCGCGCAGCCAGTGGCAGGGCTATCGTGACGGCGACACGAATCGCGCGTGGGGCGTCGGCGAATGGGGCGTGCGCGCCGGCATGGGCGCGTACTTTGACTGGGTTGTCGGCAATGCCGTCCTGCCGGCCTACTCGCCCTTCACCGGCATTCAATGCATTGACCGGACCAACGTGGCTGAATTGACCTCGATCGCCAACAGCCTGGCGGAGGTGCAGGCCACCGTCGACCAGGCCGACCGCGGCCTCAACCCGCTCGGGCTGGCCGCCACGGTCGTGCCGTTTGACATAGATCCCTCGCTGGTCTCCAATCCCGACTGGGTGCCGAACAGCTCGCTCTCGCACTTCGAGCAAATTTACACGCGGGCCGTGGGCGCCTTGAAAAATGCCGTCACGGTCTTTGATTATGCCCAGAACACCTCGCAGGCCCTGCGCAAACAGGCCGACACGCAAAACGCGTTCCAACGCACCATTCGCGACCAGGAACGCGATTACAACAGTCGCCTGAATGAACTGTACGGCTTGCCCTACCCGGATGATATCGGCCCGGCCGGCACGTATCCGTCGGGCTATAGCGGCCCCGACCTGTATCATTGGATGTACCTCGACAACACCTGGCTTGCGCGCCAGCCGCAACTGACGTATGATGTCACCCTGACCGGGCATGTCTACAACGTTAATACCAAGGGCGTGCGCAGTTCCACCAACATTGTCCTCACCTATCATGTCGATGCCGACAGTCAAATGGCGGTGAAGCCCAGCACGTGGACCAGCCCGCGCACGGCGATGGGCGAGCTGCAACGCGCCTATGCCGACTATCTGCAAGTCAAAGGCTCATTGCAATCCAAATTGAGCGACTACAATGGCAAAATCGCGGAAATCGAGGAAACCTCCGCGATGATCGCCAGCAAGTACAACTTGCAGAGCGGCCATCTCAAAATCTTGAACAAGCAATATACTGAAGTCGCCACGATGAACTCGCTGATTCTGGTCGCCAAGGCGATTGCGTTCACGTTTCAAGCCATCGTTATGACCGCGATGGGCGGCGCGGACGTGATCAACAAAGGCACGCCGCTGGTGTTTGTCGCCGGGTTGGCCGCGGGCGTTGACCCAAGCTTCCTGGCACGGCTGGCGGGCTCCACCATCGGGTGGGCCACCCAGATCGCCTATGCCGCCACGACCGCCCTCAAGGAGCTGCTGATCACTGCCCAGGACTTCGCCAAGGAGCTGATCGAAATCAATGTTGCCATCGACGAGTATGACACTGAAAGCCAGGTCAACATGCTTGAGGATGTCAATGGTTTGCAGGACAAAATCCGCGAGCTGGGCACGCTGATGCTTGACCTCTACACCCTCGAACAAGGGCTGAATCAGGCCTATGGCGCGTACACCGCCAAGGTCCAGGAAGGCAACCAGCTGCAGAGCGACCGCGCGCGCTTCCGCCAGGAAACCGCCGCGGATGTGCAGGCCTACCGCTACAAAGACATGGCCTTCCGCATCTTCCGCAATGACGCCCTGCAGAAATACCGCGCCCAATTCGACCTCGCCGCGCGCTACGCCTGCCTGGCGGTCAAGGCCTACGACTACGAAACGGCACTGCGGCCCGGCGACCCGCGCGGCCCCGGCAGCGCCTATGTCGACAACATTGTGCGCTCGATGGCGATCGGCATCCTCGACAGCAGCGGCAATCCGCAGACCGGCCCGCTCAGTGGCGACGGCGGCCTGGCCGACACGCTCGCGCGCATCAAGCTCAACTGGGATTATACACTGAAAGGCCAGCTCGGCTTCAACAACCCGCAGCAGGAGACCAGCCGCTTCTCCTTGCGCACCGAGCTGTTCCGCTGCCTGCCCGATGCCCGCCGCGGCCTGCGCGTCAACACGCTTTCACTCACCGGCCTGCACTGGCGCACCGTCCTCAGCAATTGCGTCGTGGCCAACATCCTCGACCTGCCTGAGTTCAAGCGCTATTGCATCCCGTTTGATCCCGTCAGCGCGCCCGAGCCCGGCATCGTCATCGAGTTTGGCTCGACCATTCAGCAGGGCCAGAATTTCTTCGGCCACGATCTGGCGGGCGGCGACAATGCCTACGATTCGTCGCACTTTGCCACCAAGATCCGCGCCGTCGGCGTCTGGTTCAGCAATTATGACCTGTCCGGTTTGGCCAACGAGCCGCGCGTGTATCTGATCCCGGTCGGCAACGACGTCCTGCGCGCGCCCGGCGGCGACAGCACCTACTTGCGCGAATTCACCATTCTCGACCAGGCCCTGCCGGTGCCCATGCCGATCATGTCGACCGACATCGCGCGCGATGACTGGATTCCGCTCTTTGACACCTTCTCCAGCCAGTATGCCGCCATCCGCCGCTTCACCGCCCTGCGCGCCTACAATGACGCCGGCGACTATACGCCCGATGACGCCACCTACTCGACGCGCCTGATCGGCCGCTCGGTCTGGAACTCGCGCTGGCTCTTGATTATTCCCGGCAGCACCTTGCTGGCCGACAAAGATCGTGGCATCCAGAACTTTCTGGATTCCGTCACCGACATCAAAATCTTCTTCGAGACCTACTCGTATTCCGGCAACTAGCCGGCATACGACTGGTCTCGCAGCCCGGAGCTGTTATGAACACCTGCTGGCGCCCCCTCGGTCTCCTCATGCTGTGCGGCTTGTGTACCGGCGCGTTCGCGCGCCTGCCCGAGCCGAACGTCATCGTCTTCGGCCGTGCCACCGACCTGGACGGCACCACCCTGACCGACCACCATGTGATCGTCGTCGGCCGCGTCAACGGCCGCGAATGCGCGCGCGCCACGATCAATGCCGCGCTCGCGCCGGATGTCAATTATGCCCTGCGCATTCCCCTGGATGACGGCTGGGCGGAGCGCTATGCCGAGTATGCCGCGCGGCCCGGCGATGCGCTCGAACTTGCGTTTGTGTACGGCGACAGCGAGTGCTCCGTCGAGGGCGCCGCGCCGGTCATCGGCGCGTGCGCCACCCTCCAGCGCGCCGATGTCAGTGGCGTGCCGGAACCGTCCGGCCTGCTCGCCGCCGCCGCGGTCTTGATTGCCCGGCGTCGCTGGCCACGCGGAGCGCCGGCATGACATGGTGCGCCGGCATTATTATCTACGGCAGCATGGTGGCGCTGACGGCCTGCGCTTATGAAGAATTCTTTTCCTCAAATGCCAACTGGTTTGGCGGGAGTCCGGACATGTTCACGGCCTTGTTCTACACCAACAGCGCGCCGGAGCGCGCCCTTGACGTGTTCAGCGCCGACGCCGCCAAGCGCGAGACCAACGTGACGCACAGCACTCCCTATGCATGGCGGGTCGGCTTCGGCACGCATTACTTCCGTTATGCCACCCCCTTTCTGGTGACCAATTTCAGCGTCTATCTCGCGCGCACCGGCGCCGACGTGCCCGACCTGCAAATCCGCTACAGCAACAACAGCGGCGCCACCTACACGTATTTGTACACCGGCACGGCCCTGCTCAGCGGCGTGCCGCAGGCGACCTACACCCAGTATGTCGCGCCCGCCGTCGGCATTGTTGCGCAGCCCGGGCAGATGAACTACATTGAAGTGCAGAAGTTTTTTGAATGGGATTTGCTGGTGGACGATGTCTGCATCAACGGCGTCATTCCGGAGCCGCGCTGCGCGGCGCTGCTGGCGTTGCTGGGCTGCATTGCACGGGTGCGGCGTTCGTGCGCCGCTCATTCTCAACGAGGTTGGTCATGAAGCGCGCTCTTGTCTCGATTCTTCTCGGCGCGGCGCCCCTGTGCGCCGCCGTGCATTATGTCGCGCCCGCCGGCGGCCATGTCGCGCCCTTCACCAATTGGCTCGATGCCGCCACCGACATCCAGGCGGCCATTGACAGCGCCCAAGCCGGCGACACGGTTTTGGTCACCGACGGCGTCTACACCATCACCGCGCCAATCACCATCGCCAGTGTGCCGGTCAACCTGACCAGCATCAATGGCGCGGCGGCGACCATTGTGGACGCCGCGAATGCCTGCCAGGCCTGTTTTGCGAGTATGGGCTCCGTCATCGACGGCTTCACGTTCACCCGCGGCTATGTGGACGGGGATGACGCCGGCGGTGGCGTGGCCCTTGGTGACGGCATCCTGCGCAACTGCATTATCAGCGCCAGTTATGCCACCTATGGCGGCGGCGTGATCGCCGGCGGCGACGCGCTGGTCGAGCAGTGCCAGGTGATCAGCAACACCGCCGCGCGTGCCGGTGGCGGCATGGTCATTGCCAACGGCGGCGTGGCGCAGGGCTGCAGCATCATCGGCAATGCGGTCAGTGATGTCGGCGCGCAGGCCGACTTGTATCTGGGCGGCGGCGGGGTGCTGCTGTTCCAGGGCGGCACGTTGCTGCGCGCGACCGTCTCGAACAATGTGGCCGGCAGCTTCGGCGGCGGCGTCACCATTTTCGGCACCGGCGTGGTGGATCGCTCCGTCATTGCCGGCAACCGCGCCAGCACCTTCGGCGGCGGCGTCGCCTGCCTGCTGGGCGGCTTCCTGCAAAGCTGCCTGGTCATGCAGAACGGCGCCTATGAAGGCGGCGGCATCTACGTGCTGACCAACGCCCGCGTGCATAACTGCACCATCGCCGGCAATGTCGCGACCATCGGCGGCGGCGTGGTCAACGCGTATGGCGGCACCAACCTGAACAACATTATGTATTTCAACACGGCCGCGACCAATCCGAATTATGCGGTCTATGGCACGGCGCGCTTGATCTATAATTGCACGACGCCGGCGGTCAGCAACCAGTATGACGGGCGCGGCTGCATCACCGCCAATCCGGCCTTCATGAATTATGCCGCCGGTAATCTGCAACTGTCGAACAGCTCGCCCTGCATCGATACCGGCACCAACCTGGCCGGCATGCGCCTGTTGCTTGACTTGGCCGGCAACGGGCGCGTCTCCAACATTGTCGAGATGGGCGCGTATGAGCGCGGCTATCCCGCGCCGCATATCGCGATCACGTCGCACGTCGACGCGGTCACCTACGACGTGGCCACGGTCGCGCTGGCCGGCACAAATTCACCAGCGTTGGCCGGGCGTGTCTGGCTGCGCAATGCCGCCAACAACGCCGCCGTCAGCGTGGCGCCCACCGGCACGAGCTGGCAGGCGCCGGCCCTCGCGCTGGCAGTCGGCACGAATGTCATCGCCGCCTTTGGCACCAACACCGACGGGTTTGTCGCCATAGATGCCTGCGTCATTCTGCGCGGCGCAGTTGGCACCGGCGTGCCGTTTGTCGACATCACCAACAAGAACATGAAGGTCATTTTTGACATGACCACGTTCTATGTCTCCGGCACCAACAACATCAATGTCATCGGCGAGCAATGGCTGACCAATACCGCCAACGGGTACTACCAGCGCTTTTATGCCACGAGCAATCACTGGTTCTCCATCGCGGCGCCACTCGCCATGAATACCAACATCATCTGGGTGTTTGGCACCAACCTGCTGGGCGCGGTCACCAACGACACCGTCACGATTGTCCGCGAGGGCGCGACCGGCACGCCGTTCATCGGCATCACCACCACGGTGGCGTCTGTCACCTATGATGTCACCACCCTGGCGCTGGCCGGCACCAACAACGAACAACTGGTCGGCTTCATGTGGCTGACCAACGCCAGTGGCGCGAATGTCAGCTTTGCCGCCCAGAACCCGTGGGCTGCGCCAGCCGTGCCATTGCTGGTCGGCACCAACACATTGGTCGTGTTCGGCACCAATCTGGTGGATCAAACGGCCAGCGCGGCGCTGGTCGTCACGCGCGGCGAGGCCGGCACCGGCCAGCCGTTTGTGGATTGCACCAATGCCAACATCACCGTGCCCAATGACATCAGCAGCTTTGCCTGCGCCGGCACCAACAACGCCAATGCCATTGGCGTCATGCGCGTCAGGAACCTGGTCACCGGCCAAGATCACTACTTCCCTGCAGCGCCCGCCTGGGTCGCGCCGGCGCTCGATTTGGTCGTCGGCTTGAATGACATCCAAATAACCGGCATCAACAGCAGCGGCACGCCGTATTACGACCTGGTGCTGGTCACGCGCCAAGGCGTCGCCACCGGCCCGCCCTTCGTCGATGTGCTCAGCAGCAACGCCGCCGGCACGTATGACATGACCACCGCCGTCGTCACCGGCACCAATAATGCCAATGTCGTCGCGGCCATGTGGATTTCCAATGCGGTCACCCACAGCACCACGTATTTCACGTCGCAATTGCAATGGACTTCGCCGTCAATTGCCTTGGCGGTCGGGCCCAACGAACTCTGGGCCGTCGGGCAAAACGCGGCCGGCACCCAGGCGCTTGACAGTGTCACCGTCACGCGTGGCGCGCCCGGCACCGGCCTGCCAGAGCCCAACGCGGTGTTCACCGCCGCGCCTGGCTGGACAGCGCCGGCAGTGCCGCTCGGAGTCGGCATGAACGGCATCTTTGTCTTTGCCACCAACAGTGCCGGCACCTTCGGCTATGATGCTGCCATTGTCGTGCGCGAGCCGCCCGGCTCCGGCGTGCCGCTGGTCACGATCACCACGCCGCCCGGCACGGTTCTGCCGGAAATTACGGCAATCCAAATCAGCGGCTCGAACAATGCCAACGTGATCGGCATGCTGGTCATCTCGAACGCGCAAAGCGGCAGCAGTGCGACCCTGCCCGCCACGATGAGCTGGACCAGCGCGCCCATCCCCCTGGCCATGGGCTGGAACGACATCATCGTCTGGGGCACCAATGCCTACAACGCCGCCACGTCCGCCACCGTGCGCATCACCCGCGGTGATCCCGGCACCGGCGCGCCCGTCATCTCGCTCTTCAACACCAACACCACCGTCACGTTTGATGTCGCCGCCGTCACGCTGCGCGGCGCCATCAACTTCAATGTCGTTGGCAGCATGTGGGCGTCCAATGCCGCCAATGCCGCGCTGGCCAGCTTCATCGCCACGCAATATTGGGCCGCGCCGCTGCTGGACCTCGTCGTCGGCACCAATGTGTTCACCGTCTATGGCACCAACTATCTGAACGCCGTCACCAACGCGACCGTCACCATCATGCGCGGCGCGCCCGGCACCGGCCTGCCACGCGTCTGCATCACCAGCGCGGTCTTCATCGTCGCGCATGACGTAAGCACCTATGTCATCGCCGGCACGAACAATCCCAATGTGGTCGGCAGCATGTGGGTCTCCAATAACACGCAGGTCACCGTGCTGGACTTCCCGGCCGCGCCTGCGTGGGCCACGCCGCCGGTGCCGCTCGATCGGCATATCAATATTCTGTCCGTCTTCGGCTCCAATGCCCTCGGCCAGATCGGCGTTGACAGGCTGATGATCGACCGCCCTGTCCCCTCCGGCGTGACCAATTTCGTCGCCGCCAGCGGCGCCCATCTCTGGCCGTACATCACCTGGGAAACGGCCGCCACCAATATCCTCGACGCCGTCAATGAAGCGGTCTCCGGCAACATGGTGCTGGTGGCGCCCGGCACCAATGTCATCACCAGCCAACTGCTGGTCGATTGCGACATCCAGGTGCAGAGCGTGTCGGGCGCGGCGGCCTCGGTCATCCTGGCGGCCAGCCCGCAGGCGCGCGCCGTGCACATGCTGTGCGGCGTGCTGGATGGCTTCACCATCATGCCGGTCAATGGCGGCGCGAGCCAGATCGCCAGCGGCGCCGGCCTGTGGCTCGATGGCGGCGGCCTCGTCCGCAATTGCGCCATTGCCGGCTTCAGCGCCACGTCAGAAGGCGGCGGCATCTATTGCGACAGCGGCACGATCAGCAATTGCCTCGTCATCGGCAACCAAGCCGGCTGGATCGGCGGTGGTGTCTGCCTTGACAATGCCGCGCGCCTGTTCGGCTCCATCATCGCCGGCAATCGCGCCACCAAGGGCGGCGGCGCGTATGTCTTTGACGGCACGATCAGCGATTGCTTCTTCTATGCCAATGCCGCCATGCCGACCGGCACAACCCAGATTGCCGTGCAGGATCGCGCGCAGCAACGCGACTCCAGCGACTATGGCGGCGGTGGCGTCCTGCTCGACAACGGCGGCCAACTGCTCAACAGCGTCCTGTCCTGGAACCAGGCATGGGACGGCGCCGCCGTGCATGTCCTCTCGGAGGGCCTCGTGCAGCAATGCCAGATAGCACACAATACCTCGGTCTATTACTCCGCCGTCTATTGCCAATATGGCGGCACGATCGACCGTTGTACCATGACCGACAACGCCGCCCTCAGCGGCGCCGGCCTGATGCTCAATTACGGCGGCAGTGCCCGCAATTGCGTCATCGCCCGTAACCGCGCCAACACGGCTGCCGGTGTCTATGCCGTCGGCTCGGTCACCCTCGAAAACTGCACCATCGCCGCCAATATCGCGAACGGCAGCGGCGGGGGCTTGTCCGCCGGCTGGGGCCCGCTCGTGCGCAACAGCATCATCTATCACAACACCGCGCCGGTGTCACCCGATGTCGCCCTGTTGAACGGCGATGTCACGATCGAGTATTCCTGCAGCACACCCCTGCAACCAGGGCCGGGCAACACCGCCTCCAATCCCGCCCTCGCTAACGTGGCCGCCGGCTTCTTCTGCCCGACCGCCGGCTCGCCCTGCATCAATGCCGGCATCAATCAACCTTGGATGTCGTCGGCCGTCGACTTCGCCGGCCGCCCGCGCATCATCCACGGCATCGTCGACATCGGCGCCTATGAATTCACCAATGGCCCGATCATCTGGGCCACGCCGGTCGAGATTGACTTCGGCACACTGACCCTCGGCGACCGCGCCATCGTCACCGTCACGGTCGCCAATGCCGGCACCGAATTGCTCAGCGGTGTGGTGCAGAATGTCGCGGCACCGTTTGCCGTCGAGGCCGGCGCAACCTATCAACTGGCGCCCAATGCGCAAGAGGTCGTCGTGTTGAGTTTCACACCCGACGACGAGCAGCACTATCTGCAAACCGCGCAACTGACCGGCGGCGGCGATGCGACCATCGTGCTCTATGGCATTGGTATCAGGGCCAGCGCACCGTATCTGGACATCACTAACACCACCCCGCCAGTGCTGAGCTACGAGATCACCGCGTTCACGCTGGGCATTACCAACAACGCATTTGTGGTGGGCACCCGTCGCTGGGCGAACGAGCTGACCAGCGAAAATGGCGCATTGGCCGGCAATGTTGCCACCATCCCGCTGGGGGTGGGTGCAAACCTGATCACCGTGACCGGCACGAACGAGTGGAACGTCAGTGCCAGCGACACCATCACCATCACGCGCGGCGGCAGCGGCACCGGCACGCCGTATGTGGACATCACTAACGCCACCCCACCGACGTTGAGCTACGACGCGACCAGCTTCACCCTGGGCATCACCAACAATGCGCATGTTGTGGGTACCCGCCGCTGGGCGAACGCGCTGACCAGCGCAAGTGGAGCATTGGCTGGCAATGTTGCCACCATTCCGCTCGGTGTAGGTGCAAACCTGATCACCGTGACCGGCACGAACGCGTGGAACGTCAGTGCCAGCGACACTATCACCATCACGCGCGGCGATATCGGCACGGGCACACCGTACGTGGACATCACCAACGCCACCCCGCCGACGTTGGGCTACGACGTGACCAGCTTCACCCTCGGCATCACGAATAATATGCATGTGGTGGGCACCCGCCGCTGGGCAAATCCCTTGACCAGCGAAAGCGGTGTGCTGGCTGGCAATGTTGCCACCATTCCGCTCGGTGTGGGTGCGAATGTCATCACCGTGACCGGCACAAACGAGTGGGCCGTCAGTGCCAGCGACAGCATGACGGTCACGCGCGGCGGCAGCGGCACGGGCACGCCGTTTGTGGACATCACCAATAGTCTGGCGGGACCGGTAAACAATGCGGTAAACACCTTCACGGTGTCAGGTACCAATAATATTCATGTTGTCGGGACAATGTGGTGGGTCAACGCAGTCGATGGCAGTACTGGTGTGTTTGACGCCAGTTCGCATTGGCAGGCCGCTGTTCCTCTCCAAGTTGGTATGAACCCCATCACCGTGTGGGGTACAAACCTATGGGCATTGCTTACCAACGACATGGTCGCGGTCATTCGTTTGCCAAGTGCGCCGACCGCCGTCAATGCAACCGACGGTTCATTCTCTGACAAAGTGCGCGTTACCTACGCCGCAAGCGTCGGTGCATCCAAGTATATGGTATATCGTGCCTCTGCCAGCGCGCCGACCAATTTTGTGGCACTGTCGGGCGAGCTACTGACCAACACCTTTGATGATACCACCGCGGCGCCGGGTGTGAAGTATTACTACACCGTACAAGCGGGCAGTGTTTTCGGGTGGAGTGCCCTGGCGGCACCGGATGCGGGGTATGCAATGTTTGTGGTCAACTTTAGCGGCGGCTGGTCATACAAAGCGGGTGCCAAACTTAACAAGAAAGGGAAAATGATCGGCAAGGATATCCTCAAGGGAACGGTTGTCAATCCGCCGCTTATATCATACTTCGCGCAAGGCTGGCAAATCGGCATGGCGGGATTGTTCAACGGCACATTATCCAACTGGAGCGGACCCTACACCTTGACGCCCAACAAGAACCAGAAGTTATGGCAAGTCAAGGATCCCGCCAAAGGCACGCCGCATGTGTCCTTCATCAAGTATAGCGTCAATTACAAGAAGGGCGACAAGCTGGATTATCAGTTGTACACCAACATGCCCTTCAATAAAGTTGTCTACATTCTGCCGACCAATATTCAATATGGCACCAAGACATTGTTGAATGAACAGGATAACAGCCAGCCAACGGTACAGTTTATATTGAAACCAACGGGCAAGAAGAATAAGAAAGGATGGCAGGAATTAGATGCCACGGTGATTGAGCCAGCAGAGTAAACTCCACACCTTGTCACCCTTGAACAATGCCTGGTGCAGGCCAAAGGCGCTCCAATAGGGTCTGGCCTGCCGCGCTCCTGCCTGCACCGCCGCCGCTGGCTTGGCTAGTACCGCCAACGGCGGTATGGGAGCGGCCTCCGTGCCGCGAATGCTGCCTCTGCCGCTGCACCATCCATCCAATCATCCATTCATCCAACCCGCTGTCATCCAACCCCGCTTGTGCCCCCACTGCGTTTTCTGATACAATGCATAACAATTTATTGCACCGGAGGCAGAAAATGAAGGAGTTCATAAAAATCGCCGTGCTGGACAACATGGTCGAGGCCCAGGTCCTGGATGCCATGCTCAACGAGCAGGAAATTCCCCATCTGATGCAGACCTACCACGACTCCGCCTACGACGGTGTTTTTCAAGGGTCAAAGGGCTGGGGCCAGGTGGCGGCCCAAGAGCGGCACCGGGCCGAAATTATAGCCATGCTTGAAGACCTCCGCCAGCCAACAAACAATAACAAGGAGCCATGAAATCAATGCGCGCGTTGTTTATCGTGGTTTCTTGCGCTTTATGGATTGCGGCTGGCGCTTTCTGGCGAGTTGGCCACGCAAGGCATCAGACCCAGCAAGCCACCGCAGGGCATAACGAGCAATAGGACAATGGCTGGCATTATTGAAATCATCGCGCAGTTCATCATTGGTTATAATTGTAGGCAACGCGCATTGCGTCAGCACTACCGAACTGAGCGTGCAATCCGCTGCGCGCGAGGCGGCCTAACCACTTAGTGGAACAAGGAGGATAGCGTGCAGCAGCCTATGTGGCCTTATATTTCGTCCGTGATCGCATACCAAATCCCCCAAATGGTTATTCTGGTGGCCTGTGTAATTTATGTTGTGAAGACCGGCCGCGCCGCAGGCTACCTCATGCTTGCTGCACAACTTGGTCTGGTTGCGTGTGCACTGGTACGGATCGCCGTGATCTGTTGGTACTTCGGTTCAGCCGTCGAACGCTCGGCCTACCAGTTTGTATCGATGGCGGGTATCGTCTGCGTGTCGGCCTTCGCCATTGGTTTCGTCTGGCTCGTGCTTGGTGTGGTGAAAGAGCGCGGCACCAACGCGGGCGGCTGACGCGTCCGGTTGTCATGAAACGCGCGATTTGGGCATTGTCTTGTCTGCTGCTGTGCGCCAGCGCGGGCGTCCTTAGCGGCGTGCCGCCGCCGCCCGTGGCCTCGTGGGATAACGCCCGGCTGTGGAAGACGAGCACGGATGGCAAATCCTCGCTGACATTTGCCCGTGAAGCCGCGCTGGACGGCACATGCCTCAAACTCGACTACTCCCTGCGCGGCGCGACTGGCTTTGTGGAATTGATCCATGCATTGAAAAAACCGATTACGGATCACGTGCCGGTCGTTTTCGAGGTCAAGGCGCAGGGCGCCGGCAATCTCGAAGTGAAACTCGAGGATGCCGACGGCTCGATTTTCATTGTCAGATGGCCGATCGCCGGCAACCATGCCGCTTGGACACCAATCGTTGTCTATCCGGAAAACACAGAATATGGCTGGGGTGGCGACGATACGTTCAACGGGCTGGCCACATTCCGGCTTGCCATCGCGGGCACCGGCAAGGGCATTGTCCGGCTGCGGCATGCGGGCGTGGGCGCACTGGGGACACCGTCGCACCTGCCGGTCCTCGGGCCGGTGCTGGATCCCGATCGCGCGCTGCCCGGCATCGGCTTCCGCCAACGGCGCGCCACCACGTTAATCCCGCAAGACCCCCGCGTGCTCGCATGGATGAAGCAAGTGCAGGACACCGCCACGCCGCAGAAACAATTGCTGCCGGCAATGGAAAACGACGAACTGCAGACGTTCAACAACGCGCTGGCCGCAATGGCGTTCCTGCTCATGGGCGAAAAGGAACGCGCCCAACGCATCCTCGATTTTTACGCCGCGGCCACGGTGCGCACCAATGCCGACCCGTCCCTGCAAAATTTTTTCCTCAACGGCGAAGCGCGCGGCTTTTTCCAGGTGGTCCGCATGCAGCCCAAGCCGTATCACGCCGCCGGCCCAAACGATCGCTGGATGGGCGACATGGTCTGGCTCGCCTTGGCCTACAAATACTACGAGAAACTGTATGGCCCCGCGCGCTATCAGGAGATCACGGGGTTGCTGAAGGACTTGCTCCTGTCCTGGTATACCGACGATGCCAGCGGTCCTGGCGGCTATTTCCGGCATGGCTGGCTTAAGGGCGACACGCAACTGCATGAAGCCTTTGGCCATCACGAGGGCAACATTGACGCGTATGCCCTTTGCAAACTGTGGGGCGATGAAGCGCATGCCCGCAGCGTCAAAACATGGCTCGCCCGCGCACTCCCGCGCCAAAATCTGCCGCTCGACCTGTGTACCTGGCGGACACTGGCGTTTGGCAAGGAATGCGCCGGCGTGCTTGACATCCCCGACTACGATCTGCGCTATCGCAAGATTTTCACGCACAACGGCCGGCCGGTGATGGGCCTCTATGACCATCCCGACATCACCGTGACCAACTCGTGGCTGGATGGCGTCGGCCAGATGGCCTGCGCGTACATCGCGGTGGGCAACAAGCCGCGCGGCTATTTCTACGCCAATCAAATCGACGCGTTTCTGATTGACCGCACGATCAACGGCGTCAAAACGCGCACCGTGCCGTTCACCGCCAATCAAAGCGGCAGCTATGGCTGGGTGCGACTCGACCGCGGCTTCATCTCGGCGGCGGCGTGGTACATTTTCGCGAAGCACGAATTCAATCGCATGACGCTGGAGAGCTTCAAGGACGAATAGCGGAAGGCCAAGAGGTTGTTGTAGTTACGTCGCTCTGCACCGTTTTCCCTTAACAGATGGCATGTGGCTATTAAATTAATCTAAAATCAATAATATTAATATAACAATTGACTTTATTAAACAAATATGATATAATGTTGATGTTTAAATGAAAATTAATGAGGTTAATATGGATGCTTTCAAAAACGAATGCCCCAATTGTGGCCACGCCATGGTCGTCAACGATCTGGCCTGTCCCGACTGCGGCGTGCATGTCACCGGCACCGTGGCGTTGCCACGGCTGGCGCACTTGGTGCCGGAAGACCGCGAATTTATCGAGCTCTTTGTACTGGCGAGCGGCTCGCTCAAGGAGGTGGGCCAAGTGCTGGGTATTTCGTACCCCAGCGTGCGCCAGCGCCTCGACCGTGTCATTGCGCGACTGAGCGCGCTGCGCGGCGCCAAGGAGCAGGAACGTCTGGCCGTGCTCGAACGGCTTGAACGCAATGAAATAACGGCGCAGGAGGCAGTCCAACTGTTGAAGGAACCGGCCGACCTGCCAACATCATCTCAAAAAGAGGACATTCCATGATCCCAATCTCAGGCTCGTTTTTAACTGCCGCGATTATTCTGGCGCTGTTGGCGGTTTTGGTGGTGCTGCTGGCGGGCGGCATTGTGGTGATTGTGATGGTCTTGCGGCGTGAAAAGTCGCAGCAGCGGCGCAGCTCGCGAGAAATCGAGAAAATCAATGCGCTGGCTGCCGCCGGCAAAATCACGGCCGAGGAAGCCAGTCAACTGCGCCAGGCGGTGATGCCGTACGCCATGCCGATCGGCGCCCCGCCGCCGGACACGCACATCAAGCAGGTTGCAATTCTGAATATCGTCTTGAGCGTCTTGAAAATCACCGGTGGTGTTGTGGTGGCGGTTGTCCTGATCATGGCCAAGACGCATGCCCATGTCGACCCGCGCTTTCCGTGGCAAAACATGCTGCTGTTGTTGCCGGTGGGTATTCTGGTGATGGTGTTGGTGCTGGAAGGATTGCGGATCTTTGCGGCAATCGCCGTACAAAAGCGGCAGGCGTGGGCGCGCACCACTTTGATCGTGCTGGCCGTCCTGAGCCTGCTGAACTTTCCCTTCGGCACCGCAGTGGGTGGCTACACCTTGTGGGTTCTTTTGCTGCGCGAAGGGGCAGCCGCGTGGTTCGAACCGCCAGCCGTGTAAGCGCCGCGTTCGGCGCTGCCCACGAAGCCTGTGCTTCGCTGAGCTTGATCAGCCGCCGGCAGCATTAGCGGCATTCGCTGGCTTCTGCCCGGATCCTGAAATTCCGATAGAGGGGAACATGCAAACCTGACGTAACCAAATCTGTTGCGGTAGGGCGGTCAGGCCCTGACCGCCGTTGCTGCATGCGCGCCCACGCCGGTGCTACAATGGCGCAGCGACGACCGCGGCGGTCAAGGGCCTGACCGCCCTACCGGTCCCGCCCTACCGGTCTGCGCGCTCTACGCTGGCAGCTACCGTGGCAGAATCGCCGCAAGGGAATACGGCTTCCTTTCTTATAGCGGAATTTCAGTGCCCGGGGCGCTTTTATTTGCAGTCCTTGACCGGTTCTGCTACACTGGCATAACGGCACGTGCCCAGGAACAGCCAGCAAAAGTCACAACACGTCTCTTTCTACTTTGCAGTGTCCTTGTAGCCGCCCGCGGCGAGGGCGGCTTCTCCAGCCGCGGTCATCCGCGCTCCGCGCCGTTGGCGGGACGGGACTCCAAGCAGGCGCCCGCGGCCACAATAATAGTCTATAATTGAAGAACCATCAATAATGCAACGATCATGAACCTACGACTGATGGCCCGCGCCCTGTCCGCGCTCGTTTTGTGTGCCGCCCCTGTTTGTCTGGGCGCGGAGCGGTCAACGGCACAGGCCCCGACAAACCTGCTGGATCAGCTTCTGGACTTGCCCTCGCCGGCGCCTGACTGGCACGAGCAGCAGGGCACAAACCACGCGGATGCTGCAGTCGTTGACACCGCGCCGGGAAAGGAGCTGCCCGTGGATGAATTCCTCGCGCTCTGGGGCGACCGACTCACACGGGCAAAGTATGAAGCAATACCAGCCGATGGTGCCGGCAGCAACGCCTATGTGCTGTTCACCAATCAAATCCCCGCGGCGGTCAGGGAGCAACTTCTGGCCGGCTGCGAGCAATGTCCCAAACATCTGCCGTGGCTTATCAATGCCCTGCCACAGACCAGTGCTGCATACGACCGAGTCCATGCCATATTCCAGGATCCCAAAAACGCCAAGCTGTATGACAAGCGTGCTCGTGAACGCGTCAAAAACTGGCTCATGGAGCACAGCACCTACTTTCGTGCCGACTTGATTGACGCGGCCAAGCATTTGAGCTACAACGGCAACTGGCTTGAAAACACGGAAGCAATCGAGACCTTGGCCCGCGTAGACTGGCTCGCGGCACAGGCCGTTCTCGAGGCACATACTCGCGGCACCAATGCGCATGTGGCCGCGTTTGGCCTGGCCGTGCTTTATGCCCATGCCATCAGTGACAGCAACACGAACACCGCGGTGCGCCTGCGCGCGCAGCTCCAGAGTTTTGCCCAACAAGGATTTGGAGATAACGACGTCGGCGAACAACCATGCCGCGTTCTGCTGGGCCACGACTGGCCTGGCCGTGACGAATGGTTTATAAAGCTTCTTGCCACTGTGCCCCAGTACCAAGATTCCAGAATAGAGAGCGGCTGCGAACCTCCCGAAGTGTTCATTGCCGCAAGTCCGGACCAGCGCATTGCCATGCTCGCCGCATGCGTTGGCAGTACCAATCGGGTGCTGCACAACAATGCCGTGCAATTCCTTTTGTCGCCCAGCAGTTACGGCGAGCGGGATGATGCATTGCGGCCACTGCTTCCCTGGTTATTCGATACAAACTGGTCGGCCGCATTGAACCGCCGCGCCTTGATCTATAATCTCTCCAAGGCAAACATCCCCGAAAGCGTGCCCGGGCTGCTCTGGGTGGCCGAGCACGAAGACGAATTTGAACTCGGCGGTGCTGCCGAAGCCTTGGCGCACCACGGCGCAACCAACGCGGTGCCGCTCCTCAAACAGGCAATTGCACGGACTAAACAAGAATACCATCGCAAAGACATCATCCACGCTGTTCAAACTCTTGGCGGCTTCTCGGATCGCGAAATCGCCGACGCGGTCGTGGCGTTTGCCGTCCGCATGTCCACGCCCGAGGGTGCCGACGAGGTGGAGGATGCCGTCTACGCCGCCATTGCCAAAACCAATCTGGATCCACAGGTAAGCTTGGGCCGGATCATGAGCGAACCGGAACAGCCGCGCGATGCCCTCGCCACGGATTTGTTCGCCCGCGCGGATCGTTTGCAGGCGACCGACGCAGATTCCGCCGCAAAATTGCGCGAACTCGTTGAAGCCTGGCCCTGCAAGGCAAGCTGCCTGGAGGTTCTCGATCGCATCACCAATGGCACAGCCACCGCGCGGACAATCTGCGCCGCCTTGGACCACCGCGCCGCGCTGACCAACTTCCTTGGCAAGGAACTGCGCGTCGCGCTGGCGTGTACTGGTACGGCCAAGGGCATCATTGCGGTCGTGCTGGCCGACACTGTGCTGCTTGAAGGAATTTTAGACGGTCACGACGCCGAGGCGCAGGTCGCGGCATTGGCCGGCGCCCGCTTGGTGCGGCAGCCGCTGCCGGTTGACAAGGTGGCGGTCTTGCTCGATCAGCCAGCCGGCCAGCTTGCCCGCGCCGCGGAACACTACCTGGAGTGCGAGGACAGCGCCGCGGCACGGCAGGCAATCACGCGGCATAGTCATGGCACGCTGCCGATCCTTGGTGCGCGGCCGGCGTCGGATCCGGGGCATTTCACCTTCAGCGAATTCGACCGGCAGGAAGAACGCTTGCGCGATGATATGCGTGGGCAAACTGCACCCGATGAAATCTACGCGCTGTTCAGCGCGGGATATTGGGGCGGGGACGACCAGCGAATTGTCCTTGTCAAGAACGGCACCGGCACGTTGCGACTGCGCTATGGCAACGGCAAGTACGCCGAGCGATCCCTCGGCAAAAATGAGCTTGACGAATTCCTTGCCATGATCAGGAAACACAACGCCGATAATCTTGCGCCACTCAACATCACCGTGTTTGATGGCATGCAGTACGAATATGTGCATCTCACCAGTAATGGTGGCCGCCGCGTGTTCATGAACAATCCCGACAGTGCGCCAGAAAAAGGCGCGGTATATCCGTTGCTGACACGGCTGTTCTACAAATTGGCAGAAGCAGCACCATTGACGGTCCATTACGATATTGAGAAGCGCGTGAAGGGAATGACCATCGTTTTTGCGGATCTGCACAATCCGGTCGATTGTGTTTGGAAGGCGGGCAACGATACCCGTGTCCTTGTTATAGATGAAACAAACGAGACCAGTTCATGGTACGCCGTTGTGAACGGCAAACTGGCGGGCAAGGTCGGTCAGCCGGATGCCTGCCCGATCCTTGGTTACAGATTTGGCATGCCGCCGGATCAGAATTACCAGAACGTCTGGCCATGGCAGGCGACGGTGGATGGCTGCGTCATTCGCTGTGGCAGCTATCGCGCGGGCGACGATGGCGTCTGGAAATGTTCGCGGACAGGCACGCCGCGCAGATTACTCAAAGGCAAGTACGCGCACCCCATTGTCACGCCCGACGGCAGATGGCTTGTGCTGGCCAAGGCCGGCAAGCATTGGGCGGTTCCCAACATTGTCGTGCGCTACGACCTTGTCAACGGCCAGGAGATCCCGCTGGACATTCCCGCGGCGGATACTTTTGATCCCGTGGCATTTGTGCGGCCACACAACCGTGTGCTCCTTTACCGCCAACGTGATGGCAGCAAGCACCGCGATGAAAAATCGGCCGGCCCCGAGCAGCCCGAGTACCGCCTGCTCGATCCGACCACCGGCACATCAACCATTGTGCAGGGCGTCTTCTGGCCGTGGGAACAACAGACATATCGTCCGCTGCAATCTGCGGGAACCAACGATCTCGTCTGGGCGGCGCGCTACATGGGCGCAGACGAGGCAACGGTCGTGGGCCTCTATGACACCCGCGCCTTCACGTTCACCAAGCTGATGGCCATTCCTGAATTGCGGTTTAACAGCATGGACATGTGGGTTGACCAGGAAGAAAAGCAGGTCTATGTCGCGATTAACGGCGACCTGCTGCGCCTGCCTTTGCCCGCCGGCCAAGAGCACGCACCTTGACGTGAACAACAACCTTTTTGCCGTTTGCGAATGACAGATGCTGGTGTTACGCCAGCGAAGGCAGCAGCCAGACCCGTCCCGCCGCAGGCGTGGTTTGCAAAGACCTCATCTGCTTCTGCACCGAATACTGAATACTGATTACCGATTACCGAGCAAGGGAGCGGCCTCCGCGCCGCGAATCTGCCAAGTACGCCACGCGCTCCGCGCTGCACCATAATTTATTTCGTTGCGAAAACATTACTCTGCGGTCACTCGCCGATGCGACCGTGGCCGAGGACGCCGTGGCCAATCGTGCCAGCCGGCCCCGCCCCGCGCGCCTGCACTTCTAACTGCAGGTTGGTCACGGTCGTGTCGTTGCGCTGGTCATGCACCTGCACGTCAAAACTGCGCCCGCACGCCTGCGCCGGCATGCCGGTGATGATCCCCGCCGCAGTCAGGCTCAGGCCCGCCGGCAGCCAGCCACTGCTCACGCTCCAGCGATAGCTCGGTGCGCCATAGCCTGCCTGCAGCTCACCATAATACGCGTAACCCACCGTCGCCACCGGTAATGGCCGCGGGTCTATCTGCACCGGCCGGTCGAAGCGGTCGCGCGGATTCGCCCCGCGATAGTACTCCTCGCCATCCCACACGCCGTCGCCATCGCTGTCGGGATTGTGCGGATCAGTGCCCAGTTCGGTTTCGTCATCGACATCAAACGCAATGCTGTCGGTACCGCTCTGATTTGCCCGCATCAGCGCTGGCGTGCCGGCCGCAGACGTCCAGTCGCAATGGACATCATAGGTGAGCGTGTCGCCGTCCGCATCGTGCGCCGCACACCACGTCAGTTGCTGGTCGAGGATACCGATCAGCCGCGCGCCGTCGCACGGCGCAAGCAAAGCGCAATCCACGGGCGCACAATTCGGATGCGCGCCCGGACTGATGTACAGCAGCACCTCACACGTGTTTGTCCGCCCGCCGATCACGACGCGCAGCGCATCGGAATAGACTGTGTCCGCGCACAAGTTGGTCGTGTCAATCGGCAGAAGACACGGCACGCGTACGCCAAACCTCGAGTAAAAGCGCGCCTGCTCATGCTCGTCAAATTGCAAATTGTAATTTGCAAATCGCAAATTCGGCACTCCCGCCCACGGCTGCGTCAGTTGCAGAATCGCACCCGTGCTTGGCCGCCACGACAGGTCAACCACATCAAACGCGGCCGTGACAAAGGCATTCGGCGCGGCGGTAATGACCAGTGGCGCTGGCACGATGCGCGCTTCGTAGTGGCCGTTGGTGACAATCGGCACGCTGCCGTTTTGATATTCCGCGCGATTGCTGATACCGTCGCCGTCGGCATCGCCGTTCGGATTCAGCAATGCGGCGAGCATGCCCGGATTAAAGCCCCACAAAGCCACTTGGTTCGTCCAGAACGAGACCCATTCATCGGCAACACCATCGCCATTCGCGTCGGTGACGCCCAGCGGATTCGGATCCAGCCCGTCAATAACGCCATCGCCATCCGTGTCGGGATTATTCGGATCGGTGACAAAGCCATACGGCGCAAGGCCGTACACCTCAACGCCGTCCCGCACGCCATCATTGTCGCTGTCGGGATTGAGCGGATCGGTACCGTGGCTATTGACATTCATGGGTGGTTGGCCTGAAATAAATATAACAACAGATACTCCGGTTATATCTTTGTCATCCGGCAAGCCATCATCATCACTATCGGCATCATAGGGATCTGTCCCATTACAAAGTTCATTGCTCAGAGAGAGGCCGTCACCATCTTCGTCTGCTGCGTCATTGGCCCGAGTTAAGGCTAAAGTAGCTACTACAGTTTGCGAATGTGCCATAGTGGGCAACGACGTAATGTTACTTATGCGACGAGGCGGACGAGGCACGGAGCTGCCCGGCGGTATCCCGACCGCAAAAACAACAGCATGCAACGCTTGTGCCGTATCATAATCATAGAACGAATAGCCACTTAAATAATTCATTTGCGGTGTCAAAAGCGGGCTTTGCCATGGCGCATTTGGCGTGCGCGTCAATACGACTACTTCTTTGTAATAATCGCCGTGGGCAACCAGAGTGCCATTGACATTGATCTTGAGCAACATACCATAGGGATTTGCCAGCACACCCACCGCGCCGAAACACGCAGCAATCAGAATACATATTTTTATCATAATCATGTCCGCATCATTCTCATTTAGGCGCGCCTGCAAGTGATTGCTTCTTTTCTTCAATAATCATGCGCATATTGCGACGATCAAGAACTGGATACGCAGGATTGTTCTTCCACAAATACGGCGGGTCTGTATCCCAGCTTTTCAGAATTTCTTCGAGCACCACAACAGCGACCTGCCCCGTGCCGCGCGGCCCTTTCCATGCACTCTGCTGTTGATAACGTGTGTAGGAATTCGGGAAATTCAGTGCCCAATCACGTGCCTCTTGGGGATATTTAGCGGGATCAAGGTAAGCAAATCGCGGCGTTGCTTCAGGTTTTCTGTCACGCATAATTGTTTCGTATAGATCATTGCGATTTGTGACCGCCGTGAATGTCGGTATCAACTCATAGCCATTGGGCTGGAGCTCGGCATTGTTAAGTAGGAGAAGTTGCATGCATGTGTTAATAACTTCATCACTTGTTGACCACGTATGGCGTTCGTAGTCAGGCACATAATACTTTGGCACTTCGGCACGCCACACATTCAGGTAACAGCCATTAGTGGCTTCATGCTTCAGTATATCTAGTATATAGGGGAAGCCCGTATAAATTGCAGCAGCTTCAATACAAAAGCGAGCATAATCTATCAGATTTGTCGGCGGGCGGATGCCATTTGTATAAGCATACCACAAAGAGTTGGAGATGCATTCCGAATTCTGCGTGTGCTCCAAGAATTGGATTGTTGGCACCATGTTGGTAAAATAATAGCGTAGCATGTCGTCCGAAAATGTTCCGTTGTAGGCGTACGAGCCTTCCCTTAATAAAGCGGAATCGATTTGCGGCACATTCGCTATTGCCGTGGATGTTGACTGCGGCACGAGTTCATTATTGATCGGTAGATGCGCTGACCTGTGAGAACCTTGGCTCCGCGCATGCCTTTGAAGTGGCGGCGTCGCCCGTCGCAGCAAAACAAAGCCCACAATAAATCCGCAGGCAAGCGTGATGCTTAACAAGACTATGATGTGCTTTTTCACCGTGTGTTTCCCAGTGGATTAGTCCAGATATGCGTGAATGACTTGATACACAGCATCACAAAACGTATTGCGTGGATTGTCGCTCTGCTCATTGTTGGTGAACACACCAATGCGATGGTGGTTCATGTGCATAATGTGGAAGCGCACCTGATCCGATATGGACTGCAGGTTTGCGGATGACACCGGAACAATACCATCACTATATTTAAGCCCGCCTTTGTAACTAGTAATACGGTGAGTCAGTTCATAACCCGTATTTCTGTCGCCGGCCACGCACACAATGTGCGAATCAATGTGTGGAGTCCAATGGTGCATTTCCCACGTATGCACGCTGCCGCGCTGAAGCGCGTCAATGTTGTAGAGCGATGTATTACCAAAATAGTCATTGATAATGTTCAACATCGGCGAATTTGCAATGTCGCTGCCGTACTGCGGAGAGCCAAGAAGAAAGCACCAACTCCAGCGTGTTCGATCACCGGCTTTTATATAATGCCGACACAAGTATCCACCCATGCTATGGCCAATCAAGACAACGGGCATATTTTGCATTGTGTACACAGCGTCCACATATTGAACAAATCTGAGTGGTAGCCCTTCATCAGAATTGATTGCGATATCTTCGGTTCTGGAATCCCAAGGAAAATCATAGACGACAATAGGCATCAAAGCAGCATCATTAGGCGCGGCCAGCTTGTAGTGCCCCATGGTGGATAGCGGGTCAGTTGCGGTTTTGGGATTGCTCTCTATCCCATGTACCAGAATGACCGGGCGGGCGCGGAATACACGCACGCGATATTTTTGCGGTTTCTGAAATGATAGTGCCACATCACTGAAGCTGATCTGGACAACGGGCGTTTGATTGCCGTCCGAGAGGGTAAAATATACACGTTGTTTATTGCCGTGGTTATTGCCGTTTTCATCATACACATTCCAACGATTGGTCCATGCTATTTGATCTCCATAAGTGCCGTTTTCTGTTAGCCAAATCCTTATGCACATTGGCGCGACAATGCATTGCGGATCATTTAAAACTTCCGTTTCCACGCAGTACACGCCGGCGCCGGTGTCCACGCGGAAGACATCCACATCCGCCGGCAGGTAGTCATTATACCATGTTTCCCCGGCATGCAGGTAGCCTTCCACCCAGCCATTGTTCGCACTCCAGGTTGTCTGCACGGCCAGCGTGCCGAGGTGCAGCGTGTCGGCCGGCTCGTTGGCATAGTCATCCACGCGGAAGCGTGTCAGATATTCATTGGTGACGAGTCGCCAGACCTCCGGCGTGGTGCTGACACGCTGCTCATACTGCAGCCGCGCCGTATGCGTGTAATCCACCGGCGCGCCGTGGAACAGGCTCACGGTTCCCTCCAGACATCCGCACCAAACTTCATACTCAGTCGGG
>JAPLST010000229.1:0-2863 GCA_026398485.1 bacterium
GGCAGCGGCACGTCCGCGAGCAGCGGCAGAAGGCAGGCCGGCGTCTTGATCGTGACCGGTTCGCCGCTAGCCAGATGAATATCCCAAAACAAGCCCGCGCCTTTGTCGTACAAAACAGCGACCATGCGGTGCGCATACGCGTCGGCTTCGGCCGTTTGTGCCTTGGCCCCGTCTTTATCGCCCAACATTCTAGAGAATTCGGCACAGGCCCGCATTTGCAGCAGCAAGTAGCTGTTCAGGTCACACGCCACGGTCGGCC
The DNA here is from genome assembly GCA_026398485.1 of bacterium. Lineage (GTDB taxonomy): Bacteria > Auribacterota > UBA3054 > UBA3054 > JAPLST01 > JAPLST01. Next base: position 260 of record JAPLST010000229.1, read on the forward strand.
CCTGGTCAAAACGTGGCGAGTTATCCCAGCCGGTTTCGAGCCCATGCTGCGCGGCAATCAAGCCAAAGCGCGTCATGCGTTGCGACAACCACCATTGCGTATTGCGTTGCAGTGCCGGCAGCAAGCGGGCCGCCAAGGACATATCGTTGCGTTCTTGCACCAAGCGCAAACCGGCCCAGCCGACTAGTGGCGGTTGTGACTCGTGCGGGCGGAGCCATGTGGAACATATGAAATGCGGCATCTTGCCGTCGGCGCGCAGGTTGTCGGTCAAGAGCAGCAAGCTGTCCTCGGCCAGTTGCGGATGCAGGTATGCGGCCGCAAGGTTCTGAAAACAGCTATCCCAGAGGAAATGGGTCGGGTATCTCCCGCGGCTGGGAAAAGCAGCAATGCGCCCGGCAAGCAATCCGGGTGCTTCAGTACTGTTGCTGAGCAGGGCGTGCAATGCGCGCGCCAGAACCGCCTGTTCGGCCGGGTTGTCTGCGGCAATGCGCGCAGTGCCGACCGCATTCCTCAGCCACGCGTGCGTGCGTGCGCTGGCGTCGGCTGCCGTACGGCTGGCCGTCATCAGGCGTTGCACCAGTGGCGCATGGGCCACCGCCAGCATGCGCACGGAAAAGGCCACGACCAGCCGGCCTTTTTTGTCGGCGGCCATCTGCAAAGGCTGTTCACGGCCATTGCCACGCCGCAGTCTGCCGCGGACGATTCGAATACCAAGGACGAGGGGGAATTGGCGGTCGGGGTCACGCGGGTCAATAGTCGGCATGTACCCGTCAAACACATGTATTGTCGCGCTGACTTTCTTGTAACGCACCTCGGTGAATTCGGTGGCGTGCGCGAGGCTAAATGATAGTTCCTCAAAACCATTGCAATCCACGATCCAAGTATTGTGGGCGCAGAAGGCGATTGTGGCGGTGCCGCCGGCATAGCGTTGGGACACGCACAGCGGCGTGCATGTCTGGGCCAGCAGCGTGTCTGGCATGGCCAGGAACGGTGTCAGAAACCGGGTTGTTTTCCGGTTGTAGTGCAGAAATAGGCAGGCGATGCCGCCCTGCTTCTCAATCCCCAAGCCAATGTCCGAGTAGAACGGGCTGAAGGATGTGTCGGCGCTTGCGTAATCCAGCGTGTCGCCCAGGCCCGTCATCCATGGTGCATGTTTCATAAATTCAACGTCGCAAAAAGTATAGCAGAACCGCCGTGCATTGTCGAATGACCGATGATCCCGCCGTTGGCGGGACTCCAAGCAGCCGATGGCGAAATTGCTGTCACATCCGCGGCGTGCCCCGCGGCCACGGTTGCCAGAACTGGAAGGATGGAATGGTGGAAGGATGGTGCAGCGGCAGCGGCAGCGGCAGCGGCAGCGGCAGCGGCAGAGACAGCATCCGCGGCGCGGCCCGCCTATCGCACGATGCATTGCACGGCCACAAGGCCTGATAGTGACACCACGATCCACAACAGAACGCCTTGCAGCATCGGCCGCAGGCCGACCGTCTTGAGCGCGTCGCGCGACAGGCCGGCGCCAATCAAAAACAAGGTCAGCGTCAAACCCAGCTTGGCAACCTGCTTGATGGTGTCGTACGCAATCTCGCCGTGCGGCCACAATGTGCGTATGCCGGCGGCAGCCAGAAATGCAAAAATAAACCACGGCAATTTCACCTTGGCCGCGCGGCGGTGCATTATGGCGGCCAGCCCCAGCGCGATCGGGAAAATCCACAGTGCCCGGGCTAATTTTACTGTGGTTGCGATAGTCAGGGCTTGTTCACCATATTTCGCCGCCGCGCCGACAACCGAACTCGTGTCATGAATGGCAATGGCCGCCCACAGCCCGAACTGTTGCTGATCCATGCCCAGCAGATGGCCCAACGGCGGAAACACCAGTAGGGCGATGGCATTCAGCACAAACACGGTGCACAGCGACACCGACATGGCGCGGGCATCCGCATCCAGCACCGCGCCCACGGCGGCAATGGCGCTGCCACCGCAAATCGCGGTGCCGACTGAAACCAGCAGCGAAGTCTGCGCTTCAACCTTCAGCAATCGACCGAGCCAGAAGCCCACCAGCAGCGCGCCAAAAATCGTCGCGACCGTGAAACCAAAACCAGTCTTGCCGGCGTCCCACACCGCATACAAGTTCATGCCAAAACCAAGACCGACCACGGACCACTGCAGAAGAATCTTAGCCACCCGATGGCTGATTTCAGAAAACGGATTGCCAAGGGTTAAGGCAAAGGCCAGGCCTGCGGCCAGAGCCAAAGGCGGCGAGACCAGACCAGTCAAGGTCGTTACCGCCAAAGCCACGAAAACAATGCGCAGGACGATTCTTGAAGTGTTTGGCTTCAGTTTTGTTTGGTCTGTATGCATAGGCTATTCAATGCCGCCGATCAGCAAACCGTGTTTATCCATGAGAAATAGTGTGACGGCAAGAACCGCAAAGCCAAGTGCCCAGAGTAATACTGTTACGATGAACCATGATTTCGTCTTACACCATAAATACATGGCGTGCGGATCCTGCTTCCTGAATTGTCTGTACTCTTTCCACCCGGCAAATCCAAACAACCAGAACTGTGAAGGCCGCATCTTGCAAAAATAGCGCATGTTTCGAATAAC
>JAPLST010000229.1:2909-3240 GCA_026398485.1 bacterium
AAAGAAAACAACAAAGGCATAAACGAAAACGTATGGTGTTGGGTCAAGGGGAAACATAACGATACATTGCTCTTTGTTCTGTGCGCGAAAATTCCAATTCAGTGCTTACTTCTTCTTCGTGTCTTCACGACGTCGTGGCGATAATTGCTGCAACGCCCGCTGCGCTGTTGATGGCGTTGAGAGGCGCCCCGGCGGGGCATGTTGTGATAGACCAGGCAAGTTTATATTCCCCAGCGCTGCGGTCAAATCCACGCGCGCCCCGACGGGGCACAAGGTGATAGCCCAGGGCAACGCCCTGGGAACTGTGCGCCAACCCAAGTGCAGCCCTGAA
>JAPLST010000229.1:3259-6056 GCA_026398485.1 bacterium
CGCCCCGACGGGGCACAAGGTGATAGCCCAGGGCAACTTGATATTCCCCCAGCGATGCGGTCAAATCCGTGCGCGCCCCGACGGGGCACAAGGTGATAGCCCAGGGCAACGCCCTGGGAACTGTGCGCCAACCCAAGTGCAGCCCTGAAAGGGCGCAACACAGGTCAATCCCAGACATAACGCTCATCAAAGTGAATGCTGTATTTGTTCAACAGGCGGCGGTATTCTTCTTGAAACGTGACCTTGCGGTGATGCTCCGCCTGATTGGCGATGTAGTCCTCGACCGCAGAGCGGTGGGAATGGCTCACCGAAAAAATCCCGTAGCCACCCTGCCAATGAAAATTGGTATAGCGCGCCGCCTTGGTCTTCAGCCATTTCGAAGATCCGGTCTTGGTCTCTTGAACCAAATCGGCCGGCGCACAGGTGCGCGGGTGGGCCAACAACAAATGAATATGGTCGGAAACCGAACCGGCGCGGATCAGGGTTCCTTTTTGATTTTCAATAATGCCGCCAAGATACGCGTGGAGTTCGTCGCGGATATCATCCGTCAGACATGCTTCGCGGTTCTTTGTGGAAAAGACCAGATGCACGAGAATTTGAGCGAGCGATTGCGGCATGAAATTTCGCCCTTTCAGGGCTTGTGTATCATTGGGGCTTGGATTCCCAGGGCGTTGCCCTGGGCTATCACATCGCGCCCCGTTGGGGCATAAATGATACCTTTATTATATCCCAGCCCCATCAGGTTTTCTTCAGTTGCCTGTTCCAGTTTCGCGTCTTTGGCCTGTTTGCTCATGGACACCGCATGGACGTATTTCGAGAACGTGTCCACCATCAAGGTGTTTTTGGGTGCATCTTCCGATATGGCGAAGGGCTTGACATATCGGGACTTCGTGGCGAACATTGCTGCATTGCGTCGCGCAATTCATTTGCCGCTTGGGGCATGTTTACCGCGCGCAGCGCTTCAATTACATATTTGTAATTTTCGGGTATGAACCACTGCGCCAGCGCTTTTTGCAGGCGGATCTCGCGGCCCTTGGGCACGTGAATCGGCGTGCCGGCCGGAAAGGCGCGGCCAGTAACGTACATGCAGGTGCTGAGCGTCATCGGCGTCGGCGTGAACTCCTGCAATTGCTCGACTTGCAGGTCATGGCGCTTGAGGTACAGCGCCAGTTCGACGGCGTCACACAGGGTCGTGCCGGGATGGCCGACGATGAGATAGGGGACAATCTGGGCATCAGCGCGCTGGGCATGAAACATGGCGGTGAACTGCTCAAACGCCAGAATTGGCGGTTTGTGCATCAATTGCAGTGTTTGTTCGCAGACATGCTCGGGCGCCACTTTCAGGCGCCCGCCAGTGTAATACATGGCCAGCTCGCGGACGTACTCCGGATCGCGCGTGGCCAGGTCGAAGCGCACGCCCGAGGCGACCGCGACCTGCTTGACACCCGGCACCGTGCGACATTGCCGCAACAGTGCGCGGACCGCCGTGTGCGCCGCGTCGAGCTGCGGACAAATGCGCGGAAAGACGCACGAGGAGCGGCGACAGGTGGCGCTGATGCCGCGCCGGCAGCGCATGCCATACATATTGGCGGTCGGCCCGCCGACGTCGGTGATCATGCCGCGAAAGCCGGGTTGCTGCACCACGCGCGTGATTTCGCGGACGACTGAGGCCGTGCTGCGCGACTGGATCGTCTTGCCTTGATGAAAGCCCAGCGCGCAGAAGGCGCAGCCGCCAAAGCAGCCGCGGTGGGCCGTGATCGAATCCCTGATTTGCTCGAAGGCCGGGATGCGCGTGCCGCGATACTGCGGATGCGGCGCGCGCACGAAGGGCAGATCGTAGAGTGCGTCGAGCATCGGCGTGTCAAGCGCAGGCGCGGGCGGATTATGTTTCAAGTAGCGGCCGGCAAAGGCCTGGTAGAGTGGCGTGGCGTTGAAGTGATTTTGAAACAATTGCGTCATGCGGAAGAAGCCGTCGGGCGTGCGGGCTTCGTCGAGCGGCGGCAGCAGCACATGCGGCGTGTCGTCCAGCGTGCGCACGGCGGTGACCGTGCCGGCGATGCGTGTCAATTGGGCGATCGGTGTTCCGCCGTCGAGCTGCCGTGCAATTTCCGTGACCGCATGTTCACCCATGCCGTAGACCAGCAGATCCGCTTTGGCGTCGAACAGAATTGAATTGCGGATCGTGTCGGCATAATAATCGTAGTGGGGGATGCGGCGCATGCTGGCCTCGATGCCGCCAAGGACAATCGGGATGCGCTGCGGAAAGGCGCGCTGCAAACATTGGGCGTAGACGAGGCAGGCGCGATCCGGCCGGCGGCCCGCGACGCCGTCGGGTGAATAGGCGTCCTCCGTGCGGATTTTGCGTTGGGGCGTGTAATGCGCGACGATCGAATCAAGATTTCCGGCAGTGACGCCAAAGAACAGGCGCGGCGCACCGAGCTGCTGGAAATCCGCGTTCTGGCGCCAGTCCGGCTGGGCTATGATGCCGACGCGCAAGCCCTGGGCGACCAGCGCGCGGCCGATCAATGCCGCGCCGAAGGCGGGATGATCAATGTACGCATCGCCCGTGACAATGATCACATCCAAAGGCGACCAGCCGAGCGCGTCACATTCGGCGCGCGACATCGGCAGGAAGCGGGGCTGGGCAAGGGACGTGTGCATCAGGAAAGGATTGTAGCATTATTCGGCACACAAGTGCAGAAATCGCGCACGGGCCCGGATCTGGCGGTTGGTATGTTGTTGTGTTGCTCCCCACCGATCCACGCCGGCGGCGGGATCGGTGGAAGCAAAGATTGAG
>JAPLST010000065.1 GCA_026398485.1 bacterium
TCGGCCTGCCAAGCTACCAGACCTTCACGAACTGGATGAGAAAATATGGCATCAGAGAGTAGTGGCACGCGGCGTGCTTTAGTGCGTCTATCATGTTGAATACTATCGTGAAGATAACAAAGATAGATATTTGCATCGTCATTGATGTCCGATTGCACCATGCCATCTGGGATACCGATGACAAGTCGCACATGCTTAAGAAAATGACAGCTTGTGGTACCGCGTTCTTGTCGTCATCTCTACACGGTGCAAATGAGTTGGTGTTTGCAAGGCCTATTTTATGAATTCCGATCTGCGCAAGAAACTCAGCAAGATTATTGACACGCTCTTGGCGGGCGGCGGCATCAATCCAGTCACATGCATCGAGCAACTTTCCTATCTCATTTACTTGAAACTGCTGGATGAGGAAGAAAGCAACCCCGAATTGCACGAGCTTATGGCAAGTCGCAAAAAGACGACACGCGCTGAGACCAGCGCCTCAGGTGCGGCTGCTGGTACTGCCGCCATTACCGCCGGAATGGCTGGTGCTGCCGCACTCGCAGTAATTGCCTTCCCGTTGGCCATCCCGTTAGCCATTGCTGCCGCCACTGGTGCTTTCGGCAGCTCGCACGCGAGAAAGCTGTACCCCAATCAAGCCGAACGCTATCGCTGGTCAAGCTGGCGGTCAAAAACCGGCACCGAGCTGCGCGATTTTGTGCGCGACGAGGTTTTTCCTTACATGGGTTCGCTGATTCGGGAGCAACCACAGATCGCTGAGTATTTCCGCGACGCTACGCTTGAAATCGCTGACCCGAATGTCCTCAAGCAGGTCATCGACGAGTTGGATTCTATTAGCTTTCTGAAACTTGGCACGGACATCACAGGCGATATTTTTGAGTACATCCTGATCCACATCGGCCAGTCGTCGCTGAGTGGCAAGTTTCGCACACCACGTCAGATTCGCACCATGATGGTTGCCATGGTTGACCCGGATCTCGGCGATGCAGTGTGCGACCCCGCCTGCGGCACTGCCGGCTTTCTCATTGACACGGTCGAACATATCCTCGCCAAGTATTCCGAGCATGTGACGGAAGTTCCCATTTATGGCGAAGAGTGGCTCGATGCTCGCCAGCAAACCACGGCACAGGCAAAGAATGCCATCCCCAACCTGCAGACCTACCGCAAAGGCGCGGGCGAAAAGATTCCAAGTTGGGATCTGCTGGAGCACTCAGTTTATGGTTATGATGTATCACGCCAGATGATGCGCATTGCGACCATGAATTTAGTGCTACATGGCATCCGTCAGGCCAATGTGACACGCGCGAATTCTCTCTCGGATATTGACGGGCTCAGCGATGAGGACGTCAGCCGCAAATACAAGATCATCTTGTCGAACCCGCCCCTCACCGGCGCTTTGCCTTCGGATTCGATCCGCAAAGACTTGCCGACGACGTCCAAGAGAAGCGAACTGCTGTTTCTGGCCATGATGATGGAGTCGCTCGCGCCGGGCGGCTACTGTGCCGTGGTGATTCCGGAAGACCTGCTGTTCGGCTCCACTAGTGCGCATGTACAATTGCGCAAGAAGCTACTTTTGGATTTCGAGATCTTGGCCGTGATTTCGCTGCCTAAGGGCGTCTTCAAGCCGTATACCGGCGTGAAAACGGCCGTGCTCGTCTTCCGCAAACCGGAAGGCAAGCGCAGCGTGGACAGCGTCTGGTTCTACGACGTCCGCAATGATGGCTATGACCCGGACGAGATCAGCGGCGGCGGCCGGTTCGAAACGCCGGATCAAAATGACATCCCCGCCATGCTTGCCACATGGCAGGAATACAAGCAGAGATGTTTTACGAAACCGCCTGGCATTGAAGCCGGCACGACGCTCGCGTCTGGCATGGATGAACCACGCTGCTGGTGGGCACCGGTCAGCATCATTGCCGACAACGAGTACAACTTGGCGGCCAGCCGATACAAGCCGCTTATCACCGCCAAGGCTCCCGATGAGGACCCCCTCGAACTCATTCACGAAACGCTCGCGCTAGAACGTGAAATAGCGGAAGGTCTTGAGAAACTCCTAAAGAATCTTGACGCGCAATGATGAGGCTTCGTCCACAAAACCAAACTATTGGCTGGCTGTACGCCACCCGGCGCCGCTTCCAGCGACGCAAGGCAATCCAACCGCAGCAGCAATCGAGTCCGTATCACGCAAACCAATTCCGTTCGCGACTGCTTGACATCGCCTGGCGGTTGCGCTATTCTCCCCACTGGTCTTGTAACCTCGTGAGACCTTCGGCGGGTTTATCTTTTCAGGATAAGCAGGACGCACTGGTGGTCAACTTCACATTGAGCTACGCTTGCTTTGGGTTGCCGAAAGTTCTTTTGAGAAAGGCGATGTTGTGAATTGGCCTTGTAAAATCTTAGGCATGGTCGCTGATATTATCAGAGGCGTCACTTTTGAGCCACGGGATATCAGCCGAATAGCACAACCTGATTCGAGCCCAGTTCTGCGCGCAAGTAACATCGTACGTGAGCTTGATACTAGCAACAATCTCATCTGGGTATGCAATAGCCGAATAGCCTTGGCCCAATACCTAGTGCCAAACGATGTCGTAATTACCATGTCGTCCGGCAGTGCTTCAGCGATTGGCAAGACCGCACAACTCAGGTTCCCGTGGCGTGGTTCCGTCGGCGCTTTTTGTGCCATCATAAGACCAACAGCGGCTATCAATGTGCGATATCTTTACTACTGGACAAAGAGCCCCGCGTTTATTCATTGGTGCAAGTCACATTGCATGGGAAACAGCATAAAGAATCTTCGCGTATCCGATCTGGAACATTTGCCTGTGCCGCTACCACCAATCGCTGAGCAACAAAGGATTGTGCAGATTCTTGAACAATGCGTTGCGCTGCGTCGCAAACGTGCCGTGGCAGACACAAGAGCCCAGTGCATCATTCCCGCACTCTTCTATAAGATGTTCGGCGACCCTGCCACGAATTCGAAGCGTTGGCCTGTCGCCACTCTTGGCGAACTGTCTATTGGATCACCACAATTTGGGGCTAACGCTATTTCAACGGAGTGGGCAGAAGGTCGGCCACGCTATGTAAGAATATCAGACATCAGTAATGATGGCACGCTTTGTGACGTTAGTCGGACGTCCATAGATTGTGAGAATTGGCTACAGTACAAACTCGAACCAGGGGACGTTCTTTTTGCCAGAAGCGGCAATACCGTCGGCAGTACTTATATTCATCGTAAAAAAGATGGACTTTGTGCTTTTGCAGAATGTCTCATCAGGTTTAAGCCTGATACTGCCAAGCTCACATCTTGGTATCTTATTGCACTAACCAAGACTGCTTATTACAAGGCATGGGTTGAATCTCGCCAACGTGTTTCGGGTCAACTAAACCTGAATGGACGAGATTACTCCTCACTTGCAATACCTTGTCCCCCGATTCACCTTCAAGAGACTTTCACGCGTTTTGCAGAACGCCTTGTTGATATTAGGGAGAAGCTTGGCATTAACGGGCGTAGGCTACAGGACTTGCATAATCTGATGCTACACCATGCTTTTCGAGGATCGTTTTCGCTTGGGACACTGAAACCCTATGCCACCTCAACACATTCTATCACGAATAATCAAGCTGTTTTAAAAAGATAGCGCTACACCGCAAGATTGCTTATGATTACATCTTTTTCCATTGGCAATTTCAAAGCATTTGGTGCACCTCAGTGTGTCCCCATCAAACCCATTACATTAATATATGGGGCAAACAGCGCCGGTAAGTCCAGTATAATCCATGCAATGTTGCTATCCCAGCATGCACTTAAGACCGGCGAATGGGATACACAGAAGACGACCTTGGGCGGTGATGCTGTTGACCTTGGCGGCTTCACCCAGTTCAGCCACAAACATGCTCTTAAAGAACCGCTTGAGATCTCCTTCAGCCTCGATTCTGCTACCACCGCTTCAATCTTATACAATGGCCGCAAGAACGACGGTTCCACTTTGACCGTCACATTAGCTGTAGCGCTCGCCTTGGATGACAAGGGCCGTCCCGCGGTGAATGCCGTACCCTCAATACAGTCCTATCAAATCACTACCGCAGATAGAGTTCTTGTCAGAATGAGTAAACGCAAGGATAATTTACGCATAGATAGTGTCGGCTTTGATAACGACGTATTTGCAGAAGCTTCTGCGAGTAAAGAACATTCATCGTTATTTACAACATTTGGCAGACTCGCAGACGACTTGAGCGCCACAGAAGGCGCACAACCCACACAACGTCTGGACTGGAGGCAGGTCAAGATTATCGAAGCACTTTCTCCCGCTACTTTGAATCGACTTATCAACTCGCTTATCAATGCAGCTCTGCCCGAGTGTGAAGTGCGGATACGACACAGTTTGCCATGTGAACTACGATTCTTCCGTAATATCACTGCACACGGTCTTGATCGGAATGACGCTCTCCAGAAGCTTGCCGAAGGTCATCTGCCAAGCGGCCTTAGTCGCACTCAGAAAGAGTTTATCTTGCAGACAGTTGAGGATTGTCTTCGTCGTATAAGCGGTATAGTCGAAACAGTAGTACACGAAATCCAATCTGCTCTGTCTGCCCTCATGTATTTAGGGCCGCTTCGTTCGTGTCCGGATCGGCACTTAGTCTTTCCGCAGACTCGCGATAACAACTGGTACGCTGCGGGGGGTTACGCATGGGATGTGCTTCGCGAGAACGGGCAAGTGCGAAAACGTGTAAACGACTGGCTTGCGGCCCCCGACCGTTTGCAGACACGATATGAGTTAGTCGTGCGGCGTTTCGTGGAAACATCCTCCATTGAGTCGGTGCTTTATCAACAGATGGAGGACTCGCAGACAACGGTCGATGAACACCAAGTTGTATCTTCTGATAAGTCGGACGCTTCTACGAAACATGCGCGACTAGTTATGTTATACGTCGAACTTGATAAATTACAAATTGAGCATGCTTTTGTACAAAATATGTTGTCTGAATTAAAGACACGTTGGGCTACGCTATACAAGGAGTCACACTCAGTCGATGCATGCCTCACTGAGATGATGCCGAAGGTGACCTTAGATCAATGCAAAGGGAAAGATCTTAAAGAAATACGAAAGCTTATTGAAGGTATTGCTCTGCCTATACGAGAGAACATCCCGAAGATTACAGAACTACTTCAGCGCAGAGACCAGCTCTTGCATGAATTGGCAAGCATGGAACAGAGAGAAGCAGAACTATCAAAGCAGAGCGAAGGCTTATTCCAGTCGCAGAAGAAACTACGCGAAACTATACAGGAACACTCATACGACCACTTACACAACCATCCACAACCACGGTGGTCGCAAGATACAGAATCCGCATCAAGAGATTTTGCCAAGGCGATACGAGATGCAAACATTGAATATTTGGATGAGCTTGTCATGATTGATCGTCACAAAGGAGCAGGTACAATCGTCACACACAGGGAAGTTGGTGTAGGTATCAGCCAAGTTCTGCCGGTTCTTGTAACTGCATATGCATCAGACAACAAAACAATTGCGATTGAACAGCCAGAGATTCACCTGCATCCCGCGCTTCAAGCCGATTTGGGTGATCTCTTTATTGGGTCAGCCCTTGGCCCGAGCCAAAACCGCTTCTTCATAGAAACACACAGCGAGCATCTGCTTCTGCGCATCATGAAGCGTATGCGCCAAACAGCGGCAGGAAAGTTGCCGGAAGGTATTTTACCGGTTACCCCGAAGGATGTATGTGTGTTATTTGTAGAACGAGACGGCTCACGGAGTATTGTCCGCGAGATGCCGCTCAACGAACGTGGAGAACTTGTTAAGGCATGGCCGGGGGGCTTCTTCGAAGAAGGTCTTAGGGAGGTGTTCTAATGCCGCTTATTGAAGAATATGCATTAACTCCCGACGTGTTCGATGTCTCATCATATTCGAGCGCTGAAGTATGCCTTTTGCATCTGGAGAAAATCAAGGAAGTGCTGCTCTTAGAAGGAGTAGTACGCAACCTTCGCAACGGACTTTGGGCAAGCCAGTTCTGTCATAGTAGTCGAAACTGGCATCTGCGTGGTATGGAAATATTGAAGAAACTCGTTCAACAGAATCGCTTGCGTGTTTCTCCCCCGGTATTACCAGTGTGTCCCGAGGATGACACGCAATGGTGTGCCGAGGCAGTGCAATCACACTACAGGTTGAATCTACATGGAATTATCACCACATCTTCAGTAGGTAACGTTTTCAAATCAGAGGACGTGGTTTCAACCATTGACAAACTCGGAGCGGCACCTTGGTGGTCTCAGCGTGGACCCTCAGCTCGTTTAAGGAAATCCCTGCGTGACTATCGCGCACATACAGAACTTATTCTACAGCACGCCAATTCTATCATGTTCATTGATCCCTATCTTGATCCAAGTCTAAATCGTTATAGAGATTTCACTGAATTGCTTGCATTAGCGGCTGGTAGAACACCTAGGCCACTGTTCGAAATCCACAGAGTTTGTTATGAAAGTTCTGGTCGCAGCAGGGTTATCATCAACAAGTGCGAATGGGAGAGGCGTTTCCAACAGCATCTCGAACCCGCATTAAAGCGGTATTCTTTATCCGCAGAGGTGTTCATCTGGGATGACTTTCACGATCGCTATGTTATCTCCGACTTGATTGGTATTAGTGTGCCTTATGGTTTTGATACATGCAAGTGTAATGTCATGACCACTTGGACACGCTTAAGCAGGGATGATCGCGACGACGTGCAGCGGGAGTTTGATCCTGCATCACACGCCCATAATCCGCGAGGTAATTTCGTTATTAATTAGTTGCACTCTTAGCATCAAACGCCTATGTTATTCTCTAATTTGTATATTACCACCACACATAAATGAAACAACATGCTTTAGCGCAGTGGTTTTCTCCTGAGCAAATGCATCTTGCTTGGTACAGATACATGGGCAACACCACGCCTCACGCGCATGACAACTTTGGTATTGATGCTTTCTCAAGTAGTCTTGACGAGAATCTTAGTGCTTTGTCTAATAAGATCCTTACAGGCAGTTTCACACCTGTGCGGCCACTGAAATACTATAAGCCAAAGCGAACGGGCACACAGCGAGTGTGCACCATACTCAGAGTTGAAGATGCTCTTCTCTATCATGCAGTAGCAAATACACTCGCAGCGCTAGTTTATGTAGATTTGGACAAAAACAGAGAAGTCAACTACGGGTATGTCTTGTCTCCCGATACAAAATCGTACTTACCCCAGGCTATAGATAGACGAACTCAGCAATGTCTCTTCTCACCAATAATGGAAAAATATAAAGAGTATCAAGAGATGGCTAACTCGTGTGTCATGGATCGTAGCTTCACTTGTGTATTAACAATGGACATCGCACGCTATTTCGACTCCATTCCCCACTATAATGTTCTACATACCCTTGAAGCAAAATATAGTATAGATGAAGCAGTTCTTAATCTACTCTCGCTATGCATGAACTGCTGGTCTGGATGCCCAGAGTGCGCTACTCCAGGGGTTGGTATTCCTCAAGATTGTGATCCATCCTACCTTCTGTCTAATATTGTGCTTACTAACTTTGACGACTGGCTTCGCGAGAAAGAAGTTCAGCAATCATCTGACAGCAATCAGAAAATCAAGTATCTGCGCTATGTTGATGATATTCGCATCTATGCAGCCAACGAACATAGACTCAGAGTAGCTCTTGTTGAGCTTGACAAACTGGCACAGCAATATTCCCTGTCACTAAACGTAAGCAAGACTACAATTGAGACGCTTCCGCAAAGTAGCCGGCGTCGCTGGATAATCGAGTTTGACGACTACGAGCCTCCTTTGCCAGAATGGGATCAAACGCACATCAATGGAGATATTGCTGATGTCCTTCACGATGACTCATCAGAGGCCATCCCGGATTATAGTGGATCCATGAAAGAGACACTCCAAATAATGAAGGAAGCCTATGACAATGCACGGCAACTTGTCAAGTTAATATCCAAGCATGTTGGAGTACGTGATTTGCACTGGCCGAGGAAGGCAGAGACCGATCTCGTTAGAATAGCAAGGCAGTATTCATCACGTCTGAGACTTATAGCAGAGGCAAACCCGCTAAACCTTCCGATTGTTGAAACGAATGCGGTGTGGCTTGACGCTCTAACTGTGCTATTTTGGCGCGCTGACAGACTATGTGAGCCAATAGCTGCTTACCCGCCCAATAACCATGTGAAGGAACGGCTGCTCGATATAGCCGGAAGATACTCACACTATGATTGGGTGCATGCTAAGATACTGGATTGTTTGGCTGAAAGCCAGAACTTCAGCGAGAACGAACTATTATCTATGTTAAACACACGACGTAATCACTGTGATTGGTATGTTGCAAAGTCAATCTATGCGCTGGTTCTCAGACACTGTGCTTCACACTCTCTCCTGGACAACATGCTGACTATAGCACGACAAGAAGAACCAGCGCTGAAGCGCGAGATACTATATGTATCACGAGAGCTACATGCAGCCGGCATTACAAAACAACAACTATCACACCGAGATTTGGAACTGCGAGTCCCCCTAACTTAAACGCTGTGACATCCCATGTCATTTTCTCCACTCAACTACTCCTCCTCTAAACAACAGCAGGCAACCATTGAGCAACACCCTGGGCTGTCTGAGCGCGAGGCACAGATTGACCTCCCGCGTGTGCTTAATAGAGACACTGCAGTGGACGACCTCATCACATTTGTGTGTAACAAACTATGTCATGAGCAGGTTCAGCTTCAAGTGCCATTTGTGCGGTTTCTGGATTACACTTTGGAAGAGGCAAGCGAACGTGCGTTCTTTTGTCTGTCCTGCCCTGATCCTACAAAGAACCCACTGTACATACACCCATGGCTTTCGAGTTTTCTGAAGTGCATTGACTGTTTGCTTCTAATATGGTGTGACCGCATACCCATTGAGATTCCACCAAAACTCGAGCTGAATACGGCAACAGGAATGAAAGAATCGAAATTCTATGAAAGTGCAGTTTATTATGAGTTGAAAAAGCAGCATGGCAATAGTCTTCTGGTGAATATTGGTAAGTCGGCGCAGAAGCTCTACCGCACAAGGAACGATTTAGAGCATGTTCAACAAGGCGACCAGCAAAGAGGGAGCAAAAGAAAAATCCAACACGTTCCACATGTACTTAAGCAAAAGTTGTTTAGGAATAGTTTTCCCGAGTTACGGACGCTGACTTCAGGTATCATTAGTTTATTCTCGGGCACTACTTAGGTTGTTTTTTGATTGACCCTCAATGTACGCGATTTGCATGGCGCAACGTTCATAAAAATAATAGCAACAGAGATATTAAATGTGCAAAGACATATTGCTCGTTGTCATTGGTGGTTTGATGGCACTTGTTGGGGCTTCCTGCTTACATTTCTTGGGCAATGGCTGCTGGCAGGAAGAGAACACCGACATGCACTACGAATGGCCGCACTTGAAGTGCGCATTGCTACACATCAGCAGGCGTTCTGCTATCTGCAACGTTTGGCATCTTCTCTTAATGATAGAACTGAACGAAGCAAGATCCTGCAGGAGGCACAGCAATGGTTGTTAGAGCATTCGCTTTATCTCACAGCACCTGCGCGGGATCTTTTCTACAAGGTTTGTCGACAAACCCTCAGCTTTGACATCCTTGAGCCCAGACATCGCAAGGAAGTGATGACCTTGTTGATAAAGGCAATCGAAGCCATCGAGAGGGGTGTAGAACTACCGCCAACTGCTGATGTTGCTAAAGATGTAAGTGCATCCTGAAGTTTGCATTTCTCTCCATTTTGCAGCTTGCAACCGACCCACTGTGCACTGTGCTCGATCGCCGGTGCCTCTCCCGATCACTTATTACCGATGACTGATCACCGAGAACTGTTTCGTTACGGTGGTTCCCCGGGTTACGCGAATTTGGCATACAGCGGCAGGAACTGCAGCGCGGCGCGCCGGGGCTGCTCCGCCAGCGCCGACGATAGCACCACGCCCGTGCGACACTGCGGATGCTCGGCCAGAAACAGCACCATACTCTTCAATCGGCCGGACGTACCGCTCTTGACTTCGATCGGCAGCAGCGCAGCGCCCCGACGCCACAGATAATCAACCTCCGCATCGCTGTTGCGCTGCTGCCGTGCCCAATAGTACAACTGATTGTCTTCCGAGCCGCCGCGCGCCACGCGCGGCCGAGAATGACGTGAGGATTGTTGTGGGAGATCTGTCATCTGGTGCCGGTCTTGGCGCGGTACTGCACGCGGCCTTCACTGGCATGGAAGCCAATCGACAGTTTCTGCTTCTTGGGCAGCTCGATCAGACTGCGCACCGTGACGATCAAATTGCGCAGGAGGTCGTCGTGGCCAGCCACGGTCTGCTCGAGTTCGTCCAACCGGGCCCTGATTTCCTTGTAAGGTGCCAGCATGGCGCGCAGTTTCACAAAGGCGCGCACCACGAAGACGCTCATGCGGACTGCCTGCGCGCCGCGCAAGACATTGGCTGCCATGAGTGCGCCATGCTCGGTGAAGGCGAAGGGACACACGGGCGAGAATTTCAGGTTATGGAGGTGGTCACAATTTGTGACCACCTCAGTTTTCTCTTCCTCTGTCAGTTGAAACATGAAGTCGTCTGGGAACCGCTCAACATTGCGTTTGACGGCTTGGTTTAGCGCCTTTGTGCTGACGCCGTAGAGCACAGCCAAGTCGTTGTCTAAAAGCACCTTGCAGCCCCGCAGCACAAGAATGCGGTGCTGGATCGCCTCAATGGGTATCAAGTCAATGGGCATAGCGCTGCTGTGCTTGCATGTGACGGGTCTGGCCTAACGCCTGAAACACAGAACCTAAAACAGTGCAAGGATTGAACCGGTCGCAATTTGCGACCACCTCAGTTTGCTCTTCCTCTGTCAACCGGAACACGAAGTCGTTGTGAGGATATTTGTTGGCAGCCAACGAATTTATAATTGGGCTATACGGAACGCGACCGCACACGACGGCACCAACAAAAATAAACCTTCCGCAACGCATCATTGAAGTACTACGTCAGCCGATCTATTTACGACCATGCGACACGGAGCCACACGGCCACAGTTCTTCTTCCTTCGCGTGTTCCTCAAACGCCGACTAACCAATCTCGCGCAAACAGCATAGCAAAACGCCGCTGAAAACGCAAACAACCGGGGGCGGGCTTGAAAGCAGATGGATGCTGGCGCTGACCAGATTCGTGTGTCAATACGAGCCATGATGCGTTAAAACGGCTTGCCTCTGATTACACGGATTTTGCGGTGCGGCACCCAGATCGCCAGAGCAGGTGCTATCTGCAAATCGCGCAAATGACGTTGATGTTTATGAGCGGAATCCATTGCTGCAAGCACACAAAAAGCATGGGAACAGATGACGGGCTTGCTGCACGAGACGAGATGCCTCTGATGACATGTGATGTCTGGCGCTGACCTAGCTTGCCTGAACATACGAGAACACATACGAGAACAGAATGAAAATCGCATGTGCGGAAAAGAGGTGCCAGAAACCGCTTAAATCCTTTATATTTAGGGCTTTAGAGGGTGGAGCGGGCGACCGGATTCGAACCGGCGACGTCCAGCTTGGGAAGCTGACATTCTACCAACTGAATTACGCCCGCAGCGCAATCACAGCATTTCCATGGCAGAGAGTATAGCAGACCGCGGCGGGACTGTCAAGCCGGCGTGCTGGAGAATGGAAGAATGGATGGGTGGATGATTGGAAGAATGAGACTGAAAACTGAAAATCGATTGCCAGCTTTTGCTGTTTGCAATCAACCTAAACAAAATCCACCGCCCTCAACGCGGGCGGCTACAACAAAGGCGGCACGCGGAACGCCGTTAAATTCTCGTGCGACACGATAATTTATGGTTGCAGAGGTGAATCAAGGGCGCGTTATTGCGTGTGGCATGTGTTTCTGCCCGTAGCCGACGCACGGCGTGCGGCGTGCAGCATATCACGCGGAACGCCGTTCCGCGGCATCATGGGACTGGCACGGTAGGGCGTGCAGCATGGCGTGCCGCTGCCCGTAGCCGCCGGACGGAGTCGCGCTCAATCAATCGCACCGGGCACAGCACATGGGTAGCGGGCGTGTGCGTGCGAATGCTTTCCTGTAACATGGCGACCGCCGCGCGGGTCATGTCCGCAATCGGCTGCTCGAAGGTGGTGAGTGCCGGGGTGGTATGCTGCACGGCAAGGGCGTTGTCAAAGCCGATCAGGGAGAGATCGTGAGGGCAGCGGAGGTGCAGTTCATGGCAGGCCTGCAGCACGCCCAATGCAATTTCGTCACTGGCACAAAAGAGGGCGGTCGGGCGCGGCGTGCGCGCGAGCAAGGCGCCTGCGGCGGCATGGCCTTCGCGGATGCCATAGTCGCAATGGGCAAACCAGTGTGGCTGCAGGCGCACGCCGCAGGCGCGCAGGTGCCGGCGATAGCCGTGCGTGCGATCAATGGCGTTGCGCGAATCACGCCGGCCGCACAGCATGCCCAAGGCGGTGTGCCCGTGCTGGAGCAAGTGCGCGGCGGCCTGGCGCCCGGCATCCAGATTGTCGGCGTCCACACTGCCGGCGCCCGGTGGCGCATCGCTGTTGAGAAACACGACGGGCGACGCCGCCGGCACGGGCGGCAAGACCAAGCGGCAGGCGCGCGGCACGCCCGCCAGAATCAGGCCGTCAACCGCCAACTGGCGTAGCAACGCGTCGGTTGTTTTGCCCGCGTCGTCATCGCCGAGGAAGTGTACTTTCAGGTCGTAGCCGATGTCGTGCACGGCCGCGACCGTATGCACAATGACGTGCGTGTCATAGGCGCTTTCAATGAAGTGGGTGGTGGGTGGAAAGACGAGGGCGAACGACTTTGACGAGCCGCCGCCGAGGGCGCGGGCAAAGGGATTTGGTTGATAGTTGCGCGCGGCCACGACGCGCAGGATGCGTGCGCGGGTGGCGGGATTGACCAGGTGCGCCAACTCACTGTTGAGGGCGCGCGAGACCGTTGCCGGCGAGACACGCGCCGCCGTGGCGACGTCGCGAATCGAGACGGCCTCTTTCACAGAATGATTAGTGGCACGCATCGGGGTGTTGTCGTAAACATGGGTTACCGGCCAGTATGGTAGCAAAAGCGCGGGATGAAGTAAAGGGGGGGTTGACACGCACCCGCCAATATGCTATAATGAAAGCGGTTTCATTGCACAGGTGCCGTTAGCCGCGGCCGAGGAACGCAACGAGCCACTTTAACCACCATGTTTAGGAGAATAGCTATGCACCACCGCCTCTTGTTTCTCGCGCTGTGCTCGGCCGGCGCATTGCTGGCCGCGACCGCCGGCTCGGATTCCGCCGCGAACTATGCCGTCGACGGCTTCACCAACGGCGCCAACCAAGGCACCGGCTTCCAAGCGTGGAATATCTTTGCCACTGGCAGCGGCGGCAACTGGATTGGCGACTCCACCTTTGGCTGCGGCGACATCAACACGTCCGGCAAGTCGTTCGGTATGTGGGGCAACCCCGGCGGCAATAATTTTATCCGCTGCTACCGCAAATTCGCCGGCGGCGCGCTCAGCGCGGGGCAGAAATTCACCTGCCGGATAACGGTCAACTGGCGCAGCGGCTACAAAGGTCTCGAATTGTTGAGCAGCGGCAGCGCCATCTTCAAAACCGAAGTCGGCAATTTTGGCAGCGGCGACGATTACACCTATTCGGTGACGAACGCCAGCAATAAAAGCCTTGGGTGGGGCTGGGGCGAAAAGTCTATTATCGATTGTGCGTTCGAACAGAAGACCGGCAATGTGCTCGGCGTATCACTCACGCGAGGCACGGATATATTTACGCAGGACTTCACGTTGCCCGCGCCCGCTGACGAATTCCAGTTGTTCTGCGGCTCCACGGATGGCGGTGACAACAATAACTTCTATGCCAACAGCATGGTAGTCATACCCGAGCCGGCTACGCTGCTGGCTTTGGCACTGGGCGTGGGCCTGCTCGTCCGCGCGCGGCGCTGATCGTCTGATGCTGCTTGCGTGATCGTGGCGGCGGCAGCCCGTGCGGTTGCCGCCGCCCGACCACATCCACCACACTTTGGAAATCTGCCGCATGCACAACAACACGCGGAATGGCTTATGCGCGCTGCCGCTGTCGTTGTGGGCAATCATCATATTATGCATTGCCGGCGCCGCGGCGCCCGTGCAACTCGATGACGCCTGGGTGGACGCCAGTCGCTATGCGCCCGGCTCGGTCGTGCAGGGCAGCGTGGTGCTGCGCAACACCAGCGGTGCCGGCATCGTTTGCACCGTAGCCGTGCAGGTGACGCA
>JAPLST010000046.1 GCA_026398485.1 bacterium
CCCTGTTTCTGGCCGAGGCCGCGCCGGGCCTGTACACCATGAACGATGTTCTTGGTTTGACCATGGAGGAAAAAGCATGAGCAGCAAGCGTGTCTTGGTGACCGGCGGGGCGGGCTTTATTGGCAGTCATTTGTGCGAGCGCTTATTGGCCGACGGGCACGAAGTGATCTGCCTTGACAATTATTTCACCGGGCGGCGCGAGAACATCGCGCACCTGCTGCCACACCCGCGCTTTGAGCTGATCCGGCATGACGTGGTGCAGCCGATCTTGCTGGAAGCCGAGCAGATTTACAATTTTGCCTGTCCGGCCTCGCCGGGCGCGTACCAGTTCAACCCGGTCAAGACGGTCAAGACCTCGGTGATGGGTGCGATCAACATGCTGGGCTTGGCCAAGCGCGTCAAGGCGCGCATCCTGCAGGCGTCCACATCGGAAGTGTATGGCGACCCCAAGGTGCATCCGCAGGTGGAGTCGTACTGGGGCAATGTCAATCCGATCGGCATTCGCAGTTGCTATGATGAAGGCAAGCGCGTGGCGGAAACCTTGATGTTCGATTATCGGCGGCAGAACGGGGTGGACAGCAAGATTGTGCGGATATTCAACACCTACGGCCCGCGCATGCGCGAGAACGACGGGCGCGTCGTCTCGAACTTCATTGTGCAGGCCCTGCGCGGCGAGGACCTCACCGTCTATGGCGACGGATCCCAGACGCGCTCGTTTTGCTTTGTGGATGATTTGGTCGAGGGCGTTGTGCGGATGATGAACACCGACAATTTCTTCGGGCCGGTCAACGTGGGCAATCCGTGTGAATTCACGATTTTGCAGTTGGCCGAGCTGGTGCTGGCGCAGACGCGCTCGCGCGCCACGATCGTCTACAAGCCGTTGCCGGCCGATGATCCGACCCAGCGCCAGCCGGACATCACGCTGGCCAAGGATAAGCTGGACTGGCAGCCGCGCGTGCCGCTCGCGGAAGGCCTTGCCCGCACGATCGCGTATTTCAGGGAAGTGGTGCAGGTGCAGCACTAGGACGCATGGGACGTATAGGACGGATGATTAACAAGAGCAGGGTGGTGACATGAAAAAACTTGAGCAACGGATACAGAACAAAACGGCGCGGATCGGCGTGGTCGGCCTTGGCTATGTGGGCCTGCCGCTGGCGGTCGAGTTTGCGCGGGCCGGCTTTCGCGTGACCGGCATCGATGTCAATGCCGACAAAGTGGCGCGGATCAACCGCGGGGAGAATTACATTCAGGATGTCGACGACGAGACGTTGCGCGCGCTGGTCAAGGCAGGCACGTTGACGGCGACCTGCGACTTTCAGGCGGCGCGCCAGCTGGATGCCGTCTCGATCTGCGTACCGACGCCGTTAAGCAAGACGGGCGACCCGGATATTTCGTTCATGCTGGACGCACGCGACGCATTGCTGCCACACATCAAGCCGCCGCTGCTGTTTGTCTTGGAGAGCACGACCTATCCGGGCAGCACCCAAGAATTGATTGTAGCGCCGTTTGAGGAACGCGGGCTGGTGATTGGGCGCGATGTGGCAGTGGCCTTTTCGCCCGAACGCGTCGACCCGGGCAACCCGGTGTACAAGACGCACAACACGCCGAAAGTGGTGGGCGGCGTCACGCCGCAATGCACCAAAGTGGCCAGCATGCTGTATGCGAGTATCATTGAAAAGATCGTACCAGTCTCCTCCTGCGCGGCGGCAGAAATGGCGAAATTGCTGGAAAACACGTTTCGCAGCATCAACATCGGGCTGGTGAACGAACTGGCGATCATGTGCAAATATCTGGACGTGGATGTCTGGGAAGTGATCAACGCGGCGGCCACCAAGCCGTTTGGTTTCATGCCGTTTTATCCGGGCCCGGGCTTGGGCGGGCATTGCATTCCGATCGACCCGCTGTATTTGTCATGGAAGCTGAAAACGTTGAATTACAAGGCCCGCTTCATCGAGCTGGCGGACGATATCAATTCGTCGATGCCGGAGCATGTGATTATGCTGATTGCCGACGCGTTGAACGCGCGCAAGCAGAGCATCAACGGCGCGAACATTTTGTTGCTGGGAATGGCGTACAAGAAAGACATTGACGACTTGCGCGAATCGCCGGCGCTGGACGTGTACGCCAACCTGCGGCGGCGCGGCGCACGGCTGACATATCACGATCCGCATATTGCCAC
>JAPLST010000463.1:0-5726 GCA_026398485.1 bacterium
CAACGCCGGCGGCGGGGTGGTCGTGTGCACTCATGGTATTCCTCAATGGTTGAGAGAGCGCCCGCATGCCGCGGAGCGCACGGTAACTGCAAACTGGCGTCTATTGTATCACTTTGTCCATTCTTTAGCAACAAAAGATTGGACACTCACCTGAAATTCCGATAAGGAAATGAACCGCCACCGTGCTGCGGACGCCCCCTTCGTTCGGCGCAGCCGAACCTTGGAGTGCGGGAGCCGCGCTCCCGCTTTTCCATAGCCGAGCCGTGCTTGGCGTAGGATGGTCAGCGCTACCGGCAGCATGGCTGCCGCATCGAAAGCGGGAGCATGGCTCCCGCACTCCAAAGCGCCTGCGGCGCACCCGCGTGGCGAATAGCCACGCCATGGCCTGAACGTCACGACCGTCTTCCTTTATGCCGGAATTTTAGCCAATCGCCGGTGCATGCGCCGGTGCTTTTGACATTCCCGCCGGCTTTTGCTATACTGTGGCGCTTCATGAGCAATGAACCATGATGCCGCGGCCCCTCGTGCGAGACGGGGTTTTCTTTTACTATGGACGAAGTAACTATCCGAAACGTCGGCATTCGAAAACGCGTGGCGCGAAACGACGCACGCACTACACCGTGACCGCGATGGCCAGCGTCGCCTGTAAAAACTGCAGCGCACCCACGCTGCCGCATCGCGCCTGCACGACTTGTGGCTATTACAAGGGCCGCCAGGTTGTCGTGGTGCGGCAGGACGCTGAGTAGCAACTCGGCCGGCGGAGGCGCGCATGCGGATCGCGCTTGACGCGATGGGCGGCGACTACGCGCCACGCGAGATCGTGGCCGGCGCCGTTGCCTATGCGCACAAGAACCGGCCGGGCGTCCATCTGACGCTGGTCGGTGATGCCGGCCAGATTGACGGGGTTTTGCGCGACTTGCACGCGACGACGCTGCCGCTGCGCGTGGTGCATGCGCCCGAGGTCATCGCCATGCACGAGGCGCCCGCCGCCGCCCTGCGCCGCAAGCGCGATTGTTCCGTGGCAGTCTGCATGCGCCTGGCGCATGCCGGCGAAGCCGACGCGGTCGTCACGGCCGGCCATACCGGCGCTGCCGCAACCGCCGCCGCGCTCGAGTGGCGCACGCTGCCCGGCATCGACCGGCCGGCCATCGCCGCGCTGGTGCCCGGCCCGCTTGGCGCCACGGTCTTGATTGATACCGGTGCGACGGTCAACTGCAAACCGGCGCACTTGCTGCAGTTTGCGCAGATGGGTGCGTGTTATGCGCACCTGCAACGGACACACCCGGTCGTCGGTCTGCTCTCGATTGGCGAGGAAGACGCCAAGGGCAACGCCGTCACGCGCGACGCATTCAAATTGCTGCGCGAGAGCCGGCTGCATTTTTATGGTAACGTTGAGGGACAAGATTTGTTTTCCGGCAAGGTTGATGTAATTGTTTGCGACGGTTTTGTGGGCAATGTCGCCCTCAAAGTCATGGAAGGCATGGCCCATGGCATCCGCCTGCTGTTCGAGCGCCACACGGCGCGCGGCGGCATGCTGCGCGCCGTGCAGCGCTGGCTGGTGAAGCCGGTGGTCTGGCGCATGGGCCGGCGTTTTGACACCGCCAAGCTGGGCGGCGCCCCGTTGCTGGGCGTCGCCGGCGTCTGCATTTGCGCGCATGGCAACTCGCGCGCAAGCGCCATCGTCGGCGCCATCGAGCGCGCCCGCGAAGCCGTCGCCACACAACTGAACGACCGGATCACCGAAGCATTGGCGCTCTAATGGAACTGCCACCGCAAGTCAAGAACCCCGTGCCGATCGCCATCCGTGGCGCCGGCTATTATCTGCCGGATCGCGTGCTCACCAACGCCGACCTCGAGAAAATGGTCGAGACCTCCGACGAGTGGATCACCGAGCGCACCGGCATCAAGGAGCGGCGCGTCGCCGACCCGGCCATGTCCACTTCCGACATGGCCATCTGCGCCGCCAAACGCGCGCTGGCCAACGCCAACATGCAGCCCGGCGAGATCGACATGATCATCTGCGCCACGATCACGCCCGACATGCAGTTCCCCAGCACGGCCTGCCTGATCCAAAAAGGCATTGACGCCCGCGGCGCCTTCGCCTTTGACGTCAGCGCCGCCTGCACCGGCTTCATCTACGCGCTGGCCAACGCCTACACCTTCATCGCCAGCGACTATGTCAAGAATGTCCTGGTGATCGGCGCCGAGAAAATGTCGTCGATCACCGACTACACCGACCGCAACACCTGCGTGCTCTTCGGCGACGGCGCCGGCGCGGTCGTTCTTTCGCGCACCGACAACCCCGGCCACGGCATCGTCGATTTCATCCTTGAAAGCGACGGCCGCAACGCGCTCTGGCTGCAAGTGCCGGCCGGCGGCTCGCGCATCCCCGCCTCGACCAGCTCGATTGGCGAACGCATGCATTACATCAGCATGGAGGGCCGCGAAGTCTTCAAATTCGCCGTCACCGCCATGAAGCGCACCACCGTGCGCATCGCCGAACGCAACAACCTCAAAGCCGAAGACATCACCTGGCTGATCCCGCACCAGGCCAACAAGCGCATTATCGACGCGGCCGCCGCGGCACTCGGCCTGGATGCCAGCCACATCCATTTCAACATTCAAAAATACGGCAATATGTCGGCCGCCTCAACCGCCGTCGGCCTGGCCGAAGTTATTCTCGAGAAAAAGCCCAAAGCCGGCGATCATCTGCTGCTGGTCGCCTTTGGCGCCGGCATGACCTGGGGCTCGCTCCTCATTCGCTGGTAATATGGCGCCGATGTCCATCACATCCACTTCGTCCGCCGCACCCCTCGGCCTGCTCTTCCCCGGCCAAGGCGCGCAGTATGTCGGCATGGGCAAGGCGCTCTATGACGGCAACGCCACCGCCCGCGCCATGCTGGACGAGGCCGAACGCGTGCTGGGTGGCGGGTTCCTCACCACCCTGTTCAACGGCCCGGCCGAAGCCTTGACCGCCACCGACGTCTCGCAGCCGGCCATTTATGCCGTCGCCTGCGCCGCCTGCGCCGCGTTTCGCGAGCTGCATCCGCAGTGCCGCATCGGCGCGGCTGCCGGCTTGAGCTTGGGCGAATATTCCGCCCTGACCGCCGCCGGCGCCTTGCCGTTCGCCGAGGGCATCCTGCTGGTGCGTCAACGCGGCGCATTCATGCAGGAGGCCGCCCTGGCGACCAAAGGCGCAATGGCGTCCGTCTTGAATCTGGATGCCGGGATAATCAGCACGCTGTGCGCGGGCATTGACGGCGCGTATGTCGCCAATTACAATTGCCCCGGCCAAGTCGTCATTTCCGGCACGGCCGCCGCCATCAAGCAGGCCAGTGCGGCCTGCATGGAAGCCGGCGCGCGGCGGGTCATCCCGCTGCAGGTCAGCGGCGCGTTTCACAGCCCGTTGATGGCGGCCGCGCAAGCGCGGCTGCGGCCGTTGCTCGACGCCGTGGCATGGCGCACCCCGGCATTGCCGGTGCTCTCAAATGTGAACGGCGCGCCGTATCGCGCCGCCACCGAGCTGCCCGAAACCCTCGCCCGCCAAGTCACTGAGTCGGTGCGCTGGGAGGATGACTGCCGCTGGATGCTGCTGCAGGGCATCACCCGTTTTGCCGAGCTGGGCCCCGGCAAGGTGCTGCAGGGCTTGTTGAAGAAAATTGAGCCGGCCGCGCTGTGCGGTTCGGCCGAAACGCCCGACGAGCTGCGCGCTCTGTATTCCGCCTAATCATTCAAGGAACGAGATCCGCATGAGTTATACTATTGATCTGCACGGCAAAGCGGCGCTGGTGACCGGCGCGGGCCGTGGCATTGGCCAGTCGATTGCCCTCGCGCTTGCCGAGGCCGGTGCCGACATCGCCGTCGCCGAAATCAAGGCAGAACTGGCCGCCGACACGGTCGCGCAGGTCGCCGCCCTCGGCCGCAGCGCCAAGGCCTATGCCGTGGATGTCTCCGATTTCACGGCGGTGCATGCCATGCTGGACGTGGTCCACAAGGATTTCGGGCACCTTGACATTGTGGTCAACAATGCCGGCATCACCAAGGACACGCTGCTGGTGCGCATGGGCGAAGAAGATTGGGATGCGGTCCTGCGCATCAATTTGAAGGGCGCCTTCAACTGCATTCATGGCGCCGCCAAGATCATGATGAAGCAGCGTTCCGGCCGGATCGTCAACATCGCCTCGATCATCGGCTTGATCGGCAACGCCGGCCAGGCCAACTATGCCGCCAGCAAAGCCGGCCTGATCGGCCTGACCAAGAGCGCCGCCAAGGAACTGGCCAGCCGCGGCATCAACGTCAACGCAATCGCGCCCGGCTTCATTCAGACCAAAATGACCGACGTGCTGACCGACGAGCTCAAACAGGCGATGATGAACCTGATCCCGCAAAAAACGCTCGGTCTGCCCGCAGATGTGGCCAAAGCGGCCGTCTTCCTGTGCAGCGATCTGTCCAACTACATCACCGGCCAAGTGCTGGTAGTGGACGGCGGCATGGTCATGTAACGGATAGCGCACGACAATCCCGGCCTGAGGCCGTTTGACAATAAACAGCAATTAGACAATAATGAGTAGTTCTTTTGTAACACAAGGATAAGGAGTACCTGTATGGCATCCACTGCTGAACGAGTGAAAGACATCATCGTCAAACAACTCGGCGTAAAGCCGGAAGAAGTCACCATTGACGCGTCGTTTACCGACGATTTGGGCGCAGACAGTCTCGACTTGGTCGAGGTCGTCATGGCGCTCGAAGAAGAATTTGGGGCGCAGATTCCGGACGAAGACGCCGAGAAAATCAAAACCGTCGGCGACGCCGTCAATTATATTGAAAAAAATATGTTGGCCGGCGAAGCCAAGGGCGAAGCAAAGTAAGCGTGGCACGCACAGACAATGCGGCGGGCACGGGGGCGCCTCAATGGCAAACCCGGGCCCGCCACGCACCCCTGCACACCCAGTGCCCGGCTGTCCCGGCCGGTTGTGTTGCGGGTGCTATATGCCATCATTCTCACCGGATGGAGTCCTGAGATTGCTATGACTACTCCACTGACCCGTCGGGTTGTTGTCACGGGCCTCGGCGTCATTTCGCCGATCGGCAGCACGCTCACGACGTTCTGGGATAATCTGGTGCATGGCCGCAGTGGCATCACCCCGCTGCGCTGCGTCGATCCCGACAAATTCACGTCCAAGGTCGCCGGCCAAGTCCTGGATTTCAAACCGGACGAGTGCCTCGACCCGAAAGAAGCCCGGCGCATGGACCGCTTTGTCCAGTTTGCCGTCGTCGCCGCCGATCGCGCCGTCGCCGACAGCCGCCTGGATATGCGCGCCATCTCGCCCTTCCTGATCCCGATGATGATCGTCGACATGGCCTCCGGCCAGATTTCGATCAAGCATGGCATGAAAGGCCCCAATCTGTGCGTCGTCACTGCCTGCGCCACCGCCGCCCACTCCATCGGCATGGCCTTCCGCTCGATCATTTTCGGCGACGCCGAAATCTATGTCGCCGGCGGCACCGAAGCTGCGATTACCGATCTCGGCATGGGCGGCTTTGGCAACATGAACGCCCTCAGCACCAATTTCAACGACGAACCCGCCCGCGCCAGCCGCCCGTTTGATGTCAAACGCGATGGCTTTGTCATGGCCGAGGGCGCGGGCGTCGTCATCATTGAAGAATTGCAACATGCCTTGCATCGCAATGCGCCGATCTATGCCGAGCTGCTGGCTGTCGGCATG
>JAPLST010000463.1:5732-25124 GCA_026398485.1 bacterium
CTACATCAACGCGCACGGCACCTCCACCCCGCTCGGTGATATTTCCGAGGCGCAAGCTGTCCATCGCATTTTTGGCGCCGATTCGCAGGTCATGGTCTGCTCAACCAAGTCCATGACCGGCCACACCCTCGGCGCCGCTGGCGGCATCGAGCTGGTGGCCACCTGCTTGACGATGAAACACGGCATCGTCCCGCCCACCACCAATCACGAATTTCCCGACCCGCAATGCGCGGTGGACTGCGTGCCCAACGAAGCGCGCGATTTCCAGATTCACACCGCGCTCAGCAATTCGTTCGGCTTCGGCGGCCACAACGCCAGCATCCTCGTCCGCCGCTTCGACGGCTGATGCTTGTTCTATAATTTTTTCGCCGCGCATTTCTGCCCGTAGCCGACGCACGGCGTGCGGCGTGCAGCACATCACGCGGAACGCCGTTCCGCGGCTACAAAATCCTTACAGCTTCGCCGCGCTTTTCTGCCCGTAGCCGACGCACGGCGTGCGGCGTGCAGCACATCACGCGGAACGCCGTTCCGCGGCTACAAAATCCTTGCAGCTTCGCCGCGCTTTTCTGCCCGTAGCCGACGCACGGCGTGCGGCGTGCTTCACATCGCGGAACGCCATAAAACTCTCGTGCGACACGATAATTTATGGTTGCAGACGTGCAGAAGTTGTCGTCAGTTCCGCGCGCAGTGCCATCCGTCGAAAGGGAGAGCGCACCTGCCGTCAGTTCCGTCCACGGCGAGCCCTTCGCCACACGGCGTGCGGCTACATCACGGATGCGGAAATGTAAACTGCGGCCGGTATTTCTGCCTGTAGCCGACGCACGGCGTGCGGCGTGCAGCACATGACGCGGAACGCCGTTCCGCGGCTACATCACGGATGCGGAAATGTAAATTGCGGCCGGCATCTCTGCCAGTCATCTCGCAGGATGGCGTACGCGACCAGGTCTTCGTAGGTGTCCCACTTCTTGGCGTGCTGCCGGAGAAATCCTTCCCGGGTCATGCCGATCTTCTCCATGACCCGGCCGGACGCAGGGTTCCGGCTCAAGTATGTGGCGTGAATGCGATTCAGGTTCAATGCGGTGAAGCCGTAGGCAAGCACCGCCCCCGCCGCCTCGGTGCAGTAGCCTTGCTTCCAGTACGGCCGGCCGATCCAGTAGCCCAACTCGGCGCGATCAAAACGGCGGTTGATCACCAGCCCGATGGCGCCAACAAGTTCGCTGGTTGCGCGCAGGACTACGGCGAAATTCGCCAGTTCGCCGGCGTTGAATTTTGCCTGGTGAGTTCCGATCCATTCCTCGGCCATACCGTTTTCATACGGATGGGGAATGTTGAGGGTCGTGTCGGCGACGGCCCGCTCACCGGCCAGCCGCTGTACATCAGGTGCATCGGCCAAGGCAAACGGCCGCAGCAGCAGCCGTTCAGTCTGAAGTGTGGCGCATTGTTGCATAATAAATTCGCTGCATGTCCGGCAGTTCGGTCACGGAATAATGAACCCAGATGTAAATATGGTTGAACAGCGCCAGCCACAGCGCCGCCTGCGATGCGTACCACAACTTACAATCGTTCATGCCAAAAACCCGGGCGCCGGTTGAAGTTTACTACGGCAAATATCACGATGCTGTTTTGATATGCTTTATACACAACTCCATAGGGAAACCGTGGCACCCGCATTCGCCTTGTGCCATGTGCGTCCGGTGTTCCGGCTTCTGGATGTCGCTTGATGATTGCTTCGGCACATATTACTGCATCCAGAAAACGATCGCCAAGCCCAGTCTGCCGACCCGCGTAGAATTTTGCTGACTCGATCAGGTCCAACCGCGCATCAGGATGATACTCGACGCACTTCATCTAACACCTTTCTCGCGTCATTCATCACGGCTTCTGCGCCAAGTGTGGCGACCTTGCCACTTTCGTAGGCCTCCACCCGACGTGCAATCTCTGCGTGCCAAGCCCGCTGAACATCCTCACCCGCATAATCATCCACACTTTCCACCAGCTTCTCAGCCAGAATCGCCCGCGTCGCAAGCGGCAAAGCCATCAAATCGTCGACTAAGTGTTGCAGTACGCCATTCATGTATTCATTATTCCACAATCGCCGCCGCGTGTCAAGGCATCAGCGTGATTATCCGAGGGACCACAAAGCCATTGCCCATGCCGGGTTTGTCAGAATCCCTGCCGCACTCGAAATCACCAAGCTGTTTGCCACGGAGAGTCTCCAGGCGAATCTGGCAAACACGAAAGCAAGAAGCGCAATACCGATTGCCGAGAAGATGAAGTTGAACGCCCAGATCACTAAAAATATGACTTCGCCCTCGAGTCCAAGGACACTAGTTATAGGACCGGCCAAAAGGATAGCGAGGAATGCTCCGATGCGATCAGCAACTTGGCCGAGTAACGTGAGCCATATGAGCGAGCGCACCACTTGGCGGACAGGCAACGACCCAAGGCGTCGGGCTGGCAGCCCGATCACAAGGTAATTCAGTCCGTAGTTGAGGAGCATGAGCAGTGCCGCAATGGGGATGGCAAGCACAATTTTTTCACACGGTGTGCGTGAGAAATATGCAACAAGATCAATCCCATCAGCCAGCGCCGCACATGGATACAGCATGGTGGTGGTGAGCGCGACCAGGGCCACCATTCTTTTAGTTTTCATTATCTTGCGCTTTTTGATTGCTGCCCATGTTCGGCGCAGCCGCATTGCTTTTGCTTGGGCTTGAAGTCCAGCAAATGCCCCAGCACGCGCGTGCCGGCCATGAACAGGAAGCGCACGTCCTGCCACGAACGCACGCCCAGCACTTTGCGCAAAATGAACGCCGGACTTAAAAATGATTTGTAGAGTTCCTGGGTGAAACCCATGATCTGCGCGTCCGTCAGACAGGTCTTCATCACCGGCCGGCGCATGTCGTAGTCCTCGTACTCCTCGGTCATCAGCCAGCCATGTTCCTTGCACTCGCGGTGCAGCGGCGTGCCCGGATATGGAATGCAGATGGTGGCCTGCAGCGTGTCGATGTAGCCTTTCTTGAAAAGTTTCTTGGCGAAAGCGATCGTGTTCTTGGCGTCATCGAGCGTTTCCCAGGGATAGCCGAGCATGACCGTGACGTGCGGCGCGAGGCCGGCGGCTTTGCACATGCGCGCGCCTTCCTCGATTTGCGCCGGGGTCAGCCCTTTCTGAATGCGGTCGAGTGTGGCTTGATTGCCCGATTCGAGGCCATACAACAAAAAGCGGAAATTGGCCTTGCGCATCAGACGGTAGAGTTCTTCGTCAGCGCTATCGAAACGCATGTTGCAGCCCAGCACGACTTTCTTGTTGTAGCCGCTCGCAATCATCAGCTCGCAAAAGGTGCGCAGCCATTTGCCCGCGCGAATCGAGCCGGCGTCGTCGAAAATTTCCTTGACCGGATAGTGATCCACGATATGCTTGATTTCTGCAAAGGCGCGTTCGGGTGAAAACGAGCGATAGGTGCCGGGCGGATTCAAGGTGTGATCCCAGACGCAGAAGGTGCACTTGTTCCACCAGCAATCGCGGCCGCTGTAAACATAGGTGCCGGGCGTATATTTGTAATTGCCGTTTTCATAGGCATAGAGCTGCCAGTGCGTGAGGTCGCGGTCGATCAGCGGAAGGTCATCGAGCTTGTGCTTCAGCTGGGCCGGCCCGGTGGTACATACGGCACGACCGCCGGGCGTGGTCTCCTGGCGCGCGTTGTCGGCGCGCAGGCGCGCATGGCCGGCCGGAAACAAGATGCCGGGCGGCAACGGCGCGCCGCTGGTCAGATGTGCGGCCAGTTCGACGATCAGAAAATCGTAATCGCCGCCGGTGATGATCGCGTCAATCGGCGCGTTGTCAAAGGTTTCGTGCGGCAGATAGGTGACATGATCACCGACCCAGACTTGCAGCATGGTTGGCAGACACTCGCGCAACTGGCGCGCGATTTGCCAATGTTGGCGGATGACCGGGCATTTGGTTTCGAGCAGGAGCAGGTCGGGCTGCGCGGCGCGCAGCGCATCGAGCCAGCGCGCGAACGTCCATTTTTCGGCAATGCCGTCGAGCCAGACGACCTCGTGGCCATGCGCCGCCAAGTTGCTGGCGGCCGAGGCCGGCACCATCGGGTAGATGTAGGTCGGCTTGTTGAAATACTGGAATTGCCGGTTCTGCGTGAGCAGCGGCACGCCCTTGGCGGAATCGAGCGGCGGATAACCAATTACTATTTTCATATGCTCTGCAATAAAGTATTACTGA
Source organism: bacterium (assembly GCA_026398485.1). Taxonomy (GTDB): domain Bacteria; phylum Auribacterota; class UBA3054; order UBA3054; family JAPLST01; genus JAPLST01. Next base: position 9,970 of record JAPLST010000463.1, read on the forward strand.
TGGATACTGTGAACGCCATCGGGCGTCAACGTGAACCCTTCGCCGCTGAACGGCACAATGACTTCGGCGGCTATCCGCCGTTCCAGCTGCTCGGCCAGTGCAAACGTCTGCGGCTCTTCGCCGTGGACCAGGAAGACGCTGCGCGCGGCGCCGTGCGCGCAGACCCAGTCGAGCAACCCAAGCTGGTCGGCGTGCGAACTGAAACTGTCAAACTGATCAATCGCCGCGCGCACCGGCACGACATCGCCATTGATGCGCGCGCTGTCGTGGCCGTCGCGCAGCCAGCGGCCGAGCGTGTCCTCGGCACAAAAACCGACGAAGACCACCCGCGAGTGCGCGTCCGGCAGCGCGCGCTTCAAATGATGCAGCACCCGCCCGGCCTCGCACATGCCCGAGGCGGTGATGACAACAAACGGCCCGGGCCGCGCGCGCAGCAGGCGCGATTCCTCGGAACTGACGACATTGTGCGCGTCCAGCCACGCAAAGCTGTGCACGCCGTGGGCCAGCGGCCGCAAGGCATCCGCATGGTTGACAAAACGGATGCAGGCCTCGACCGAGAGCGGGCTGTCGACAAACACCGGCGTGGGCGGCACCTCGCCGGCGGCGATCATTGCATGCAATTCGTAAATGACCCGCTGGGTGCGCCCGACCGAGAACGCCGGGATGACCACAATGCCGCCGCCGCGCAACGTGGCCCCGACATTTTTGGCAAACTCGGCGCGCGCGTACTGGTAGGGCCGGTGGGTCTTGTCGCCATAGGTGCTCTCAACGATCAGGTGGTGCACCCCGGCCTGCACGGCCGGGTCCGGCAGGATCCAATCACCGGGCCGGCCGATGTCGCCGGAAAAGGCCAGAGTACACGGCGCGTCGCCGGCTTGTTCGCGCAGCACAATGATGCTGGCGCCCAAGATATGCCCGGCCGGCAAAAATTCAGCGGTGAGGCCCGGCCCCAGCGTGACCGGCGTGCCCCACGCCACCGGCACCATTTGCCGCAATGTTTGGGCCACATCCTCTTCGCCATACAAGTCGGGCAAGGGCGGCAGATTGCGCGGGGCCCGGCGCAGATTTAAAATGCGGGTCTGGGTGCGCAAAACATAGGCGCTGTCATCCAGCAGCAGCGCGCACAAATCCAGCGTGGCGGGTGAGGCGTAGATCGGGCCGCGATACCCCAGTTTGACGAGGCGCGGCAGACGCCCGCTGTGATCCACATGCGCATGCGACAGCAAGACCCCGGTTACCTGCGCCGGCGCGACGGGCACGCCGGCATTGCGGTCATACATGTCCTGGCGGCGGCCCTGAAACAGCCCGCAATCGAGCAGCCAGCGCTGGCCGCGGGCTTCGACCACATGCAATGAGCCACTGACGGATCGCGTCGCGCCGTGGAAGAAAACGTTCATGTCACGCAGGGCGGCGGCAGGCCGGCGCACTATTCATCGAACGAAAACGTGGCGCGGTTGCGCTGCCACCATGCTTGCGCCTGCTCGTAATTCTCAAATTCCTGGTCGGTGATGAATTGCAGCGAATCCATCGCGTCTTCGCGCACGGTGTCATCATTACTCAGCAGGCCTTTGTCAATCAAGACATCAATCACGCGCGGGTCTTGAATGTCCTCGATGGCGATGATCGCTTTCTCGCGGATATCGGCATCGCTGTCGGTAATCGCCTTGCCGAGACTGTCAACCACATTGGGCGAGCCGATGTACAGCATGATGTTCAGGGCATTGTCGCGCACGTCCACATTTTCATCATCGAGCGCCTTGGAGAGCGCCTCGTTGATTTTGGGGTCATCCACGTCCATCAGCGCATCCAGCGCATACTCGCGCAAATCGGGGTCTTGGTCATCGAGGGCCTTGGCGACAACCGGCACGACGGCCGGGTCATTGACGTTCATAATCAGGTCGAGGGCCGCCTCGCGCACCACCGCACTCTTGTCCGACAACGCCATCTCGACCACTTCCAGGACAATCGGATGATCCAGCCCGGCCAGCTTCTGCAGGGCCGCCAGCTTGTCCGCTTCCGGCAAATCGGCCAGGAAAGCGCGCGTGGCCGCGGTGACAAGATCCTTGGCATCCTGCGTCGGCTCGAACCGCGCATTGAGGATTTCATCCTGGTCGGATTCCGCCACGGCATTGGTCGACTGCAGCACTTGGTTGCTGGCGTTCATGACCCCCATCATGCGCTGAATTTCCTCGCGCTCACTGGCGGGCAGATCCAGCAGTTCATTGAGCGCCTCGTTCTTCTCAATGTCCGATTTGACAACCGTGCCGGTGGGCACCGCCGTGGCGCTCGCAACGTCGGCCGTGTTGGCGGCCTCGCGCGCCGGCGCGGCTTGCTTGCGCGAACAGCTGCAGCACAGCAAGCACAGGCTCAGCAAGGCGCACGCAACAACTGCGGGCCGGGCATCCAACCAGATCACGCGGCGCAGACAGGTAATGTTTTTCATCAGCAAATCAAGGGTGCTAGTGAATGGTGGCTATCATAACAACAGCGCTACCATAGTGTAACAATTTACACATTATATGGCAACTGCAGTGCCAAACGCCTTAAATTCCGCTATAAGAACGAGAGCCGCATTCCCTTGCGGCGATCCTGCCACGGTAGCTGCCGGCGTAAAGCGCGCAGACCGGTAGGGCGGTCAGGCCCTTGACCGCCGCGGTCGTCGCTGCGCCATTGTAGCACCGGCGTGGGCGCGCATGCAGCGGCGGTCAGGGCCTGACCGCCCTACCTCACCCGCCGGCCACGCACGCGCAGGATCCACAACAGATTTGGCTACGATAGGCTCGCATTTTGCCATGCCATGGCGTACTACGGCGGGGTGGCTCAAAGATTGGTAATTGCAGGGCATGGATGGATGCGCCGCGCACAAATCCGGGCATGCTTTGCACGCCGCACGCGCATCCGCCACCCACTTTTGCTCATCAAAAATCGGCGGTCTTGGGTGCGCGCGGGAACGGAATCACATCGCGAATGTTGCTCAGCCCGGTGATGAATTGGAGCAGGCGCTCGAAGCCCAGACCGAAACCAGCGTGCGGCACCGTGCCGAAGCGCCGCAGATCACGGTACCACCAATAATGGTCGGGATTCATGCCCAAGGCGCGGATGCGCCCGTCCAGCACCTCCAGCACATCCTCGCGCTGGCTGCCGCCAATGATCTCGCCAAAGCGCGGCACCAGCACAACGGCTTGATACAGGCCGGCCAGTCGTGGACGATGATCGGCTTCTTGAAATGCTCTTCGGTCAGATAATGCTGATGCTCGGCCTGCAAATCATTGCCCCAGGCGACGGGGAATTCCCAGGTTTTGCCGGACGCCTCGAGCAGCGCGATGGCCGCGCTGTACGAGACATGCTCGAAGGTGCTGGTTTCGAGCGCATCCAGCATTTGCAACAGCCCTGGTTGCACGCGTTGATCAAAAAAGGCCAGATCGCTGGGGCAGGCCGCGCGCGTGGCGCGCACCACCTCCTTGACAAATTCCTCGGCCACGCGCATGTCATCGTCCAGATCGGCAAACGCCAGCTCGGGCTCGATCATCCAAAATTCGGACAGGTGGCGCGTCGTGTTCGAATTCTCGGCCCGGAAGGTCGGGCCAAACGTGTAGACATTGCCGAGCGCACACGCATAATTTTCGACCGCCAGCTGGCCGGACACGGTCAGGTAGGCCGGGCGGCCGAAAAAATCTTCGGCGTAGTTGACCTGCGCGTCCGGCAGGCGCGGCGGATTGGCAATATCGAGCGTGGTTACCTGGAACATCTCGCCCGCGCCTTCGCAGTCCGAGGCGGTGATGATCGGCGTGCTGATCCACAAAAAGCCGCGCGATTGGAAAAAATGATGGATCGCCATGGCGGCCGCGTTGCGCACGCGGGTGAGCGCGCCGAACGTGTTGGTGCGCGGACGCAGGTGCGCAAGGCCGCGCAAGTGATCGAGCGACATGCGCTGCTTGAACAGCGGATAGTCGGTCGGCTCGACTGCGCCAATCAGGATGACTTCCGCCGCCTGCAGCTCGCGGGCCTGCTCGGCGCCCTGCGAGGCGACAATCGTGCCGGTCGCGGCAACGCTCGCGCCGGTGTACAACTTCAACACGTCCTTGTCGTAATTCGGCAGCGCCGCCGGCGCGATAATCTGCAGCGACTCGAAGCAGGAGCCGTCGTTCACTTCAATGAAGGAAAAACCGCCCTTCGAGTCGCGCCGGGTGCGCACCCAGCCTTTGACGGTCGTCGTGTAATTCACCGCGGGTGAGGCAATAATGTCTGCAATACGCATGGGAGTCGGGGGCAGAGTTACAGGGTTCAGGGAGAAATGCAGCGGAATATCGAATATCCAACAAGGAATATCCAATGATGATCCCGCCGCTGGCGGGACTCCAAGCAGAGTTCTACGCAGATACTTCGCCCTTGGATATTGAGTGTTCGATATTGGATATTCATCAGCAATCAGGGTTCAGGGTTTAGGGTCAAGCGTCAAGCATCAGCACAGAGGCGCGCTGCCAGGCCGGCAGGGCCGTGGCGCGGCGGCGCGTGCGGAAACCAGCCAAGTGCGCGGGCGCGGTCGAGTCGCTGGCGCCGAATTTGGCAAGCGGCACGAAATCCGCGGCGGCGCAGAACGCAACGGCATGCCGCGCTTCGTCCGCGCGTGGCGCGCCCGGCAGCGCGCGCACCGCCACGCAGCGCGCATGCGGCATCAGATAGTCAATGTGCCAATGCCGCCGCTTCACGCGCCGCAGATGGCGCGCGACGCGTTGCGGCACGCCGCGCTGCGCCGAGCCGATGTAGACATACCAGCCGGCCGGGAAGTGCGCGCGGCGCGCGCCAACACGGATCACGCGGGCCGCCGTCATCCGCAGCAACAGGAAATATATGCCGGATATGCATGCCATACATAGCAAGGCGCGGCCTGCCGCGCCTTTCAAATCCGCAACAGCCGCAACCAGCACTGCTAAACAACTGCCTGATAGCATACCCATTTATCGGCTCATTGTCAAGGCAAATTGACGCCCCTCTGAAATTCCGATATAAGGAAGTGCGCCGCAGCCGTGGCGCGGACAATCCCTTCGTTCGGCGCAGCCGAACCGTGGAGTGCGGGAGCCGTGCTCACGCTTTGCATAGCCGAGCCGTGCTCGGCGTAGGATGGTCCGCGCTACCGGCAGCATGGCTGCCGCAGTGAATTTGACGCAGGGAGCGCCTTTTGGTATAATTGGCGGAGCCATATAAACACGGGGCATGATCACCACGCCGCGTGGTTATGGATCCGGATGGGTGGCACGTCACACCCTGAGTGTCACGCGGCTTGGCAGGCAGTTGGCGACGCACCGAGCGCGCGCACACGGTTTGGAAAATGAACGCAGGGCCCGGCCTGCGGTAATGTAGTAATGTATTTGCACAACATAACGATTATTCAGGCCACTTGACACACGCATGACACGCAACCTCAAAACCCTCTGGCCTATTGACGACCCCAATTATTTTTATTTGCAGGCCATTGAAGAGTATGGTGCGGGCTGTCACGTGAAAGTCAACGGGCGCGGCGAGATGCTGATGATGGGCAGTTACTCGTACCTCGGCTTGAACGGCCACCCCAGAATCAACCAGAGCGCGCAGGCGGCTATCGACCGGTATGGCACAGGCACCCACGGTGTCCGGCTGCTCTCGGGCACGCTCGAAGTGCATCGCCAGCTAGAGGCGCGCATCGCGGCGTTCAAGCAGGTTGAGGCGGCGCTCACCTTTTCCAGCGGCTATTTCGCCAATTTCTCGACCATCGCCTGCCTGGTTGGGCGGCACGACACGGTCATCTGCGACAAGCTCGACCACGCCAGCATTGTCGATGGGTGCCGCTTGTCGCAAGCGCGGTTTGTCCGGTTTCACCACAATGACATGGAGCACTTGGAGCGCTGCATCACCAGCCCGGAAGCCACCGGCAGGAAACTCGTGGTTGTGGATGCCGTGTTCAGCATGGACGGCGACATCATCAATCTGCCGGAGGTCAGCCGGCTGTGCCGCAAGCATGGCGCATGGCTGATGGTGGACGAGGCGCACTCGATTGGCGTGCTTGGCAAAACCGGGCATGGCATTGAAGAGCATTTCGGCCTCGCGCCAGATTGCATCGACATCAAGATGGGCACATTGAGCAAGACGATCCCGAGCGTCGGCGGCTATATTGCCGGGACGCGCGAGTTATGCCGCTATGTGAGTCACGAATCGCGGGCGTTCATCTACTCGGCGGCGCTCCCGCCGCCGGCCGCCGCCGCCGCGCTCGCAGCCTTCGATGTCATCGAAGACGAGCCGGAACGCGTGGCCCGCCTGCACGACAACGTCGCGTACTTTGCGGCCCGGCTCACCAGCGCCGGCCTTTCGTTCCTGGACAGCACGACCGCCATCTTCCCGATTATCTTCGGCGAAGATTATCGCGCATGGGACATGGGCACCTACTGCCAGATGCACAATGTGTATATCCAAGCCATCCCCTATCCCATTGTCCCGAAAGGCACGGCCAGGCTCAGGGCCGCCGTCACCGCCGCGCATAGCCATGCCGACCTCGATGTGTGCATGGCGGTTATTCAGGATGCCATCAAGCATGTCGTGGCGCGTGCCTGAACAGCGCCCCGTCTGACGGGCGCGTGGCGCGCTACCCCAAATTGTTTCGTTGCAAAACAATTTATGACTGGATGAACTCCGTCGCACGCAGGCCTAGCGCCTTGCGCGCCTCTTTGTAATTCTCGCGCACCAATTCCTTGATCCCAATCGGATTGGCAATGCCACGCAGCGTCACGACCGGGGTCGTGTCATCCGATGACACAATCGTCACCTGGCCATAGCCCAGCACGCGCTGCAGCAACGATTGTTGCACGGCAATATCCTTGATCCGGAACAACTCCAGCTCCTGCGTCTCTTTCGAAAACAAGCCCTTCAACACAAACAGCCGCTGGTTCGTCAGCCGATATTGCATGGACTTCAAGTCAATCCACAATTTCGCCAGCAAATACACGCCGGCCAGCACCGCCGGCGCCGCCAGCACAATCCACCAATTTGACCGCGCCGGTGATATCCACAGCCACAATACCGTGACGCCGCCCACCAGCGTCAAGGCGCCGCCGCCGATCATTTCGGCCAGATGCGCCTTGCGGGTTGGCGCAAATTCAAGGATGGTCAGTTCACGGGTCTGCACCGGCACGGCCGGCTCGACTTGCACCGCCGCTTGTGGCGCCGCGGCCGGCGCGGGCTCGCTGGCGCCCGTCTCCGCTGTCGCCGGCATGGCCGGAATCGTCACGCGCACACCGCACGCCGGGCAGGTGAACGTCGAACCATAAAAGGTGTCGTTGCCAATAATCTTGTGGCCGCACAACGTGCAGAAAAAAGTGGATTCAGCCATGGCAGGTCTCCTTCGTGGTTACGTCGTGATGGCAGTACGCAAAGGCTGCGTCACTGCCGTAAACTCGGGCCGCGCGATATGCACGGCACATTGGTAGGATTATACCATAATGGAACAGAGATAACGCATTGCGCCTGCCCCCGGATCCGGCGGTTTGTTTGTGGTGTTGCTCCCCACCGAGCTTGCCTCGGTGGAAGCAGAGATTGAGAAAAGGACGCTGGCGCGCCTTTTTACTCAATCTTATTCACCCACGACGCAAGGTCGTGGGGGTCTCTGCACACCGCCATAATGAGCGCTGCGCTAATTATAATAGTTATAGATGCGCTCGAGAAAGCGCGCCAGCAAATAAGCGTATTTGGGATACTCCACCAAAAACGCGTCGTGCCCGTACACCGACTCGATTTCGTGATACTCGGCATCCCGCCCCACTTTGCGCAGCGCCTCGACCAGCTCGGCCGTGTCGCGTGGCGTAAACAGCCAGTCCGACCGGAAAGAGATGAACAGCGCCTTGCAGCGGATGCGCGCCGCGCCCTCTTCCAACGTCGCGTGCTCCTCGGCAATGTCGTAGTAATCCATCGCCTTGGTCAGATAAATATAACTGTTGGCATCAAAGCGCTCGACAAAGCGCTCGCCTTGATAATTGAGATAACTCTCCACTTCGAACTGGTCGCCGAACGGGTCTTTGGCGCTGCCTTTCAGGCGCCGCCCGAATTTCGCCGTCATCGACTCCGACGACAGATAGGTGATGTGCGCAATCATGCGCGCCACGGCCAGGCCGTGGCTGGGCGGCTCACCCGGATCATAATCGCCCCCGTGCCATTGTGGGTCGCGCATGATCGCCTGACGCTCGACAAACGAAAACGCCAGCCCCTGCGGCGACAAACGCCCGCTCGTCGAAACAGGAATGATGCTGCTCGTCCATTCAGGAAACGCGGCCGCCCACTCAAGCGCGTTCATGCCGCCCATCGAACCGCCCGAAACGCACAGCAAATGGCGGATGCCCAGCTCTTCCAGCAACTTTTTTTGGGCATGCACAATGTCGCGCATGGTGATGATCGGGAAGCGCATGCCATAGCGCGCGCCGGTCGCCGGATTGATGCTGTGCGGCCCGCTGGTGCCCTGGCAGCCGCCCAGATTGTTCGAGCATACAATGAAATATTTGTTGGTGTCAAAGGCCTTGCCGGGCCCGATCAGCGGATCCCACCAGCCCGCTTTTTCACTGCGCGCATCCGCGTCAAAAACACCGGCGCAATGACTGTCGCCGGTCAGGGCATGCACGATCAGGATCGCATTGTCGCCCTTTGGTGAGAGCGTGCCGAAGGTTTCATAGGCAATCTGCAGCGGGGCGATGCGCTCGCCCGAGACGAGGGTCAAGCCGTCCGCAAAGATGGCCGTCTGACGCCGCGCCACAAGGCGGGCACCCGGCGCGCGCCGCGCCGCCGTGCTGGGGTCGTCCCACTCGGGACGCGTGTCAGGGGAAGTATCCGTCATTACTGTTTAGCACATGTTTTACGTGGAGCAAGTTGCCTAAATCGCCACGCGTCGTGTTCGCCGCGCACCCTGTGTGCGCGCGAAATATGGTGGGGAGGGGAGGATTCGAACCTCCGTAGTCGTAGACGCCAGATTTACAGTCTGGTGCCTTTGCCCGCTCTGCCACCTCCCCGCAAAAAAGGGTGCGTCTGGTAAAGACCTGGAGCCGAAGCTCGGATTTGAACCGATGACCTGCGGTTTACAAAACCGCTGCTCTACCAGCTGAGCTACTTCGGCGAACCGCAAGTGTTTTCTGGTGCTTCATCGAGATTCGGCGTGGCATATATACCACGTGTGGCCACCGCAATGTCCACGGTGAGCACGCCATGCCGAACATACAGACCAGAAAGCTGGTAAAGAACTGGGCTATGATATGAAATCCGGGGAAGAATGTCAACCAGAGTGCAGGAATGACTGAAATTCCGCGATTAGGAAGACGGTGGTGTTGTGCTGTTCAGCCCACGACGTGATTGTTTGCCACGATGGACGACTTTCCCCATATTGGAATCTCAGGGGAGCGATCAGTTTACAGGGCAAACCCGGAGGTAAATCAGAGGTTGGCGGCCGGCCGGCTTTACAAAACCAGACGATTTTAGTAGACTAGTTGAATGCTGTTCACGCACGTAACATATCACACTAAAGGTTCAACAATGAAAACACTGGTTTTGACAGTCCTGGCGGTGCTGCTGTTGGGGAGCGGCTTGGCTATGGCGTTGGGCACAGGCGACAAAGCGCCTGAAATTGGCGCGCGCAAATGGCTGAACACGCCCGGCAACGTCACACTCAAAGACTTGGCTGACAAGATCGTGGTCGTTGAATTCTGGGCGACATGGTGCCCGCCGTGCCGCAAGTCCATTCCGCATTTAATCGAACTCAACGCACAGTACAAAGACAAAGGCGTGGTGTTCATCGGCTTGACCAACGAAGATTATAAGAAAGCCAACATCGCGAAATTTGTCAAAGAGATGAAGATTGATTACATTATCGGCACAGCGAGCGATGCGGGCAAGAAGTATGGGGTCGAGGGAATTCCAACGGCGTTCGTGGTCGGCAAAGACGGCACCATTCTGTGGAGCGGCCATCCCATGGACGGATTGGATAAAGCGCTGGAAGCCGCGCTGGCCGCCAAAGACGAGCGCAAGGCGGCACCGTCCAAGAAGCGCGTGTCAACGCCGCCGCCACCGCCCGCCGCACCACCGGCCAAACCGGCGCCGCAGCCACTCTAACATTGACAAACAACAAGGAACGGTATGCAACGGATACTATTATTGTTATTGGGTAGTCTGGCCTTGACTGGCTGCCTTGAGACGGCGAATGACAACGCCGCCGGCACGCCGGCGGCGGCGCCGGCCATGACTGCACCGGCGCAGGAAATCAATGCGGTGAAGTGGTACAACACGGCGGCGCCATTGACGCTGGCCGGCTTGCGCGGCAAGGTGGTGGTGGTCGAACACTGGGCAACATGGTGCCCGCCCTGCCGGGCCTCGATTCCACATTTGATCGAACTCAATAAACGGTTCAAGGACCAAGGGGTCGTGATCATCGGCTTGACCGACGAGGACGATGCCGCCGCCAAGGTCGGCGCGTTTGTGCGCGAGATGAAGATGGACTATCCTGTCGGCACGGGCAGCACCTCGGGCAGCGATTACGGCGTGCAGGGCATTCCGACGGCGTTCGTGATTGCGCGCGACGGGACGATTGCCTGGCAAGGCCACCCGATGAAAGGGCTCGATGCGGCGATTGAATCCGCACTGCGCTAAACGCGTCTAACTTGAATAACCTGCAAGATAAGGCACGATATGAAAGCGATGGTGGTAATGTTGCTGGTAGTGTGTGCGGGCGTGTGCGTTGCGGCGCAGCAGCTGACCGTTGGTCATGCCGCGCCGGAGTTCAGCGCGGCCGAGTGGATCAACTGCAGCGGGCCGATGTCGCTGATGCAGCAGCGCGGCAAGGTGGTGGTGGTCTGCTTTTTTTCGACGACGGACGAGCGCAGCGTGCGCGCCGTCTTTGAACTGACCCGCATGCACCAACAATTTGCCAAAAAAGGCGTGACGTTTGTGGCGTTGACCGATCAGGATCGCGCGCGCGGCGAGGTCAATCGCTTTGTCACCCGGCACAAAATCAAGTTTCCCGTGGGAACGGGCTCACCCTCGCGCAGTCAGTATTTTGTTGACAAGGAAAGCTAAGGAAAGCTATGCTTTCGTGATTGATCACGCCGGTATCTTGGTGTGGAAAGGCGATCCGGAGAAGGGCCTGCAGGCGGGCATTGAACTGGCGCTGAGCCGCGCGCGCGGCGAAGTAACAGCGACGAATGAGGCACGCAAGGTCAACACGCGCGTGCCGGAGAATTAATTCTTTCGCGGCGAAAGAATTATTTGTGTAGTTGCTCCCCACCGATCGCCGCCGGTGGCGCCTACGCGCCAATTTATGCGGCTGGAAGCCGCTTCTTCGACCAGCGCCGCACGTAGACGCGGCATCTTGCCGCGTTGCTGAGATAAGCGGCTGGAAGCCGCTTCTACGACAGATGTGCTTGCTACGTTGACGTGCCGCCGGTGGCGGGATCGTGGGGTCTCTGCATTCTCCCTTTTCTAAAGGGTACCCCGCATAGTGGGGGAGGGATTTTGCAGAAAAGGAAGACGGCAGCGGCAACGAAATCCCCCGCCGCGCAACGCGCGCGGCACCCCCTTTACGAAAGGGGGAATGCAGAAAATATCGGCGCGCGTTTTTCCCTCAACCTTACTCACACGACGCAAGGTCGCGGGAGTCTCTAATTGTTTGCCTCTTCACCGACCTTATGTCGGTGGGAGGAAAGATTGGAAAACATAGGCAGCAATCGCCGGATGGAACCGGCTCCCACTTTCTTGCAGCACACCGGCGCACCTCTGTAGCTGGCTTTGCCAGTCCCGCCATCGGCGCGGATGGGAGCGGCCTCCGTGCCGCGAATCTGCAACGAACGTCAGCGCAGTGACGCGCGCAGGGCGGTCTTGAGAATCTTGCCGGTGGCATTGCGCGGCAGCGACTCGCAGAGGTGCATGTGCCGCGGGAAAAACGTTTCAGCTCCGCCAGCGACAGCGTCATGCCGGCGCGCGGCACGACAAACGCGACCGGTGCCTCACCGCGCAAGTCGTCCGGCACGCCGATCACGGCAACCTCCTGCACCGCCGCATGCCGCCGGACGTACTCCTCGACTTCGCACGAGTAGACATTCAGGCCGCCAACGATCAGCATGTCTTTCTTGCGGTCAATAATTGAAAAATAACCGTCATCGTCGCGCGTGCCAATGTCACCGGTGCGCACCCAGCCATTGACCAAGGTGTGCGCGGTTTCCTCGGGCTGGTTCAGATAGCCCGTAAAATTCGAGGGACTGCGGACGGCAATCTCACCGGCGACGCCGTCCGGCACATCCTGCAAGGCATCGTCCACAATGCGCATTGCGACGCCGGGCAATGGCAAGCCGATCGTGCCGATTTTGATGGCGCCGCCCAGCGGATTTATCGACGTGGCCGGCCCGCATTCGGTCGGGCCATCGCCCTCGTAAATCGGCATCTTGAATTTGGCCGTGAAGGCCTCGAACACCGGCGCGGGCAACGGCGCGCCACCGGCAATGCACAAGCGCCATGAAGGGATGAGCGGCGGCGCGTCGAGCTGGGCAAAGACGGCGTACATGGCCGGCACGCCGAGAAAAGCGGTGGCGTTGACGCGCGCCATCTGGCGCAGCACATCCTGTGACTGGAACTGCTCAATCAGCAGGATGCGCGCGGCGCACCACAGGGCGTGCAGCATGCAGGCCGACGCGGCAAAGGCATGGAACAGCGGCAGGACGGTGACGAAACACTCGGCGCCGGTCTGCGAGTGCAGGCCCAGCGCGCAAATGCGCGCATTGTGCAGCAGTGCGGCATGCGTCAGCAGCGCGCCTTTCGGCCGGCCGGTCGTGCCGGAGGTGTAAATGCAGACGGCGATGCCGGCCAGATCGCGCGGAAACGTTGGGGCGCAGCCTTGTAGCGCAGTTGGGACTGGCGTGATGTGCAGAGCGAGCGGCGCAACGGTCACGAGTGCCGATGCGGCAGTGTCCAGCAACGCAAGCGCCGGCGGATGCAGAATCGAATGCAGGTGGGCGTCACCGGCAATGTAGGCAATTTCATCCGCGCCAAGTTTGGGATTGATCGGCACGACCATGCCGCCGGCGCGCAGAATCGCAAAATAGCCGACGACAAACTCGAGGCAATTCGGCGCGCACAGCCCGACGAAGCGGCCGTCGCAAGCGCGGGCGCGCAACGCATCGGCCGCCACAGTAACCAGTTCGTCAACGCGGGCGTACGTCAGGGTTGCATCGGCGGCATGAACGAAAGGCTGGGCTGGGCACTCCTGTGCGCGTTGCGCCAGAAGTTGATCGAGGCGCAGCGTGCCAATGGCGTTGGTCAGGTCGGTGATCAATGGCGTGTGCTCAGCGTTCAGGTATCAACTTCCAGTTCTTTGAATAGTACTTCTGTTATTCCAAGACACCCGCGGTGTCCACTATGAATAGTCCCGCCCATGTTTCCGAGTCCGTCCCAAGGGATGATCCATCCGGGTAGGGCAGGCTACCCAGCCTGCCTTCTACGTTCCTCAGCACGGCACTTCACGTCATTGCAAGCCCAGTTGAAATGCCAAAACGTTCAGCATTGGCAGGCTTGGTAGCCTGCCCTACCTCAGATACGCAGTTACTTGTGCATCCCTGCATTGACGCGCATGCACCGCTGGCGGGATCGCCGCCGCATTTTTATGAATTTGTTCGCCGCGAACAAATTTCAGTAGCGATAGTGCTCGGCCTTGTACGGGCCGGCCTCGGCCACGCTGATGTAGGCGGCCTGCTGCTTGGTCAGTTTGGTCAGTTTGACGCCGATTTTCTTAAGATGCAAGCGGGCGACTTCCTCGTCGAGATCTTTCGGCAGAACCGTCACGCCGACGGGATGCTTCGCGCGCGCCAGGGAGATTTGCGCCAGCACCTGGTTGCTGAACGAGTTCGACATGACAAACGAGGGATGCCCCATGGCGCAGCCAAGATTGACCAAGCGGCCCTCGGCCAGCATGAAAATCGCGTGGCCGTCGCGGAAGACATACATGTCCACTTGCGGCTTGATCGGCACTTTCTTTATGCCGGGCACGGCCGCCAGGGCATCCACTTGGATTTCACTGTCGAAGTGGCCGATGTTGCAGACAATTGCCTGGTCGCGCATCTTGGCCATGTGCTCGACCCGGATGACATCCACGTTGCCGGTGGCAGTGACGAAGATGTGGGCTTCTTTGAGCGCGTCTTCGACGGTGGTCACTTCATAGCCTTCCATGGCGGCCTGCAGCGCGCAGATCGGGTCGATTTCGGTGACGAGCACGCGCGCGCCGGCGCCGCGCAGCGATTGGGCGCAGCCTTTGCCGACATCGCCGTAGCCGCAGACGACGGCGGTCTTGCCGCTGATCATGACGTCGGTGGCGCGCCGCAGGCTGTCAATCAACGACTCGCGGCAGCCGTACAAGTTGTCGAACTTCGACTTGGTGACGCTGTCATTGACATTGATGGCGGGAAACAGCAGTTTGCCCTCGCGCAACATTTGATAGAGGCGATGGCAGCCGGTGGTCGTCTCTTCGGAGACGCCGCGCAGTTCCTTGACCATGCGATGCCAGTAGGTTTTGTCTTTCTTTAACTGGCGTTTGAGGATGGCATTGACGACGCGCAGCTCTTTGTTGTCGGTTGGCGCATCCAGAATGGCGGCCTTGATTTCGGCCTCGAAGCCGCGATGAATCAGCAGGGTGGCGTCGCCGCCGTCATCCACGATTTGCTGCGGCCCTTGGTCACCCGGGAAATTCAGGGCTTGCAGGGTGCATTCCCAGTATTCTTCGAGCGACTCGCCCTTCCAGGCAAAAACCGGAATGCCATCCTTGGCGATCGCGGCGGCGGCATGATCCTGGGTCGAGAATATATTGCACGAGGCCCAGCGCACCTGTGCGCCGAGCGCCTGCAAGGTCTCGATCAACACCGCCGTTTGAATGGTCATGTGCAAGGAGCCGGTGATGCGCACGCCCTTGAGTGGTTGCTGTTTGGCGTATTTGTCGCGGACGGCCATCAAGCCGGGCATTTCCTTTTCCGCAATCGTCATTTCCTTGCGGCCAAAATCCGCCAAGGCAAGGTTGGCGACTTTGTGTTTCAAGCCGGCATAACTGGGTAACGTGATAGCAGGAGCGGTGCGTGGTGCCATGGTTGTTTTTTTGGTTTGTGAATGATACAACGAAG
>JAPLST010000411.1 GCA_026398485.1 bacterium
GCGCTGCGCGCCCTGCAGTCGCCCTGCCGCCTCTGCCCGCGCAACTGCGACAGCGCGCGCGCGGCCGGCGCACGCGGCGTCTGCGGCCTGACCAACGAGCTGCGCGTCTTCTGCTGCAATCTGCACCAAGGCGAGGAACCGCCCATCACCGGCACGCGCGGCTCCGGCACGGTCTTCTTCACCGGCTGCAATCTGCGCTGTGTCTTTTGCCAGAATTACGCGTTCAGCCAAAGTTTGCAGGGCGAGGTCGTCACGCCCGCCGAACTGGCCGCGCGCATGCTGCAATTGCAGACCCGCGGCGCGCACAATATCAATTGGGTGACACCCACGCCACAACTGCCGCAGGCCGTCGAAGCGCTGGCCATCGCCCGCGCCCAAGGCTTGACCATTCCGCTGGTGTACAATTGCAGCGGCTATGAATCGCTCGCTGTGTTGCGGCTCTTGGACGGCATCGTGGATATTTATTTGCCAGACGCGAAATATGCCGAGACCGCGCCGGCCCGCTTGTACTCCGGTGCACCGGATTATCCCGACGTCAACCGCGCGGCGCTCAAGGAAATGCTGCGCCAAGTCGGGCAGTTGCAGCTCGACGCGCACCAGCTCGCCACGCGCGGCCTGCTGATCCGCCATCTGATCCTGCCGGGCAATCTGGCCGGCACACCCACCGTGCTGCGTTTCATCGCCGATGAACTCGGATGCGACACGGCCGTCAGCTTGATGCGCCAGTATTTCCCAGCTCATCGCGCGCGCAACTTTCCGGCGCTGGCGCGCCCCATCACCTGGGAAGAATATGAAGCGGCGCTTGAATGCTTTGATGCACTCGGTCTGAACACGGCCTATATTCAGGAATGGCCGGAAGAGACGTGAATAACTCGGCCAGCAGTTTTCAGTTTTCAGTTTTCGGTTTTCGGTTGTAGGACAATATTCGTTGTCAAGCCAGCACATTTCATCACGGGGACCTTCTCCATGCGCGTTAGCGTAAGGGCGACAGTGCCTTGAGCCAATGCTCTTGTGCAAGGCGTGATACGCAACGCACGCGGTGTCAAACTGCCGCAATCCCACTTTCCTAAAGGTGGTGGCCGCGCCGCGCGGCCGGGGGATTTTGCTGCCGCCGGCTGCTGTATGCCATCCATCCATCCATCCATTCTTCCACTCTTCCATCCTTCCAACCCTAAATTTGTTGGCTTGGCAACGAATTTACTGCGCTTGAAGAATGCAGCCAATTCCGGTACAATAGGGACATGCGCATAACGACCTATTGCACGATGCTCTGCGGCTGCCTCTTGCTGGCGGCATGTGACGATGGCATTGAGCGGATGACCGCCATGCCGAGCGAGCCACCCGAGCCGATGCTCGACCCGCCGGCCATGATGGAGTATGGCGCGCCGCAACGCACAGTCCAAAACCCGGCCGGCATTGTCCTGGCCGACACGGTGGATGTCACCGTTGACGGGGCTGCCGCCAGCAATGCCCCGGCGCAGGTCGCGGAAACTAAGGACACCGGCGGTGCGGGCCTTTTTTACCGGTGCCGCACGGATTGCGTTTTGACGAGTGTCGCCGCGCGCGCCCAAGTTGAAATTGGTGCCTTGGCCCGCGTCAACGGATTGACGCCCATGGCAATGGTGCGCAGCGGCACGCTATTGCTTCTGCCGCGCAATCTCGATAATGTCGCCACCGCGCCGGATATCACCACCTACACCGTCGCCGCCGGCGATACCTACAGTCGCATCGCGCGCACCTACAAGATTTCCGTCGCCATTCTGATGCAGCTCAACAAGACCACGAAGGACACGCTCCAGATCGGCGATGTGCTGTATGTGCCGAAAGTACGCTGAGCCATTGCAGATGGTTTTCGGTTTGCAGCTGCTTGGAGTCCCGCCAACGGCGTGGATTTTCAGTTTTCGGTTTGCAGCCACAGCGGCAGAGACACGATGAACGATGAACGATGAACGATGAACGATGAACGATGAACGATGAACGATGAACGATGAACGATGAGATGAACGATGAACGATGAACGATGAACGATGAACGATGAACGATGAACGATGAACGCAGAACGATGAAAGATCAACTATCAACGCTGAATTATGAACGCTGAACCCAATCTCAGAACACCACTCTACTCTGAACACAGCGCACTGCAGGCGCGCATCGCCCCGTTTGGCGGCTGGGACATGCCGATCCAATACACCGGCATCATCGAGGAACATGTGCACACGCGCACGGCGGCGTCATTGTTCGACACGTGCCACATGGGTGAATTCCGTGTGTGCGGCACGGCGGCGGCACAGGCGCTCGACCGGCTGATCACGTGCCCGATCGCGTCGCTTGCGCCCGGCCGCTGCCGCTATGGCTTTCTCCTCAATGAAACAGGCGGCGTGCTCGATGATTTGATTACCTACCGCATCAGCGAAGATGAATTCATGATTGTGGTCAATGCCGGCACGCTGCCGGGTGATCGCGCCTGGATCGCCGCGCATCTGCCTGCCGGCGTGACCTTTGACGACGAATCGGACGAGACGGGCAAGCTCGATCTGCAAGGGCCGCTGGCCGGCGAAGTCTTGCAGCCGCTGACCGCCGGCGATTTGCGCACGTTGAAATATTTCGGTTTCATGCAGACCACCGTCTGCGGCGTGCCCGCGCTGGTCAGTCGCACCGGCTACACCGGCGAATATGGTTTTGAAGTGTATCTGCCGGTTGAGCAGACGCTGATGCTATGGCGCGCCTTGCTCGATGATCCGCGCGTGAAACCGGCCGGGCTGGGTGCGCGCGACACGCTGCGACTGGAGATTGGCCTGCCATTGTACGGCCACGAATTGTGCGCCACGCGCACGCCGGCTGGCGCCGGCATGAGCTTCGCCATTGATCTGAAAAAAGATTTTATTGGCCAGCCGGCGGTTGCCGCGGACGCACAGACAGGCCCGCGCGAGCAGCTTGTCGGCCTGCAACTGACCAGTCGGCAAAGCGCGCGTGCCGCGCAGACAATCGTGTGTGGCGACAAAAAGATCGGCGTGGTCACCAGTGGATCGTTTGCACCGAGTGTCGGCACGGCGGTCGCCTTGGGCTATGTTCCCAAAGAGCATGTGCAGGTCGGCACGGCGCTGCAGATCGACACGGGCCGCGCGCGCCTCGATGCGCGTGTGGTGCCGCTGCCGTTCTACACCAACGGCACGGCCCGCACCGGCCCGCGCTCATGAATGAAACTGCGCAGGAAACCCCCACGACCGCGCCGCTAAGGTGATTCAGGAAATGCGAATATCCAATATCCAACAAGGAATAACCAATGATGAAGTTCTGCGCAGATACTTCGCATTTGGATATTGAGTGTTGGATATTGGATATTCATCATCTTTTCTGCCAGACACCCACGACCTTGCGTCGTGGGTGAATAAGATTGAGAAAAAGGCCTCGCGCCGGACTTCTTCTCAATCTCTGCTTCCACCGATCCCGCCAACGGCGTGGACCGGTGGGGAGCTCAGATTAACTGCTTCAGGAGGTGACGGATGCGTTTGTTGATGTATGTGCTTGCGGTTGTCGTTGTGCTGGCCATGGCCGTGCTGTGTCTGCGTGGTTGCCGCCCACGCACGATACCAGAACCCGTCGCATCCGCACAAACCAATGCGCCAACCGAGCTGGCCACCCCGCCAGTGCCACCGCCGTCACCGATGCCTGCAGCCACTGTTGTCCTTGCATCTACTCCGAGCGACACAGCACTTGTTGCCACTGTGCTGACATCGAAGCCGGCGCGCAGCCTGCGTGGAACTGTGCTGGATGCGACAACCAAGGCGCCAATCAGCTATGCCGGCGTCGCCCTGCTCGCCAATGCCACGACAACCATTGTGTGCGATGCAAATGGCAGATTTGCGTTTGATGACGTACAGGAAGAAATGGCAACGCTGAAAGCTTGGCACGAAAACTATCCCACCCAGCAATTCAGCATCTTTGTGCCACCCGCCGGCGCAACCGACGCCGTGCTCGCACTC
>JAPLST010000216.1:0-3807 GCA_026398485.1 bacterium
GCCAGCGCCAGCGGCGCATCGCTCTCCAGCACCATCCGCACCCGCTCGTCCGAATCTGTCACCGTGGCGCCGGCCCACGCCACGCGGATGACATCCGCCATGAACGCCGCATACAGCCGGGCTGGTTGCTGCGTCATGCTGAAACTGGATTGCCACTCGACCGGGTCGGCAATCCGGGCGGTCAGCGCGACCTCGCAGCGCTCCGGATACGTCTGCGTCCGCACCGGCGCGCTGCTGACGAGCACACCAATCAGGACACACGCGCCCAGCAGCAATGTTTCGGGCAGCCGCGCCATGCTCGCGCGCCGCGCATGCCATAACAAACACGCCAGCGCCAAGGCCAGAAATCCCGCAATGCACGCGTACAGATATGGCTGGCACCCCGGCGGCGCCCATAGCGGCGCGGCCAGCACGCCCAGCAGGACGGCCAAGAACGCCCGCAACAACAACACATTCTGCATGAGGCCCCAAGAAGCTCGTTGTTGTTATTGTAGCGTCATAACATCCGCGCGTCAAACAGATGCAGCTGGATGAATGGAAGGTTGGATGATGGGCGGGATGGGGCAGCGGCTGAATCCACGCCGCGGCGTGGCCATGCGTGTGCTTGACGCGCCGGTGCGGCACGGGTATAATCTAAGCAATGCTGGTTGGCGCGCACACGCGCCGCGCGTGCCACCACAACACTTAGGACACAAGCAACATGATGATCCGCTTCACATTGAATGGCACGGCAGTCGCGCTCGAGACGCCCGGCAGCAAGCGTGTGCTTGATCTGCTGCGCGACGAGTGCGGCTTGACCGGCACCAAGGAGGGCTGCGGCAAAGGCGAATGCGGCGCATGCACGATTTTGCTCGACGGGCGCGTGGCGAACGCGTGCCTGCTACTGGCGTGTCAGGCCGACGGTCACGAGATTGTCACGATTGAAGGGCTCGAGCACGCGGGGCAATTGGCGCCGATCCAGCAGGCCTTTGTGGACGAAGGCGCGGTGCAATGCGGCTTCTGCATTCCAGGCATGGTGCTGGCGGCCCACGCATTGCTGGCCGGGCAGCCGCAACCGACGGACGACGAGATCAAGCGCGGGCTGGCCGGCAATTTGTGCCGCTGCACCGGCTACCGGAAAATCATTGCGGCCGTGCGCCGCACCGCCCAGGCCGGCAACGCATGAACGACATTGCCTTATTTGGCGAATTGGCGGATGCCATGCGTGGAGGCACGCGTGTCTGTCTGGCGACGGTGGTCGAGACCAGCGGCTCGACGCCGCGCAAAGCGGGCGCGCACATGCTGGTGTACGCCGACGGGCGCAGCAGCGGCACGGTCGGCGGCGGCTTGATCGAGTCGGATATGATCAATGCGGCGCGGCAAGTGCTGGCGGACGGCACGCCGCACCTGGAATTGTTCAATTTGAACGCCGCCACGCCGGCCGAGCACGGCATGATCTGCGGCGGGCAGATGCGCGTGTTCCTCACGCCGCTCGGGCACCGGCGCAACCTGTACATTTTTGGCGCGGGACACTGCGGCGTGGCACTGACCCAGGCCGCGGCGGCGGCCGGTTTCTGCGTGCATGTCTTTGACGACCGGCCCGAACTGGTGACGCGCGAACGGTTGCCGCTGGCCCAGACCTTGTGTGCCGCGCCGTATGCGCAGAGCACACGCGAATTGCAGCCGCAGCCGGATGCGTATGTGGCCATCATGACGCATGCCCACAAGGCCGATGCGCTGGTGTTGCGGAATATTTTAGCCACGACGAACGTCTATCTAGGCATGATGTCCAGCGTCCGCAAGCGCGAACAGATTTTTGCACAACTGGCCGCCGAAGGCGTGGCGCCGGATGCGCTGGCGCGCGTGCAGGCACCGATCGGGCTGGCCATCAACGCCGAGACCCCCGAGGAAATTGCCGTCAGCATCGTGGCGCAAATAATCCAGGTGGCGCGGGCGCGTGAATCACAATCAGGCAGGGAGACATGACTATGACGCGGTTTCAAATGAGTGCCGTTGTAATGCTGGGCGCAAGTCTGGCCGTGGCCGGGCCGACGACGATCTGGGTGGAAGTTCCCGGCGTGGCCGTCGCGACGAATCAGCCGGCCGCGCCATCACTGGAAGACACCTGGGGCGATATCACGCCGGTCAGCATCAAAGGCGTGACGTTTGGCATGACCAAGAACGAGGTTGCGCGCAAACTCGGCAGCATGCGCATCCCGCGCGACAGCACCGCGCTGCCAAGTTTGTTTGTCGCCTATCCCGATGACGCGCATGTGCGCAGCACGTTGACGTTGTATTTCGGCACCTTTGGCGCGTGCCTCGATCGCGTCGTCGGCATTGAAACAACCTTTTACAAGACGGATTTGTTCGCGCGCGACAAGATTGTCGCCGCCTTGGAAAAGAAGTACGGCTTCAAGCAAAATTACGACACGACCTGTCCGTCGGCAACCGCGCAGCCTTTGAGCGAGCAGCAGGCGCTGCCGCAGCATGTGATGAAAATCAACGAAACAATTTCGCTGGCGTTTCGCACGCAGTGGGATGACAAGCACGACCGTACTTACATCGTGACCGTGCTGTACAAACACGCGTTGTATGATGAGTCGCTGCGGCAGCGCCAGGGCACTGACGAGCAGCAGCAACAATTGCGCGACCGCGACCGCGCCATCGAAGACTTGCTGTGAACACGTGCCGCATCGAAACACCGCGCACCTGTGCCGAGGCCAGCGCGCTCTTGCAGGCGCTGCCGGACGCGCGCGTCCTGGCGGGCGGGACGGATGTCGTGGTGCGCCTGAAAGACCAACTCATCTGGCCGCCGCTGGTGGAGATCAGCCGGCTGGCGGAACTGCACGGGATGACCGAAGTGGATGGCTGGCTGCGGCTCGGGGCATTGAGCACCTGGACGGAGATTGAGCGCGCCGCGCTGACGGCACGGCATGCCGACGTGCTGGTCGAGGCGGCCCGCGAAGTGGGTTCGCCGCAGATTCGCAATCGCGGCACGCTGGGCGGCAACGTGGCGAATGCGTCGCCGGCGGGTGACTCGTTGCCGGCGTTGATTGTGCTGGATGCCGAACTGGAGTTGCGCGGGACGCAGAGCACGCGGCGCGTGGCAGTCGCGCAGTTCTGCTGTGCGCCCGGCAAGACGGTGTTGGCGCACGACGAGCTGATTGTCGCGATCTGGGTGCCGGTGCGCGCAGGCTGGCGCGGCGCGTTTGTGCGCCTGGGGCAGCGCGCGGCGCTGGCAATCTCAAAAGTGTCGGTGGCCGTGCGGGTGTTGCGGGCGGACGGCATCGTGCAGGACAGCCGCATCACCTTGGGCGCGGTCGCGCCGACCGTGCTGCGGGTGCCGGAGGCGGAAGCGGTGTTGCGCGGACAGCGCTTGAGTGCGGCCGTCATGCAGGCAGCGGCAGAAGTGGTCTGCGCGGCGGCGCGGCCGATCACGGACATTCGCTCCAACGAGCCGTACCGGCGCGCGATGTGCGGCGAACTGCTGCAACGCGCGCTGGCGCGGCTGGCGGAACCGACAAATCCGTCGGATCCGTCCGATCCGTCCGATCCATCGGACAAAATAACATGAAGACTACCTTTGACATTGTCGGCCATTCGCCGGCGCGGCCGGATGCCGCGGACAAAGTCTGCGGGCGCGAGCAGTACGTCGGCGACCTGAGCCTGCCGCGCATGTTGCACGCCGCGGTGGTGCGCAGCACGCGGGCACATGCGCGCGTGCTGGCCCTGGACGTCGCGGCGGCGCGCGCGCTGCCGGGCGTGGCAGCCGTGCTGACCGCGCGCGACATTCCCGGGCGGAATGTCATTCCGCTGGTCTTTGACGAC
>JAPLST010000216.1:3842-8532 GCA_026398485.1 bacterium
GACGGATGTGTGCGCTATGTCGGCGAGGCGCTGGCGCTGGTGGCGGCCGCGACGCTGGCGCAGGCGCGCGCGGCGGCGGCGGCCGTGGTGGTGCAGTACGAGGAGTTGCCGGCGCTGTTCGACATGGCGGCGGCGCGGCAGCCCGGCGCCCCGCAACTATATAAAGAAAACAATATATTCAAAGAATTGCATATAACGCGCGGCGACCCGGCGGCCGCCTTTGCGCACTGCGCCGCGGTCGTCGCGCACACCTACCGCACCCCGCCGCAGGAGCACGCCTATCTGGAAACGCAGGGCATGCTGGCCGTGCCGCAGCCCGGCGGCGTGATGCAACTATACGGTAGCATGCAATGCCCGTTTTACGTGCGCGATGGCGTGGCGGCCGTGCTGGGCAGCACGCTGGGCGCGACGCAGATCACCCAGACCAGCACCGGCGGCGCGTTTGGCGGCAAGGAAGATGTGCCGTCGCTGCCGGCGGCGCACGCCGCACTGCTGGCGTGGCGGACGCGCCGCCCCGTCCGCCTGATTTACGAGCGCGACGAGGACATCATCTGCACCAGCAAGCGGCATGCGGCCGTCATCCGCTCGAAATATGGCGCGGATCGCGACGGCCTGCTGCGCGCGGTTGAAATCGAGTATCTGGTGGATGGCGGCGCGTATGCGACCCTCAGCCCGATCGTGTTGTTCCGCGGCGTGGTGCATGCGGCCGGGCCGTATCGCTGCCCGAATGTGCGTGTGGACGGCTATGCCGTGGCAACGAATCATGTGCCGGCCGGCGCGTTTCGCGGCTTTGGCTCGCCGCAGGTGCTGTTTGCGGCCGAGCGCCAGATGGACGAACTGGCGCGGCAGCTCAAGCTTGATCCGGTCGAGCTGCGCCGGCGCAATCTGCTGCGCGCCGGCGATGCGACGATCACCGGCCAGACCTTGCACGCCAGTGTCGGCGCGACGGACACGCTCGACACCGCACTGGCTTATGTGCGCGAGCATCCCCTGGCACCGCCACCCGCGAACGCGCCGCACCTGAAATACGGCCGCGGCCTGTCCACTATTTATTACGGGGTCGGGTTGGGCGTCGGCGGCGAATACCTGGCGCGCACCGGCGCCACGATCCAGATCAATCATGACGGCAGTGTTGTCTTTGCGGTGGGCACGACCGAGATTGGCCAAGGCATGAAAACGGTGCTGGCCCAAATCGTGGCCGAGGCGCTGGGCGTGCCGTTTGCAAGCGTGGAAATGTTGCCGACCGACACGACCCGCGTGCCGGATTCCGGCCCGACGGTTGCCTCGCGGGCGACGACCATGTCGGGCAATGCCTTGCTGCATGCGGCCGGGCAATTGCGCGAGCGCCTGAACGCGGTGGCGGCCGAGGTGCTGGGCCGGGCGCCGCTGCAGATCAGCCTGCACCACGGGCAGATCTTTGCCGATGGCGCGCCTGCCGCGCTGTCGTTTGCGCAATTGCTGCATGAATGTGCCGTGCGGCGCGTGTCCTTGAGCGCACAGGGCTGGCATCATCCGCGCCCGCTCAAGTACGATTGGCAGACCGGCCAAGGCGACACCTATGTGGTCTTTTCGTTCGCGACCAATATTGCCGAGGTGCTGGTGGACGAGCGTACCGGCGCGACGACCGTGCTGCGCGTCACGGCCGCGCATGATGTCGGCAAGGCGATCAGCCCGGCCGGCGTGGAAGGCCAGATTGAAGGCGGCACGTTGCAGGGCATTGGGTATGCCTTGACCGAGGAAATCGTGCAGGCGAACGGGGTCATTCGCAATCCCCACTTTTCGACGTATATCATTCCGACCGCCTGCGACATGCCGGAGCTGGTGCCGCTGATTGTCGAGCATCCGTTTCCCGACGGGCCGTTTGGCGCAAAAGGCTTTGGCGAGCAGCCGCTGATGGGTGTCGCGCCGGCCATCGCCAATGCGGTCTGCAATGCGCTGTCCATTTCACAATATGAATTGCCGCTGACGCCCGAGCGGGTCTGGGCCGCGCTCCATTCCGCATGATCCTGATTCTGCACAACGAGCCGGGCGCGGCCACCAGCGGCGCCGTGTGCCCCGAGAGCGACGCGGAAGTGCTGGAGCAAGTGGCGGCGGTGGCGGCGGCGTTGCGCGCCCGCGGCGTCACGGTGGAGCAGGCCGGAGTTCGCGCGCTGGGCGATCTGCCGGGCGTGCTGGCCGCGACGGCCGCAACGACAGTGGTCAATCTGGTTGAATGCCTGGGGCGCGCGCACGACATGGCGCCGTATGTGCCGGCCCTCTGCGCGGCGTTTGGCAAAGCCTGCACGGGTTGCGACAGCGCCTGTCTCTCCTTGACGCTTGACAAGTGGCGCACGCGCGCGGTGCTGCACGCCGCCGGTGTGCCCGTGGCCGCGGGGATCTGCGTGCCGCCAACGGACTTGTCGGACATGTCCGGCGCACAGCTGCTGGCGCGCCTGCCGGCCGGGCCGCTGATTGTCAAGCCGCTCAGCACCGACGGCAGCGAGGGCATTGACGCGCGGCTCTCGGTTTTTGATGCGGCCGGCCCGGCCGTGCTCGACCGCGCACGGTTTGTCCACGAGCACTTTCATCAGCCGGCCTTGATCGAGCAATTCCACGGCAATCGCGAATATCAAGCCGCGCTGCTCGAGCAGGACGGTCGCGTCATCGTGCTGGCGATTGCGGAAATTGATTTCAGCGCGCTCGCGCCCGGCCAGCGGCCGTTGCTCGATTATGCCGCCAAATGGCATTATGCCAGTGATGTCTATGTGCGCACCCCGCGCGTGGTGCCGGCACGCATCGGCGCGGCATTCGCCGCACGGCTCGCGGCCATGGCGCGCACCGCCTGGCAGGCAACCGGCTGCAATGACTACGCCCGCGTTGATTTCCGCGCGGTGGGCGAGGACGCGCCGGTGGTGCTCGAGGTCAACGCCAATCCGGATATCGGGCCCGACAGCGGCTATGCCGCGGCCCTCGCGCATGCCGGCATCAGCTATGAAGATTTTGCCGCCATGCTCATCCACAATGCAGGAGCCCGCGCCCAATGAGCGCCACCACGCCCGTCATTCGTTATGCGGTTGCGGCTGATCGCGCGCCGACCTTGGCGTTCATGCGCGCCACCGGGTTTTTCCGCCCGGATGAAATCGAGGTGGCCGCCGAAGTGTTCGACGAGGCGCTGAAAGCCGGGCCGGCCGGGCATTATCAATCTTTTGCGGCGGTCGCGGAGGCCGCGCCGGTCGGCTGGGTGTGCATCGGCCCGACGCCCTGCACGCTCGGCACGTTCGACTTGTACTGGATCGCCGTCGCGCCGGCCAGCCAGGGGCGCGGCGTCGGCTCGCTCTTGCTGCGCCATGCCGAGGCGCTGATCCACGCACGGCACGGCCGGCTGGTGGTGATCGAGACGTCCGGCCAGGCGCGCTATGATGCCACCCGCTTTTTTTATTTGAAAAACGGCTATGCCGAGGCGGCCCGCCTGCCGGATTTCTACGCGCCCGGCGACGATAAAGTGGTCTATCTCAAAGCGCTGGACGGCGGTGGTTCCCCGCTTTTCAAATGCGCTTGACAAACTGCGCGGCAATTGCTATACTTACCGGCAGTATAGTTCTTTTTTTGGTTTCGTTCTAAATTTTTCCTCTTACGGAGGCCCTATGCGAAGTTTGATCCTGCTGCTGGCACTCTTGTGCGCGACTGTGATGCTGACGACCGGCTGTGCCAGTACCGGCAAGCATGTCAAGGATACGGTTGACAACGTGCATGAATACGCGTTATTCGGCGACGAGTACAGCCGTTGGTAAACGCACCGGACGTGCATTGCGGATTCTTTTTGAAAAGCTCGCCGCGGCACCGTGGCGGGCTTTTCTGTTGCCGATGAAAAACATTTTGTTGATTATTTGCCTGGCCGCCGGCCTGCTGGCGCAGGCACTGGCCGCACCGCCCTATCCCATCGGCGAGCGTCTTGCCTTTAACGCCGAGTTCATCGGCTTGATCCCGATCGGCATGGTCTGGATGGACATCACCACCGGCGTCTACAACAATGCGCCGACGGTGCAGTTCAACGGCCGCTGTCTGGGTGATTTCAAATTTTATGTCGCGGATGTGCGGGTCACCTCGCATATTGCGGTTCAATCCGACCAGTCGGTCTACCATTACATCGAGCAGTTTGGTTCGGAGCGGCGCGGGCGGCGGTTGCTGTTCGATTGGCCCAACAACCAAATGCACTATGTGCGGCTTGAGCGCGACGGGCAATATCGCCTGCGGCGCTCGGTGCCGGTCACGCCGGATGTGTTTGACGTCTTCAGCGCGGCGTTTTGGGCGCGGCGCATGGTCGACCCGGTGGTGGGCACCAATATCGAGATCAAAGTCATTGAGACCGAGCGCGTCTTCCATCTGCGCTGCACGATTGTCGAGCGCCGCCCGTTTGTCGTCAAGGGCATCGGCACCTTCGACGCCGTGCGCCTGAAATTCGAAGCCCTGAATTTGCAGCCCAACGAGATTTTCAAGGGCTTTCTGGATTTGGACAAGGACATTGTGGTGTGGCTTGAAGCCACGACGCGCACGCCTTTGTACATGAGTTCAAAAGTGCCGTTTGGCATTTTCCGGCCCACCGTGGAAGTGTTCCTGAAAGAATGGCACACGGTCCCGGGCTTTGAGCCGCGCTTGTCCGGCACCAACGCCTACTACCGTAATTAGTCCGCACGCCTGCCTGCCATGGACC
>JAPLST010000087.1 GCA_026398485.1 bacterium
GTCATTGTGCGGGATGAGGGCAGCGGCATCGACCCGAAGCATCTGGCGCGCATTTTCGACCCGTATTTCACGACCAAGCAGAGCGGCAGCGGGCTTGGTTTGGCCACGGCCTATGCCGTGATTCAAAAGCACGGCGGGCATATCGGCGTGGTTTCCGAGCTGGGCCACGGGGCAATCTTTACGCTCTACCTGCCGGCCTCGGCGACACCGCCGCAGGCTGCCATGGCGCCACCCGCGGCGGCCAGCGCGCCCGCGGCACGCCGCGCCCGAGTTCTGGTGATGGACGATGAACCCTCGATTTGCGCGATTGTCGCGCGCATGCTGAAATCCAGCGGGTGCACGGTGGTCGCCGCGGCCGATGGCGACGAGGCCATCGCGCAGTACCAGCAGGCGCAGGCGGCCGGCACGCCGTTTGACGTGGTCATCATGGACTTGACCATTCCCGGCGGCATGGGCGGCGAGGACGCGGTCAAGCAGCTGCTGGCGCTGGACCCGCACGCGCGGGTCATTGTTTCCAGCGGCTATGCCGATGACCCGGTCATGGCCCACTATGCCGACTACGGCTTCAAAGGCATTGCGGCCAAGCCCTACACGCTCAACGAGCTGCGCGCCGTGCTGCAGCAGGTGCTGCAATGAGGGCGGGGGTTCAGGGTTCAGGGCTGCTTGGAGTCCCGCCATCGGCGTGGGTTCAGGGTTCACGGTTCAACGGTTCACGGTTCAACGGTTAGAGAAAGATGAAAATCGAGCGGTTTGAAGATTTCGATACTTGGCAACCGGCACGCGAGCTTACCCACACGGTGAACCCTGAACCGCTGATGAATATCCAATATCGAACACTCAATATCCACGTGCGAAATATCTGCGCAGAACTTCATCATTGGATATTCCTTGTTGGATATTCGATATTCCTATGCATCTTCCCCCTGAACCCTGTCCAATGACGAAGAGCAAACATGTGCTGATCGTCGGCGCGCTGCTACTATGCACGGCCGCGGCGGCCGCGCCGGCGCCGGACTTGCGCTGGCGGTATGGCGTCCTGGCGGGCATTGCAGCGCTGCTGCTAGTCGCCACCGTGGTGGCCATCTGCTTTGCGCGCCTGGCGGCCGCGCTGACCAGGAGCACCGCCACAGGGCAGCGGACGACGGCGGCGTTGCAGGCCGGCGAAGACAAATACCGCAGCTTGTTTATGGATTCACCGGATGCGTATCTGATCGCCATTGACGGCGTCTTTGTCGATTGCAACCGGGCTGCCGAGGTGATGCTGCGCGGTGAGCGGCGCCAGATTATTGGCCAGCCGCCGGAAATGCTCTCGCCTGAATTTCAGCCGGATGGCCGGATATCCGCGGCGGCGGCGGCAGCAATCATCGCGGAAACATGGCGGACGGGCAGCAAGACGTTTGAGTGGCAGCATCGCCGGCTGGACGGTTCGATGTTCCCCGTTGAGGTCGCCCTTGCGGCGATGACGCTGGACGGCACGCCGGCCCTGTTTACCGTCTGGCGCGACATTACGGAGCGCAAACGGGTGGAACATGCGCTGCACGAAACCAATGCGTATCTGGAAAATCTGATCAATTATGCCAACGCGCCCATCATTGTCTGGGATCCGCAGTTCCGGATTACGCGCTTCAATCATGCCTTTGAATTTTTGACGGGACGGACGGAAGCGGAAGTGTTAGGCCAGACCTTGGATATTTTGTTTCCCGCGGAGCTCGTTGCTGTTTCGATGCAATTGATCCGCGGCACGCAGACGGGCGAGCGCTGGGAAACGGTTGAGATCAAGATCCTGCATCGCGACGCATCGGTGCGCACCGTGCTGTGGAATTCAGCCACCTTGTTTGCCGCCGATGGCAGCACCCCCGTTGCCACCATTGCGCAAGGGCAGGATGTAACCGAGCGCACGCAGGCCGAGGCAGCGCTGCGCGAGAGTATGGCATTGCTGGCCAAATCCCAGGCGATCGCCCATCTTGGTTCATGGGAACTCGACCTGGCCGCCAATCGACTGACGTGGTCCGATGAGGTGTACCGCATTTTCGGCTTGCAACCGCAGGAGCTCAGTGCCACCTACGAGTCATTCCTTGACCGAGTGCATCCGGACGACCGGGCCCGCGTGGACGCGGCGTATCGCGACTCGCTGCGGCCAGAGTGCCCCGGGTATCAGATTGAACACCGCGTGATCTGGCCGACGACGGGCGCGGTGCGGCATATCCAGGAGAAATGCGAGCACCTGCGGGATGCCGCTGGAACGATCGTCCGCTCCGTCGGCATGGCGCAGGACATCACCGAGCGCCAGCAGGCCGAGGCGGCGCTGCGGGCGGAAGAGGAAAAGTACCGCATGCTGACGGAGAGCATGAAGGATGTCGTCTGGACGCTCGACACCGAGACGATGCGCTTCCTGTACGTCAGCCCATCCGTGCAAAAGCTGCGCGGGTACAGCGCGGAAGAGATCATCGCGCAACCGGCCGATGCCGCCCTGACGCCCCAGGTGGTCGACGCCATGAAAACGCTTCTGCGCCAGCGCACCATGGAAGTCCAGTTGGGCAGCGTGACGCCCGACCACTTCTATACCAATGAGGTGGAGCAGCCGTGCAAGGATGGAACCACGGTCTGGACCGAGGTCGTCACCAATTTTACGCGCAATGCAAAAACCGGGCATGTGGAATTACACGGGGTCACGCGTGACATCAGCGCGCGCAAGCAGGCCGAGGCACGGCTCAAGGAGCGCGAAGAACAACTCCACAATCTTTTCGACAATGCGCCGATCGGCATTTTTCACTCAACCATGGCGGGGCGCTTGTTGACCGTCAATCCGGCGTTGGCACGCATGCTGGGGTATGCCGGGCCGGGCGAATTGATCGCGGCCACCACCGACATGACGACCCAGATTTACGCGGATCCGCGCATCCGGCCGCAGATCATGGACGCGTTGATGCGCGCGGACGGCTGGGTCCACTACGCCGCGGTCGTCTGGCGGCGCAAGGATCAGCGCCTGATCACGGTTGACATGACCGGCCGGAAAGTGCTTGACAGCACGGGCGCGATTGCCTACCTGGAAGGCTTTATTGTGGACATCACCGAACGCACGCACGCCGAGGCGGACAAGGCCGAACTCGAGGCGCGCAACCGCCAACTGCAAAAGGCCGAAAGTTTGGGCCGCATGGCCGGCGCCATCGCCCACCGCTTTAACAACCAGCTTCAGTCCGTGTTAGGCAACCTTGAGCTGGCCATGGAGGATCTGCCGCGGGATGCGGAACCGCGCGCGACCCTCAACACCGCCATGCTTGCGGCACGCCAGGCAACCGAGGTGAGCCAGTCGATGCTGACCTACCTTGGGCAAATGCCCACGACGCATACCCGGCTGGATCTGGCCACGCTGTGCCGCCAGCACCTGCCCGAACTGTGTGCCGGCATGCCCAACGGCATGAGCTTTGCGGCCGACCTGCCCGAGCCGGGGCCCGCCGTGCATGCGGATGCACATCAGTTGCAGCAGGTCTTGGCCAACCTGCTCACCAACGCATGGGAGGCCGGCGGCGCCAGTCTGCGCCTGTCCGTCACCACGATTGCCGCAACGGACATTCCCGCCGCCCACCACTTCCCCCCGGGCTGGCAGCCGCACGCGCCGGCCTATGCGTGCCTGGCCGTGGCGGACACGGGCAGCGGCATTGCGACCGGCGACATTGAAAAGATCTTCGATCCCTTCTTCTCGACCAAATTCACCGGGCGGGGCATGGGCTTGGCCTTGGTCATTGGCATTGTACGGGCGCACGACGGGGGCCTCACGGTGGCGAGCGAACCAGGGCGTGGCTGCACCGTGCAGGTGTTCCTGCCGGCGGCGGCAGACGCCGTGGCGCGCCCGCCGGTGGGTCGGCCGGCCGCGCCGGCCGGCACGCCCGCGGCACCGGCCGGCACGGTGTTGCTGATTGAAGACGAAGCGGCCGTGCGCACCGTGGCGGCGCGCATGATCGAGCGGTGCGGCTTTGCGGTGCTGGCCGCGCCGGATGGCAGCGCGGGTCTGGCGCTGTACCGGCAGCACCAGGTGGAAATCTGCTGCGTCATCTGCGACCTGGCCATGCCAGACATGGACGGCTGGGCGACACTGACGGCCCTGCGCCAACGCACGCCCGACCTGCCGGTGATTCTGGCCAGCGGCTACGACGAGGCGCAGGCCATGGCCGGCGAGCA
>JAPLST010000380.1 GCA_026398485.1 bacterium
CCTGAACGTGGTTAATTGTCAAAGTAATATTACTTTAACATTATACCACAACAAAAACCAGTTGTCAAGCCCCTTTCGCGCCGAAATGCTCTTGTTTCTGTAACTTATTCACCGTGCACCCGCGCGGCGCGCTGAAAATTCGGCCATAAATGACCCCGGCGGCGATCTTTCCGGCCATAATGATTAGACTCGCCATGGATGCTGCTGTAGACCCCAGATCCGGCGGTTGGTATGTGTTGTTGCTCCCCACCGATCCACGCCGCGGCGGGATCGGTGGAAGCAAAGATTGAGAAAAGGACGCCGGCGCGCCTGTTTACTCAATCTTATTCACCCACGATCCCGCCGCCGGCGGGATCGTGGGGGTCTATGCATGGTGGCCGCGGGGCACACCACTGCTGCTGCGTTTTAGGTTGAAAGGTTTTAAGTTTTAGGTTACCGAGTGAATCAGGCGCGGCGCAGCGATTCTTTTCTGCACCGCGTTCGGGCTTGTTATGGCCACGCCACCTCTGCCGCCGTCCCATCCATCCATTCTTCCACCCTTCCATTTTTCCAATTCCCGCCGCCGCCTCTGCCGCTGCACCATCCCTCCATCCATCCACTATTCCATCCTTACCAGTTCCGACAGCCGTGGCCGCGGGGCACGCCGCGGATGCTTTGCAGTCCAAGCCAGCAGCAACGGTACTGCGCTCGGCACCGGCGTCATGTCGTCTCGTTTATAAATTGCCGCACCGCGCGACAATTTACTTTTGACAAGGGCGCCTGTTCCTGTTATACTTTGCGCATAAAGAATCCGGTTTCGGATGCACTGCCTTAAATAAGTAAATAAAAAACGGGCCGCCGGTTTTTATAATATTTTGCAGCCAAAAGAGGCATATATGCGTTTGATGGCGATCATCTTGATTTTCGTGGCGACCTCGGTGGCATGGGTAATTCTGGCCTCGAGTGTCATGTGGCGCAGCGAGAACCTGGACAATTCCTTGCGCCAGCGCGTCGAGCGCCTGTGGGGCACGGCGCAGCGGCAAGTCGCGCCGCGCGCCTATGCCAACGAACTGCAACAGACCAAGACGACCCGGGTTGATGACAAGGGCAAGCCCAGCACCACGCTGCAAGAGCATGTCGTCCAGCGTGCCGTGCCATTCTCCGCCAGTGACGTGGCCGTCGCGCTGAACCTGGATTACCGGCGCAAGGGCTTGCTGTGGTATTCCACGTATCGGGTGCAGTTTGAAGGCACATATCAATTGCAGCCGGAGGCGTGTGGCACCAATGCGGTCATGTTTGTCTTTTCGTTTCCGGCGGATGGCGCCGTGTATGACGCCTTTGCCTTGTATGTCGGCACGACCCTGGTGGAAAATGTCGCGATTGCCAACGGCGCCATCGCGTGCCCGGTGGCGCTGAACACGCCCGCCGGCACGACGGTACGCGTCAGGTACGCCTCGCAGGGCATGGCGGAATGGTGGTATGATTTCGGCGAGGGGGTCAAGCAAGTCCGCGATTTCAGACTAAGCATGCAGACCGATTTCGCCGCGGTGGATTTCCCCGAGAACAGCATTGCGCCCACCAGCAAAACACCCACTGCCGCCGGCTGGCTGCTGACCTGGCAGTACCAGAATCTGCTGACCGGCGTGCGCATCGGCATGCGCTTGCCGGAGCGGCTCAATCCCGGGCCGTGGGTCGGCCGCGTCACGCTGGCCGCGCCGGTGGCGTTGTTTTTCTTCCTGTTTCTCACGCTGATCTTCACCACCTTGCGCAAGATCCGCCTGCATCCGATGCACTATCTGTTTTTAAGCGCGTCGTTTTTTGTGTTTCACCTGCTGCTGGCCTATTTGGTGGATCATGTTTCGGTTCACACCGCGATGGCGATCAGCTCGGTGGTCTCGCTGTTTCTGGTGATTTCCTACATGCGGATTGTGGCGGGCGCGCGCTTTGCGCTGCTCGAAATCGGGCTGGCTCAGGTTGTCTATCTTGTGCTGTTTTCGTATTCGTTTTTCCTGCGTGGCTACACCGGCTTGGTCATCACCGTGATGGCCGTGGCAACCCTGGCGCTGGTCATGCAATTAACCGCCCGGCTGGATTGGTATGCTGTATTTCGTGGCAACCCCGATCGGCAATCTTGAGGACCTCTCGGCGCGCGCCCTGCGGGTGCTGCGCGAGGTCAATGCCATTGGCGCCGAAGACACGCGCCATACGCTCAAGCTGCTGACCCATTTTGCGATCCACACGCCGCTCTTCAGCTTTCATCAGCACAACGAGCGGCAGCGCACGGAAGAAATCGTGCGGCGTCTGGGCACGGGCGAACAACTGGCGATCGTGTCCGACGCGGGCATGCCGCTGATTTCCGATGCCGGCCAGTGGCTGGCTGCGCGGTTGCATGCCGAGCA
Source organism: bacterium (assembly GCA_026398485.1). Classification (GTDB taxonomy): domain Bacteria; phylum Auribacterota; class UBA3054; order UBA3054; family JAPLST01; genus JAPLST01. Next base: position 2,379 of record JAPLST010000380.1, read on the forward strand.
ATTGCCGTACACCTGCATTCCCGGGCCATCCGCGGTGGAAACCGCGCTGGTGCTGAGCGGCTTCGCCACGGAGAACTATCAATTTCTTGGCTTTGTCCCGCGAGAAAACAAGTTGCGTGCCGCGCTGTTTGCGCAGCTTGCCGGCGCGGGCCAGACCAGCATTTTGTTTGAAAGTCCGCAGCGGGTGTGCGCGTTTTTGCACGAGGCGGCGGCGCATCTGCCACAGCGCCTGTTCGCGGTCGTGCGCGAGATCAGCAAAGTACATGAGGAAGCGCGGCGCGGCACGCCGGCGGAATTGCTGGCGCATTTCTCGGCACAGGAGCCGCGCGGTGAATGCGTGCTGGTGTGTGCGGCCGCGCCGGTGACGGACGCGGCGAACGACGGCGTGCGCATCGCCGACCCGGCGGCCGCCGTGCGCACGGTCGAGCAGCTCGGTAATGTCAGCCGCACCACGGCTGTGAAAATCGTCGCCGCGCTGACCGGCGTGGCGCGCAATCAATTGTACGCGGAGACCCTGCCCCATGACTGAAACCGGGATTGTGAAAAGTGTTGCGCACGGCGTGGCCGTCGTGCAACTCAAGCGCTCGCAAAGCTGCCGCACGTGCGGCGCATGCAGTTGCGGCGGCACGCCGGATGAAATGGAATTGCGCGCAAGCGCGCCGGCGACGGTGCAGGTGGGTGACCGGGTCACCGTCGAACTTGACGAGCGCATGCGCACCAATGCGCAAGTGTGGTTGCTGGCGGTACCGTTGGCGGCATTTCTGGCGGGGGCGTTGATTGCGCGCCTGGCATTGCACACCCGCGAGCTGGCGGCACTGGGCATCGGCATGGGCGCGCTGGCGGCCGCGTTTGGCGGCGTATGGCTGGCGGATCGGCGCCTGGGCTGGAGCACGCAGCCGGTCGCGCGCATCCGCAGTACGCAGCCGGTCGCGCAGCAATAATTTTGTTTCCTTGTTGTGCATTTCCGGCTCCCCGCCGATCCACGCCGGCGGCGGGATCGGTGGAAGCAGAGATTGAAAAAGGACGCCGGCGCACTTTTTTACTCAATCTCATTCACCCACGACGCAAGGTCGTGGGGGTCTCTGCATGCAAAAAATGTGGGAGCCGCCTCCGTGCGGCGATTCTGCTGCATCGGGGCATGGAAGCCCCTCCCACTCTCTATGTCAGGAGTTCTGGAGTAATTCGAAAGTAGGGCAGGCTACCCAGCCTGCCATCTCCGTTCCTCAACATAATTCAAGGCCAAGAGATACAACAGTGGCAGGCTGGGTAGCCTGCCCTACCTTAGCTGCGGGTGTGCAAGCAGGTGCGCCCCTACGTTGACGCGCATACGACGCTGTGGGGTCGTGGAATTGTATCGGGTGCCCTGAAACCGTGCGGCGTGCTTAGCGCTCTGCGTCGCGCAGCCAGACGCGCATGCTGCCCGGCGCGCGATTGTCCCAGACGCAATAGGGCACCGCCGTGATCGTGACCGGCGCCGGCTTGGGTGGTGTCGCGCGGTACAGGTCGGTGCCGGTGGGCGGCGCGGCCTGGGCGCGGCCCGTGATGACGCAGATGCCACCGAGCAATTTTGGCTTGTTGGTCACGGTCAGCGGCGCGCGGCGGGCCAGCGTGACTTGTTCGAGCACGACGCCGGGATTGTCCACGCTTTCGAGGCAGTAGACCAGCGGGCCGCGCTGCAACGCGACGCGCCCGGCCAGCTGGCGCGCGGCCGGATGCGCATAGACGCGCCGCACCGGCATGGCCAGTTCAAGGTCAATCGTATCGCCCCGCCGCCATTCGCGCGTCAAGGCGATGTAGCCGCGCTGGGTGCGCAAATCGCGGCTTAGCTGGACATCCTCGCCACAGACGCGCACGGTCGCCTCGTCACACCATTCCGGCATGCGCAAGAAGACGGTGAAGCGCGTCGGCCGCTCGGGCTGCACGGTGAGATGAATTGCACCATCCCACGGATATTTCGTGCGCTGGGCAATGGTAACGGGGGTCTTCTTGACGACCAAGGCCGCGCTGCTCTGCGCGTATAAATGGACATACACGCCGGCCGGACTCACGCCGTAGATATAGTCACCAATGCTGGCCAGCAAGCGCGCAATGTTGGGCGGGCAGCAGGCGCAGCCGAACCAGCCTTTGCGGTGCGGCGTGAGGCCGTCCCACGTTTCCTTGCTGTCGCGCTGGTGCGCCGGGCGCGGGTCATGCACGGCCAGCGGATTGCTGTAAAAGAACAAGCTGCCGTCCAGCGACACGCCGCTGAGCGCACCGTTGTACAAGGCGCGTTCGAGGATATCGGCGTATTTGCTTTCGCCGGTCATGCTCAGCATGCGTTGATTGAAAAAGACGCTGGCGATCGCCGCACAGGTTTCGGCATAGGCGCTCTCGTCCGGCAAATCGTAATCGTAGCTGAAGCCCTCGTTATAGCCCCAGGTGCCGACGCCGCCGGTCACCAGCATGCGCTTGGTGTACATGCTGCGCCACAGGCGTTCGCAGGCCGCGCGCATGGACGCGTCGTTGGTTTCCATGGCGACATCCGCCATGGCGGTCAGCATGTACAGGCAGCGCACGGCGTGGCCGACCGCATCCTGCTGTTCGCGCACGGGCAGATGGGCCTGCAAATAGTCATAGGATTTGAAATACCATTTTTTCGGGTCATCGCCGCGCTCTTGCGCTTCTTTATCGTAATAGTGCGGCGCGCGACCGCGCTCGTCCAAAAAGTACTTTGCCAGTTCCAGGTGGGATTTCTTGCCGGTGGCGCGGTACAATTTGACCAAGGCCAGCTCTATCTCTTGATGCCCGCAATAGCCGCGCTTCTGCCCGGATTTGCGCCCAAATGTCTTGGCCAATAAATCGGCATAACGATCCATGGCATCAAGAAAGGCGCGCTCGCCGGTGGCCTGATAGTATGCAACGGCCGCCTCGATCAGATGGCCGGCGCAGTACAGCTCATGATTGTCGCGCAGATTCTTGAAGCGCAGTTCCGGTTCGGCAAAGGCATAATAGGAATTCAAGTAGCCATCCGGCTGTTGCGCTTTGACAATTCCGCGGACGGCCTCGTCCAGCAGGCGGCGCACGCGCCGGTCGGGCGTGGTTGCCACAAGATCCGCGGCCGCCTCGAGCAATTTGGCGACATCCGAGTCCCAGAATCTGTGCCGGGCGGTCTTGTCCTTGCGCCGCCAGGCGGGGTCGAACGCCTTGAGCCGGTTGGTGCGCCGGCAGTGCTCGAATTCGAGCGGAATCGTGACGCGTTGATTGACCGCCATGCGCGGGGCCCAGAACGGGTCGGTGAGGCGCACGTGGGTAAATGGGACCGGGGTCAGAGTTCGCATGCTAGTGTGAATGGTAGGGGATTACTGCAACAAGCCGGTTTCTTTGCCGACCGTGACAAAAATGGCCAGGGCGGTGTCCAAGTCGGCCTGCGACAAAGCCTCGGAAATCTGGCAACGAATGCGGGCCGCGCCCTCGGGCACAACGGGAAAGCCAAAGCCCGTGACGAACACGCCGTGCTGCAGCAGCAGATTGCTGATGCGAATGGCCGTCGCGGTGGCGCCGACGATAATCGGGATGATCGCGCTTTCGCCCGGCAGCGGCCGGAAGCCCGCCTGGATCAGGCGTTCGCGGAAGTAGCGCGTCTTCTCGTGCAGGCGCGTGACGCGTGCAGGCTCGCGTTCGAGCACGCGCACGGCTTCAAGGGCCGAGGCCGCGACCGTCGGTGGCAAGGCATTGGAAAACAGTTGCGGCCGGGCTTTCTGCACGCACATCTCGATGATCTCCTTGCGCGCCGCAACAAAGCCGCCGGCGGCCCCACCGAGCGCCTTGCCGAGCGTGCTGGTGATAATGTCCACCTCGCCCAGCATCTTGAAATGCTCGCAAGTGCCGCGGCCGGTGGCGCCCAGCACGCCGGTGGCATGACTGTCGTCCACCATGACCAGCGCCTCATATTTGCGCGCCAGTGCGACAATTTCAGGCAACTTGCAGACATCGCCTTCCATGCTGAACACGCCATCAGTGATGACCAGGCGCACCGCCGCATCTTGGTGCTCTTGCAGGCGCGCTTCGAGTCCGGCCATGTCGCCGTGCTGGTAGACGCATTTGCGCGCGGTCTTGGCGATCAGGCGGCAGCCGTCAATGATGCTGGCATGATTCAAGGCGTCCGAGATGACCGCGCCGTTGTCGCCAACGACGGTGGGGATCACGCCTTCATTGGCGTTCCAGCAGGAGACAAAAGTAAGGGCCGCGTCCAGGTGCAGAAATTTGGCGAGGGCCTGCTCGAGCTCGCGATGAATCGCGAACGTGCCGCAGATGAAGCGCACCGAGGCCGTGCCGGCGCCATACTGCTGCAGGGCGCGCTGCCCGGCGGCAACCACTGCGGGGTGATTCGCCAAGCCGAGATAATTGTTGGACGAGAGCACCAGTATACGCCCGTGGCCTTCCATGGCGACATGCGCGTCCATCGGGCTGGTCAGATAGCGCAGTTCCTTGTAGGTGCCGGCATTGCGCAGGGCATCGAGCTGCTGCGCAAGCTGCGCAAAATAAAGGGCGCGGGTCATGACGTGCAGGGGCCTATGGGAAAAACGGGTTAATAGTTGCAGTAATTTTCGCAGCTATTGTAGCGTAACACGCCGGTGGCGTCAAGCTGACCGAAGACTGACCGAAGACCGAAGAACGATGAACGAAGAACGATGAACGATGAACGATGAACGATGAACGATGAACGATGAACGATGAACGATGAACGATGAACGATGAACGATGAACGATGAACGATGAACGATGAACGATGAACGCCGTGCGACTCATTCCGCCAGCAGCGCGGCCAAGCGCTGCAGGACTGGCTGCACGGGCGTGTCGGGCGTGACTTCGAGCAGCGTGATGCCGAGCGCGTTGCACAACGCGCGTTTGCGCGCATCACGTTCCTGCCGGCGCGCAAACGCCGGGGCACCGCCGTAATAGGCGCACGACTGCCAGTGCGGCTGCCCTTGAATTTCGAGCGCGACCTGCGGCGCACGCCAGTACACATCCAGATGCATGCCGCAGTCGGGCAAGGGCACGTGGCGTTGTGGCGTCTGCGCGGGAAACGCCGTGCGCACGTGCCGCCACCAGCGTTCCTCGATCCGTGAACTTGTTTCACGCCCGTTGCGCTGCACCTGCGCCCAACCATTGCGAAAATAGGCGCGCACGGCCGGGCCGCGCCAGTCTGTCAGCGGGCCAGGGCGCACGGCCGCCATGGGCGTTCCGGCCAGCAGACAGAATGGCGCCGTGCGCGCCAACACGGCCGCGCCGGTGATGAAATCCCGCCACAGAGTTGCCCACGCCGCGCGCGCTGGTGCGGCGCCCGCCTGCGCCATGCCCGCCAGCCAGGCCCACGCGCTGCGGGGCGGCAGCCGGCGCATCTGCGCACAGGCCGTCAGATACCGCCGGCGCAAACGCGCATCGGCCGGCCACGCGGGCAGCCAGCGCGGCGCGGCAGCCCGCAGCCAGTGCCATTCGAGCAACCAGACATCCGCCTGCGCGCGCGCGGCCGGCGCCAACAGTGCCGTCAGCCGCTGCCACGCGGCGCGCGATGCCAGGGCTCGGCCGCGCCGCCCGGCTGGGTGCGTCAGCACGTCAGCGAGGCAAGGCCACGCTGTGGTGGCGCCGCCCGTTGTATAGAACACGGATGGTGCGCGCATGGGTTGTCTCGAAGTGATACGCAACGGACACGGCGGGCGTGCGCAACGTTGGGCATTGCGGCGGGCCGGGCCTGTCCGTCTGGGTGATCCGCAGTTGGGCGGGCAAGGCCTGCGCGCCGGCGCGGGCATCGGCATACACATGCAACGCGCCGGGCCAGAAATAGGTTGGTTCGGCTTCCGCAATCACGATCTCGGCCGGGCTGATGCGGCGCCGGGCGGCGCGTGAGCGCGCCAAGTGAAACGCGGCGGCGACCGTCGCGCGGCAGGCCGGCCCGCGCACCTGCCATGTCTCTGTTTGAACAGGTGCGGCGCGCGCCCGAGCTTGTTTGGCTGGCGTGTGGTCGGCGGCGTCCAGGCGCGGGAGCGCATCAATATGGGTTGGCAAACACAAGACCGCGCGCAGTTCGCCGTTGGCGCCGCGCACTTCCGTCAACACGCCGGGGCGCGGCGCTGCCATGCCCGCGCCGGCGCGCCAGACGTGCCAGGATTGCAGCACCGCGCGCGCCGTCGCAACGGACAGTTGCCATGCCTGGGCCGGCGTGTCTTCGCGCGCGGCGCGCAGCCACGCCGCGTCACCATGCAGGCTGAGGCTGATCCACAACCATTGCTGCGCGTCCTGCCACGCCAGCCATGTGTGGGCCGTCAGGCCGGCGCCGCGTGCCAGCGGCACGCCGGCGGCAATCAGTGCGCGCGTGCTCTCGGCGCCCGTCTGCGTGCCGTACGCCACCTGGCCGTCGCGCAGAATCAGGTTCAAATCCTCGCTGCGAAAACGCCACTGCTTCCCGGCTTTGCAGCCTGTAATCCGGCCGTCGCGCAGCCAGCGCACCAAGGTCGCGCGTGACACGCCGAGCTGCCGTTGTGCGCCCGCAAAGTCCAGCATTGGTTGGGTGCTCATTGTCTCACCTATTGTTCTTTATGTATCATAGTATATCATAGTGTATCACATATGTCAAGAGGGGGGCCGTTTCCCCGCTGTAATTCTGTTGTGGGGGACGCCCTTTACGACATGGTGCTGTTCCTTGCCGCGGATTTTCGGCAAAATCTTGCCGGCGTTGACAGCGGCAGGGGTGGTGTGCTAAAATTACCCCTGTAAATGATGAACACAAACGCATGGGATCAAGCCGGCGTGCGCGCGCGGCTGCGCACGGCGACGGTGGGTATTGCCGGCCTGGGTGGCTTGGGCAGCAATGTGGCCGTGGCACTTGCGCGCAGTGGCGTGGGCCGGCTGATTCTGGTGGATTGCGACCGGGTTGAGGAAAGCAACCTCAATCGGCAACAATATGTGCGCACGGACATTGGCCGCCTGAAAACCGAGGCGTTGGTCGAGTACCTGCGGCACATTGACCCCGACACGCAACTGGAGGCGCATGCCGTGCGCTTGACGCCCGGGAATATACCCCAGGTGTTCGCCGCGGCGTCCATCGTGGCGGAATGTCTTGATTGGGCCGAGACCAAAGCCATGTTTGTGCGCACGTGCCTTGAGACGCTGGCGCCGCGCGGGGTCAAGGTGGTGGCGGTCTCGGGTCTGGCCGGCTGGGGCCCGGCCAATGCAATCACGACGCATGCCGTGAGTCCGTATTTCGCCATGGCGGGCGACTTGCAGACGGACGTGCGCACAACGCCGGTGCTGCTGGCGTCGCGGGTCGGGATCGCCGCATTGCACGAAGCCCATCAAATCATCCGTTGGATTTTGGAGGAACAGTGAACGCAGCCATGATTGCACTGGTGGTCAACGGCGAGCAACGCAGCGTGCCGGCCACGACGACCGTGGCGCAATTGATCGAGGCCATGGGCGTCAATGCGGCGACCGTGGTGGCGGAAGTGTCCGGCACGATCATCGCGCCGGAACAGTTTGCGACCACAACCCTGGCGGCCGGCGCGCAGATCGAGCTGGTGCGCTTTGTCGGCGGCGGGTGAGGACCATGCTCGATTTAGGATATCGCTATCCATTGCGCCTGGTCTCGCCACTGGAGGTTGAAAATGAAGATTGAACAAGAATTTGTGCCGGACGCGTTACGGCAGGTCTGGGCATGGAAAGCGGCGATCTACCAAGACGTCAAGCACCTGCCCGTTCGCGATGCGCTGCATGCGATTGTCGAGAAAGCCAATCGCGCCGCTGAACAGATGGGTTTTCCTGTGCAGCCGCGCGGAGTGCCACCATGTTCGGTTGCGGCAGACCAGCATGCACCTTATAGTTCGCGCACTAATAAATCATCTCTTTCACAACACAAGGGCAACTCGTAAGAAACAGGAATAATCCTGCGATGCGTAATTTATGAATAACACTTTGAAACACCTTGTTATAGCCGGGCGCGCATTCAGTTCGCGCTTGCTGATGGGCACGGGTAAATTTGCGTCAGCGGACGTGTTGCGCGCGGCGCTGGCGGCCTGCGGCACGGAGATTGTGACGGTGGCGTTGCGGCGCGTGGACGTGCATAATCCGCAGGACAGCTTGCTGGGCGCGGTGGATCGCGAAAAATATCTGCTGTTGCCGAACACCTCGGGCGCGCGCACGGCCGACGAGGCGGTGCGGCTGGCGCGGCTGGCGCGCGCGGCGGGCTGCGGCACATGGGTGAAACTGGAAGTGACGCCCGAGCCGCGCTATCTGTTGCCCGATCCGATCGAAACGTTGCGCGCGACGGAAATCCTGGTCAAGGAGGGCTTCACCGTCTTGCCGTACATCAACGCCGATCCGGTGCTGGCCAAGCGGCTTGAGGAAGCGGGCGCGGCGACGGTCATGCCGCTGGGCGCGCCGATTGGGACCAATCGCGGCTTGCGCACGCGCGATGCGCTGGCCATCATTATTGAGCAGGCGCATGTGCCGGTGGTGGTGGACGCCGGGCTGGGCGCGCCGTCGCACGCGGCCGAGGCGCTGGAGCTGGGCGCGGACGCAGTGCTGGTCAACACGGCGATTGCCGTGGCGCGCGACCCGGTGGCGATGGCGCGCGCCTTCAAAGGGGCGGTCGAGGCCGGGCGCCTGGCATATGAAGCCGGGCTGGGCGCGGCCGGCGCGGTGGCCGCCGCATCCAGTCCGCTGACCGGCTTTTTGCATGAGGAGGGCCGATGACCGCACCTGTTGTAAAACCGAGCCTGTTGCTGCATGTCTGCTGTGCGCCGTGCGCGACGCATTGCATCGAGACCTTGCTGCCGCACTACACGTTGACGCTCCTGTTTTCAAACTCGAACATCGCGCCGCAGGCGGAATATGTGCAGCGCCTCGAACATGTGCGCAAGCTGGTGACGCTGCACGGGCTGCCGCTGATCGAAGATGCCTATGACCACGCGGCGTGGTGTACGATTGCACGCGGCCTCGAGCACGAACCGGAGCAGAGCCACCGCTGCCGCGCGTGCTTTGCGCACAATCTGGCGCGGGCCGCCACGTTTGCGCGCCAGCACAATCTGGCGCAGTTCACCACGACGCTGACGGTGAGTCCGCACAAACAGACGCCGGTCATTTTCGAGGTGGGGCGCCAGCACGCCAATTTTCTGGCCATGGATTTCAAGAAGAACAACGGCTTTGCGCGTTCGATCGAATTGAGCCGGAAACACGGCTTGTATCGGCAGGAATATTGCGGCTGTGAGTTTGGCCGGAAAAATCCCAAATTTGAGATTTGAGATTTGAAATTTGAGATTGCAGACATAAAGCAGGCGCCGTCGTTTGCGCACGTGTGTGATGCGCTGCTGGCCGATGACGGCTGGCGGCGCATGCAGACGGCTCTGGCGTCGGTCAGCGACGCGGAAGTCGCGAACGTCCTGGCCAAGCCGGCGTGGGATAGCGCGGATTTGCCGGTGCTGCTGGCGCCGGCGGCGGCGCGGCAGATTGAGACCTTGGCCCGGCGCGCGCATGCCCTGACGCTGCAGCGCTTTGGCCGCGTGGTGCAATTGTATGCCCCGCTGTATGTCAGCAACTACTGCACGAATTTGTGCGCCTATTGCGGCTTCAACGCGCGCAATGCGCTGGAGCGCCGTGCCTTGACCATTGATGAAGCCGTGCGCGAGAGCCGGCTGCTGCACGCCCAGGGCTTTCGCCACATTTTACTGGTGAGCGGGCAGCATCCGCAGCATGCGCAAACCGCGTATCTGGCCGAACTGGCGGAACAAATCCGGCCGCACTTTGCTTCCATTGGCGTCGAGGTTGCCCCGTTGCGCCAGGCAGAATATGCAACCCTGATCACACACGGCGTCGACAGTGTGACGTGTTATCAGGAAACCTACAATCCGCGCACCTATCTGGATGTGCATCTGGGTGGCCCGAAGCGCGACTACGATTGGCGCTTGGGCACGCTCGAGCGGGCGGCGCAGGCGGGCATGCGCCGGGTGGGGCTGAGCGCGCTGTACGGGCTGGACGACTGGCGGGTCGAGGCGTTGTGCGTCGGGTTGCACGCGCACTATTTAATGACGCGCTATTGGCGGACGCAGGTGGGCATTTCATTTCCGCGCCTGCGGGCGGCGGCGGGCGGGTATCAACCACCCCAGCCGTTGCCGGACGCCGGCTTGGCCCAGATGCTGTGTGCCTTGCGGCTGGTCCTGCCGGATGCACAGCTGGTGTTGTCGACGCGCGAACCGGCGGCGTTGCGCGACCAATTGTTGCCGCTGGGCATCACCCAGATGAGCGCGGGCAGCCGGACGGCGCCGCAGGGGTATTCACGCGACGGCGCGGCCGGCGAGCAATTTGATGTGCAGGACGAGCGCACGCCGCAGGCGGTGGCGGCGATGCTGACGCGCGCCGGCTACGAGCCAGTCTGGAAGGATTGGGATGCCACCTATCTGGAGCGCGCAACCGCATGACGACCTTGGCGGAACGACAGGCCCGCTTTGCTGACGTGGATGTGTATGTGGTGACCTGCGCGGCATTGTCGCGCGGGCGCCGCGACGAGGCCGTGCTCGAGGCCGTGATTGCGGGCGGCGGGACGATTATTCAATTGCGCGAAAAAGAATTGTGCACGCGCGAGTTTTTTGCCGTGGCGGAAAAGTTCCGGGCACGCACCCGCGCGGCCGGCGTGCTCTTGATCATCAATGACCGGGTGGACATTGCGGTGGCCGTGGATGCCGATGGCGTGCATCTCGGGCAGGACGATTTGCCGACCGCGGCGGCGCGGCGGCTGGCGCCGGCGCTGCTCATTGGCCGCTCGACGCACAGCCTCGCGCAGGCACTTGAAGCCCAGGCCCACGGCGCGGATTATGTCAACATCGGCCCGGTCTACGCGACCGGCACGAAGGCGCATGCGACGCCGCTGGGGCCGGCGGCGATCCGCGCGATCGGGCCGCACGTGCGCATCCCTTTCACAGTGATGGGCGGGATCAACGCGGGAAATATTGACGACGTAGTAGCCGCCGGCGCGCGCCGGATTGCGGTGGTGACGGCGGTGACGCAGGGATGCAGGCCGTGACGTTGCGCGCGGGCGAACGCTGCCATGGGTTTCTGGTGCAGACGGTGACGCCGCTGCCGGCCCTGCGCGCGAATGTTTATGATTGCATGCACGAGGCCAGCGGCGCGCGCGTGGTGCATCTGCACACGACGGACGTGGAGAATCACGTGACCATCGCCGTGCGCACCCCGCCGCCGGACGACACCGGCGTGGCGCACATTCTCGAGCATGTCGTCCTGTGCGGGTCGCACACGTATCCGGTCAAAGAATTGTTCATTGAATTGGTCAAGCGCAGTTTGGCCACCGAGCTGAACGGGTTCACGATGGCGGATTGCACCGGCTATCCGCTGGCGAGCTGCAACCGCAAGGATTTTTTCAATTTGGCGGAGGTCTATTGCGACGTGGTGTTTCATCCCTTGCTGGACGAGGTGTTTTTCCAGCAGGAAGGGCACCACTTGGCGTTTGGCACGCCCGGCGATGTGCAGACGCCGCTGGAGATCAAGGGCATTGTCTACAGCGAGATGAAAGGCGCCTACAGCGGTCTGGATGCGTGCATTGAGCGCGAGGTGCGGCGCGTGTTGCTGGGCGGCAACGCCTATGGTTTTGATGCGGGTGGCGATCCGGCGGCGATCCCGACGTTGACCTATGCGCAGTTTCTGGCATTCCATCGCGCGCACTATCATCCCGCCAATGCGTGTTTCCTGCTGTGCGGCGATATTGCCACCGAGGAGCACCTGGCGTTTTTTGCGCGGGTGTGTCTGGACGGCGCGCCGTGCGGGAACGTGACACCGGCAATTGCGCCGCAGCCACGCTGGCAGACGCCGCGCCAGGCGACGATGCCCTATGCGATCGCGGCCGATGAAGAACCGGCCCGGCGCGCGGCCGTCGTGCTGGCGTATTTCACCAACACGCTGCTGGAGCGCGAGACGGCCTTTGCCATGCGTGTCGTGGCGAGTTACCTGGTGGGCAACCAGGCGGCGCCGCTGCAGCGCGCGCTGCTGGAATCACGGCTGGGCGATGCGCTGGTGGCGATGGGCTATGCCGCGCATCAGCGCGACGCATTTTTCAGCGTGGGACTGAAAGGCACCGAGGCGGACCAAACCGGCGCCATTGCCGTGCTGGTGCAGCAAGTGCTGACGCAGGAAATAGCCGCGGGGTTTGCGCACGACAAAGTGGCGGCGGCGTTTCATCAGATAGAGTTGGCCATGCGCGAGCAAGTATGCACGGCGCCTTCCTATTTGCTGCAGTATGCGTTGCAAGGCTGGCTCCATGCGCAGGATCCCCTTCTGTTTCTGCAGTTCAACGAGATGATTGACACGGTGCGCCGGCAGTGGGAGCAGACGCCGCGCTATTTCGAAACAATGGCTGTGCGGGTGCTGCGCGACAATCCGCATCACTGTGTGCTGACGTTTGTGCCGGACAAGCAGCATGATGCGCGGGCACAGCAGGCGCAGGCGGCCATGCTGGCCGAAAAAAAACGGCAGATGAGCGCCGATGATTTGGCAAGGGTCGCGCGCGTGGCGGCCGAACTGGATGCCATGCAAACGGCGCCCAACAGCGCCGCCGCCCTGGCCACCTTGCCGCGCTTGCGCCTGGCGGATGTGCCCGTGGCGCCGCAGGAATTGCCCACCACGGTTGAACACCTCGACGGCCGCGTCCTCCTGGCCACGGATGTGTTCACCAATGCCCTGACCTGCATCACCATGGCGTTGGATTTGCGCGGCCTGCCGCCCGCCTTGCTGCCCTATCTGAATGTTTACGCGCAGTTGCTGCCGCTGATGGGCGCCGGGGATGAAGATTACGCCAGTCTGGCGGCGCGCAGCGCGGGCGTGTGCAGCAGCATGCTGGCCCTGTGCTCCACGCACAACCGCCTCGGCGCACCGGACGACACGCAGCTTACCATGCTCGTGCGCAGCCATGCACTCGACCGCAACACCGCGGCCATGCTGGAGATCATGCGGCTGCGTATCCATGCCTGCGACTTCCGCGATCGCGCCCGCCTGCGCGATGTGATCATGCAGCAACGGGCGGGCATGCGGGACATGGTCACCATGTATAGCTGGTATTTTGCGCGGATGCACGCGGAGCAGGCGTGGTCGCACAGCGCATGGTTGCGCAATCAGCAGCAGGGGCTGCCGCAGCTGCAGTTGCTCGAGCGCCTTGCCCGTGTGGTTGACACTGCGCCAGACGAGCTGATTGTGCCGCTGGAGCAGATCCGCGAGTACTGCGCACACCAGGCGCCCGTGACCGCCAGTGTGGCGGGGAGTGCCGCGGCACTGCAGCAGGTGCGGACGTGGTTGCAAACATTTTCGCCCGCGCCGTGGAACAGCGCGCCGCCGCCGGCCTGGCGTCGGCCGGACATGCCCCGTTGCGTGGGCATTGCCGTGGCGGCCAACGTCGCAGCCAATGTCGCAGTCACGCGCTTGCCGGATGCCGCGCTGGATGACGGCCCGGCCATGTTGCTGATCCGCACCGCCCTGCGCCATGGCTACCTGTGGGATGAAGTGCGGGTGCGCGGGAATGCCTACGGGGTCGGAGTGCATTTTGACGACGAAAACGGCATGTTCGTGCTGGAAAGCAGCGACGACCCGCAGATTGCGCGCACGTATGCCGTGTTTCAGCAGGTGCCGGACTATATCGCGACGCAGATGGATTTGTCGCCGGCCGGGGTGGAACAAGCGGTTATTGACGCGGTCAAAGCGCTCGATCGGCCGCGGCGCGGTGGTGAGTGCGCCGACACGGCGCTGTTCCGGTATGTAACCCGCAACACGCCGGCGCAACGGGCCGCCTTTCGCATGCGCTTTCTGGCGCTGACGCGTGCGGATGTCCTGCGCGTCAACGAGACCCACATCCGGCCGGCACTGGCACAGGCGACGTGGTGCAGCTTCGCGGGCGAGGCCCAACTGCGCCAGGCAGCCGGGGAATTGCCGATGCCGTTGACCATCTCGACGCCGTATGCGGAGGAGTAACGTGCCCGCACCACGGCTGTCCTTCCGGCAACGCCTGCGCACGCCGCATTTCTGGCGCATGCTCCTCGTCGGCGAATTCACCTGGCGGCGCCTGCTGCGCTCGGTCTTGTTCATCTATGGCGCGCTGGTCGTCATGGCCGTGTTTTTCCCGTATCGGATCATTTTCCAGCCGCCGCCGCCAAGCTATGCCGCGGACACGAACATCCTTTTTTTCAGTGCGGGTGACGGGACGCGTCTGGCCGCCCTGTATTACCCGGCGGACGCGGATTGCCCCACCCTGCTCTACATCCATGGCAATGCGGAAGATATCGGCCAGATGCAGCCGTTGTTTGAAGCGCTGCATGTGTTCGGCTATGGCGTGTTTGCCTATGACTATCGCAGCTATGGCCAGAGCGCCGGCCGGCCCAACGAGCGCAATGCCTATGCCGACGCGGACGCCGCCTATGCCTATCTGACCAACATGCCGGGCATTACGCCGCAGGCGGTGATTGTGCATGGCCGCTCGCTGGGCGGGGCCATGGCCGTCCACCTGGCGGCGACGCATGCGCTGGCGGGTGTAATCCTGGAGAGCACGTTTGTCAGTGCGCAGCGGGTGCTGACCCGCGTGCCGCTGCTGCCGTTCGACCGCTTCTGCTCGATTAAAAAAGTGCCGCAGATCACCTGCCCGGTGCTGGTGCTGCACGGCACGGCCGACTGGGTGATCCGGCCGTGGCATGGGCGGCAGCTGTATGCGGCGGTGCGCGCGCCGAAACAAGCCTTGTGGGTGGCCGGCGCGGGCCACAACGACCTGATCATGGTGGCCGGTGAAACGTATTTCACAACCCTGCGGGAATTTATTGAAGAAACCTGCCGCAAGGCCGCCAGCAGGCCGTTTGGTGCGCAGTCACCCGCCAAAAACCCCGCCAATAAAGGGAAACTTGACATTGCCCCCGAAAAAGTGTATACTAATAGCCAGTTTGGCAAACTCGATGACAGCCCAAATTGCGTGCAACAGACCGACCGCATCCCCAATGCAACGTCCCCACGCACTGGCTGACCGCCGAGCGCCACATCAATAACAACACAACAAAGGGAGGTTAGTAATGAACAAAGGTGATCTGATTGAAGCCGTAGCAGCAAAAGCGAAACTGTCGAAAGCCGCCGCCGGCGAGGCAGTGGACACCGTCTTCGACGCGATTAAAGGCGCGCTGAAGAAAGGCGACAAGGTTGCGCTCATTGGTTTTGGCACCTTCGCGGTCATCAAGCGCAATGCGCGCACTGGCCACAACCCGGCAACGGGCGAGAAGATCAAAATCAAAGCCAAGAAAGTGGCCAAGTTCAAAGCCGGCGCAGCCCTGGCTGATGCCGTTGCGTAAGCAACGCATGCTACCACACTTCTTAGGGGCCGAATCAAGTGATTCGGCTCTTTTTTTTATCCGGCAGACCAGACCTGTCGGACGGATCGGACACACCCACCTGCCATGCTGCCGCTGATACTTGTGATTGCCGGCGCGGTGCTCGGCTGGCTGTACCTTTTGTGCCGGGTGACCAACCGGGTGGCGTCCCTGGCCGACCGCTATGTGCGCTTGTCGTTTGTCGGCTATGGCTTGATGCTGAGTGCGCCGCTGGCGCTGGTCGTGGTGACGTGGTATTTCGGCCGCTATGCGCAGGGTCTCCTGGGCATGGACTGGCGCGCGCTGGGGCATGACCCGTGGGCGCGGGCCGGCATCGGCATAGGCTGGCTGGTGCTGGTGGGCGAGCTGCTGCGCCGGTGGGTCGGTGAACGCCGGCGCGTGCGCGCGTTGCGCGGCATGGTGCAGCTGCAGGCCATCACGCGCCATTCCTTTCGCACGTTGTTCATTCCGCGCAGCACACCACGACATACCGTCTACGCGCTGGCCAGTCGCGTGATCGGCAATTACATTGATACGCTGGCGGTGTGCCAGTATCACCTGCGCCTGCCGGGCTGGCCGGCCACGCTGGCGCGGCTGCGCTGCGTGCAGTTGACCGACATTCATTATACCCATGCGCTGCCGCGCGGCTACTACGAACAAGTGGTGGCGTTGACCAATGCGCTGGCGCCCGACCTCATCTTTTTGACGGGCGACTACGGGCATTCGCACGGCGGCGTCCGCACGCTGAGCACCCTGCTGGCCGGCTTGCGCGCGCCGCATGGCGTGTTTTTCACCTTGGGCAATCATGATGTCTGGCATGACCCCGCCTTCATTGTGGCGACGCTCGCAGACCAAGGGTTCACCTACTTGGGCGGGCGCATGCAAGCCGTGGCAGTGGCCGGCGGGCCGGTGTATCTGGCCGGCACGGACGCGCCGTGGTTGCGGCATGACGTGCGCGCCCTGGTGCAGCACGTGCCGGCGGGCGCGGCGTGCATTGTGTTAAGCCATCATCCCGACAATGCACGGCGCGCGCGCGGCACGGCCGCACGCCTGGTGCTGAGCGGTCACACGCACGGCGGGCAGATCGCGTTGCCCGGCCTGGGTCCGTTGCTGGTGCCGTCGGCCCATGGCAGCAAGCACGCCAGCGGCTTTGTGCGCTACGACCAGACCTTGCTGTATGTCAATTACGGCTTGTCCTTGAGTTTGCCGTTCCGCCTGCTGTGCCCGCCGGAAATCGCATGTTTCGATATTGGCGGCGACTAAGCGGGCAGGCGCTGGGGGTGGCCCTGCTGTGCGTGCGGCTGGCAGGCGCGGACACCAACATGATTGTGCTGACCTTGGGCGACTACTCGATCAACCCGCTGACGCTGAGTTTGTCATGGCGTGACGCGGTTTTCGAGGAACACGCGCAGCGCGCGCGGACAATCATGCGCATCGCGCACGGCGATGTGTCGCTCAGCCTGTGGCGCCTGCTGTTCCTGCAGACGCTGCATTTTGACGAACTGCGCTTCGCCGGCGTGGAGGTGTTCCTCTTGCAGGATGCGGCCGGCCGGCTCGCGCCCTTTTACACGCCGGACATGACCAACGCAACCCTGGTGGTCGCCTTGGCCAGCGCAACCAACCGCTATCTGCGCGGGGATGCCAACCGCACCACGATGAAGAAGACGGCGGAACTGAACGGCGTGACCGTCGCGGACGCAGGACCGACGGCGCTCGCGGTGCCCGAATTGTTGGTGACCAACGCCACGATTATGTGTCATGCGCGCGAAAGCGGGGCGCACGTGTGGACCCTCAGCAACGCGTATTTTTCCGTGCGTGATTTTCGCACGCCGGTGGCGGAAAACAACGCGGTGTGGCAGGTCGACTGCGGCGCCGAGATGGATGGCGCAGTCCACAGCCGGCTGGAGGTGCAGACCCGCTTTCACAGCCAGCCGGACGATCCGCTGCTGGATCTGTGTGTGACGGGGACGCAGTTGCGGCTGACGGGCATCTGGGCGCCGCTTGTCCGCACCAAAGGCGAGACCAGCCGGCGGTATGCCGCCGCCGACCAGCCGGCCGCGACGAACTGGTTCGCGCGCTGCTTTTCCAACGAATGGCGCGGCTTCTGGCGCGCGTTCGAGCGCGAGAGCGCGCGCATCGCCGGCGCGCCCGCGCCAAGTAATTTTTTCGCGGGTGGCATTGCCAGCAACATGTTGTGTGATCTGTCGCTGCACTTGGTGATCAGCAACCGGATGTACTTGCCGGGCCATGTGACGCTGGCCTTCACCCCGATGGTGGCGCAGCCGACGACGTTGCGGATTGCCTATTTGATCACCAACAGCGCGGCCGTGCTGACGCCACAGCGCATCAGCCTGTCCCGGCCTGCGCGTTGAAGCAGCGGCCACCTTCTGGAGAGGGGCGCCGGTGCCATTCTGGAGAAGTTTTCAGTTTTCGGTTTTCAGTTTTCAGTTGCAGAAACTGACGCACCGATCACCGATTACTGATCACCATGCCTCTGTAAAGCGGGAGCCGCTGCCATCCCCAGATCCGGCGGTGCGTCAGCTGCTTGGAGTTCCGCCAACGGCGGGATAGTCGGTACGGCGGTGATCCGCGAAATGAAGAGCAGCGGCGGCAACAGCGGCATGCCCCGCGCGGAGCGCGTGGCGTACCGGGGAGCGGTGTTCGATGTTCGATGTTCGATGTTCGATGTTCGATGTTCGATGTTCGATGTTCGATGTTCAATGTTCAATGTTCAATGTTCAATGAAAAAAATTACAGCATGCGCAGCACGGCGGGCGCTCCCACTCATTGCATCCGCTGCCATGCGGCGAACGCGGCCATGAGCACGCATGCCAGCGTCAGCATGCCGCCCGGCTCCGGAAAAGCAGGATTGATGCTGCCGGGCGTGCCCAGCGTGTTTTCCTCGACGCGCCAATCGTTGGTTTGATCGGATTCAAGATAATCACCGGCCGGCGGATCAAAATAGCGGTACAGCGCACGGCCGTTGGCTGTCTGCCCGCCGGGCGTGCGCACGCTGCGGGCATTATAGCCGGCCGCATTGGTGACCATGGCATAGCGCCACATGTACTCGCTCAGCTCGTTGAATTCGTCCGCCAGTGTCGTTTGCGTGCCATTATTGTTCCACAGAATGGCATCCACAAAATGGCCGCGCTCGTTACCGAGCGCAAGCTGATACGCCGTGCCGGTGAAGGGCAACTCACTGGCGGCGAGGTACAGCCGCAGGAGGTGATCGCCGGCGGACGTGGCCTCTGACCACGCCGGATCGCCGATCTGGATCAAGGCATAGTCACCGGGGTGCAATAGTGCCGGCGCGGCTGCAATCACGCGCCGACTGCCCGGACTCCCAATGCTCCAGCCCTGCAGATCTTGCACGCCGGTGCCGGCATTGTACAGTTCAACAAACTCATTGGATTTGTCGGGGCTGCGCCAGACATTTACTTCGCTGATTAAGATCCGGGTGCGCGCCAGCGGCACGGGCGCCGTCAGGACATAGCGGTACACCACCGGATAATGGTCCGAGGCTTGGATGCTATCCAGCCAATGCAGCCCGGCAGGCGGCGTGCCGACATCGGTGCGGAAGACAAACTGGAGGGTGTTGGTCAGGCGCGGGTTGGGGAATTGATAGTCGAAGCGATTGGTGCCCCAATAATAGGTATTCTTGAGGTTGGTGACGGGATTGACTGGCGTGCTGGTCAAGCGCACTTGGGCGGCGCCGTCGCTCAGGATGGCGATTGCCTGGCCTTGCGCCGGCGTCTCCCAGTCGGTGTTCATATCGCCGCACAGCAGGACTTGTTCCGCGGGCGCGTTTGTGGCGCGTTGGGCCAGGCAGGCGCGGATCATGCGCGCCTCGTTTTCACGGCGGAGCGGGTCAAAGAACGGATCCGTGCCGCTGCTGCCGGTCGCTTTCAAATGCGCGCTGAAAACGTCGAGCGGGTCGGCCGCCGGCAGGCGCACGCGCGCCCACAGCAACTCGCGCGTGAATTTGTTGGTGTAATCATCAAGGTAATTGCCGGTTGTCACCCAGGTGTTGGTGACGACATCATCGAAATCAATCAGCGGATAGCGGCTGAAAATCGCCTGGCGATTGGCGTTGTCGTGATTGCCGCTGCGCACCATGTAATAGTTGGTCAGGTATTGGTCGCGCAGCAGGCGGGCATACTGGATGGCATTGGCCGCCGCCGGCAGTTCTTGCAGGGTGTAGACGTCGGCGTTGAGATGGCGCAGAATGCGGCCGGTGGCATGAAACGCGCTGGACGTGCCCGTACTGAGCGCCTCGTGGACATTGAACGTGACGGTCGTGATCACGCTGGCGGCAAGAACTGGCGCTGTCAGCAGGCCGATAACCATGCAACCACCCATGGCGCGCAGCCCACAGCGTTGCAGCAGTAGTCGCAGTGCAAATGCCAAAATAACGCCTGAAATAGGTGAGGCAACCAGCGTGGTTGCATGATGGTTACGGCAAATAAGTTCACTACTAGTATAGCATAAAATATCTATTGCAGATCTGCCCTGCGCTTCCCATGATGGTTGACAACTTGTCGGGCCCGTCCCAAAGGATGAGCCATCCGAGTAGGGCAGGCTACCCAGCCTGCCATCTCCGTTCCTCAGCACGAATTGCCATCCCGGTCGCAAGACCAAGAGGTTCAGCAGTGGCAGGCTGGGTAGCCTGCCCTACCTCAGATGCGCAACCACGTGGTGTGCGCCCCGACGTGACGTGCATGCGCCGGCGACGGGATTGGTGGAAGCAGAGACTGGAAGAAAGGGCGGCGGGTTGCTGCTCAATCTTATTCACCCACGGTATCGCTAACGGCGGTACCGTGGGTGTCTCCAAAAATGTGGTTGGATTATGAGTCGGTGAATAATTCTTCCGCGGGGAACGCTTGCGCCGCGGCCGCCCGGCGGAATTTGCCGGAAGTACTCGGTGCGAGCTCGTCCACCAGCGTCACGCTGACCTCAGCGCCGGCGCCATACACGTCGCGCAACGCACGTTCAACCGGGCCGCGCACATCGGCCGGCGCATCCGCTTCGGCGACAATCGCAATGGCATACACGCCGGGCGCCGACTGCTGCAGTTGATAATCAAACACGCCGGGGCAGCCTGCCACGGCAGCATCGAGGCGGGCTTCCGTCACGACCCGGCCGGCGATGGTGGTGGTCAGGTTCTTGATGCGGCCCTCGATCGCGTCGGCAATAAAGCCGTGCGTGCGCCCGCATGGGCAGTGCCCGTCTGGCCGCAAGCGGATCAGGTCGCCCACGGCAAAGCGGACATACTGGCACCATGGATTGTGAAAGGGTGTGACCAGTATGTGGACGAGCAGCGGGCCGCCCTGCGCGCTGCTGAACGGCAGAAAATCCACCCGGCAAAACGCGGTGTTGTGGTGGAAACAGCCGTGCTCGCACTGCATGAAGACATAGCCGGTTTCGGTCGTGCCATAGGAGCTGATCAGCGGGGCCGAGAACACCCGCCGGATGGCGGCGCGCGCGGCGCGGGTCGGCAGTTCGAAGGTCAGGATGATCAACGGCGGTTGCCACACGTGCAATTGGTGTGCGGTGGCGAAGCGTGCCAAGCGCGCCAGATACGACGGATTGGCTTCCAGCACGAGGGGTTGAAATTCCGCAAGCTCATCCAGCATGCGTTGGCAGAGTGCCGGGGTCCACAAGGTGGGCGCGCTCTTTTCATTGAGAAACAAGAAACGTCCGTCGCGCCGCTCGGTCATGGCCAGGTCGCGGGCATCATCGAGCACGCCGATGCTGCGCGCGCTGGTCAGCAGCGCCTCGCGATGTGCGCCGAGTGACAGGCGGGCGGTGTGCGCGTTCAATTGCCATGAGGCGCGTTCGCTGGCGTCCCACCACGGCTGATGCCACACATTGGTGACGCGCTCGTCCGTCGTGCCGCTAGTATGCACTAATTCGACTGCACCACTGGCGATGCCATCCTGCAGGTCGTGTGTGCGCGGCGCAAAGCTGCGCGGGCTGGCCTGGCGCAGATCGGCCTTGGTCAGCATCGGCATGGCGCGGTAGCGGCAGTCAATATCAACATCGCCGCCCGGATCACACGCGCGCCACGGCGCA
>JAPLST010000015.1 GCA_026398485.1 bacterium
CCCCTTTTGGTAAGGAGGAGATTGGGTGGCATGCTGCCGCATTATGCATTGTCGCGCCTGGTGCGAGAATGCAAACGACAAAAAATGTCGTTTGTGGATGAGATTAACTGCTGCAGGAGGTGACGTATGCGTTTGTTGATGTATGTGCTTGCGGTTGTCGTTGTGCTGGCCATTGCCGTGCTGTGTCTGCGTGGCTGTGGTCATGTGCCAACGGCACCTGCGCCTCAGGCCGCCGCTCCGACTGTCAACGCACCCACTGCCGCACCGACTATCCCGCCGCTGGCGGGACTCCAAGCAGCCGACGCATCACCGCCGCCAAGCCTGGTGACAAACGTCATCACTGCACCGCCCGTCGCGGACGCGACGCTTGTCACGCTCGAGATTATCTTGTCCGGCCAGCGCGGCATACCGTATGAAGGCACCGTGCGCGTTGATGCCTACGACATGGCGCAGCAATACGCTGGCGCGCGCCAGACCAAGCAAGTTCAGGGCGAGCCAGCACTGCGTTTCTCAAACGTGCCGCCGATGGACTGCCACATCACCGTGCGACTGAAGGGCTACCTGACCACGACGACAAATGTTCCGCTCGCGGAGGATGCTGGTACGTTCCAAACGGTTATTTTACAACTCAGCGCGCTGCGGGAGTTGCGCGGGACTGTTGTGGATGCGACGACCAAGACGCCGATTAGTTATGCCGGTGTCGCGCTCATTGCAGACGGCACGAACACAGTCTGCTGTGATGCAGCCGGCGCGTTTGCCTTCAACGAGGTGCAAGATGAAATCGCATCCTTGATGGCTTGGCATGCGGAGTATCCCACCCAGCAGTTCAGCATTTTCGTGCCGCCTGACGGCACGTCATCCGCCATGCTCGAACTCGTGCGCGCGGCGCCTATCTTAAAGGATGCGGAATCTAATGCGCAACCACTGCCACCGCCTTCAAATGGCTGGATTCACATCATTGCGCGCGGCACGGCCGGCGAGCCGGTCACGAACGCAATTATAAGTTTTGTCAATCAGTTTAACAGCACGATATTTGGGGCATTCGACAGCACAGGTGAATGTGTTTTGCAGAAACCGGTGGGTCCTTGGGACATAGGATTGCTCTGCGCAGGAATGCCGCCGCTGAGACTGAATAATATTGTTGTGCGATATCAGGAAACCACGGTAGTACACGCGGCTCTTTGCACACTGCCGACCCCGGTTTTCGGGCAAGCCCGCCGCGCCAATGGCACAGAAGCTGCCGGCATCTGCATCTATGCCGCACCCGAAGACAAGCGCGCGGGCGTTGGGTTCGGCGCGCAAACCGATTCGCGCGGCGAATTCAGCATTCCGGTCGCCCATCCGGATTTATTGTACAAACTAACAGTAAACGAGGTAGAGATTGACCAGCCGCGTGAAGCCGTCAAACCAGGTGATTTCGTGCAGGTCGTGCTCAAACCTTATAGCGTCGTTGAACTGCAGGCCGTCGCGTCTAACACCATGGTGTACATCGCGTCGTTGAACTATTGGGGTGCGCGGACGCCGCAGGGC
>JAPLST010000381.1 GCA_026398485.1 bacterium
CGGCAGCCATGCTGCCGCTTTTCATAGCCGAGCCGCGCTCGGCGTCGGATGGGCATCGCTACCGGCAGCATGGCCGCCGCACTCCAACGCGCCTCCGGCGCACCCACGCAAGCAGCCACGTCATGCTGAACGTCACGACACAGCCGTATTCCTTAATCGCGGAATTCCAGCCTTTTTCATTTCCGGTTGACATCCCGGCGCGGATTTGCGAGAATAATCACGGTTATTTTACTGTTTCACACCCAACAGGTATGTCACGATTCATGGCGCCACAACCCATTGAACGACCGGTCTACGAGAATCCCCTGGCGGAACGCTATGCCAGCGCGCGCATGGC
The DNA here is from genome assembly GCA_026398485.1 of bacterium. Taxonomy (GTDB): domain Bacteria; phylum Auribacterota; class UBA3054; order UBA3054; family JAPLST01; genus JAPLST01. Next base: position 338 of record JAPLST010000381.1, read on the forward strand.
CGCGCTGTTCGCGCCGCGCTATCGCATCCAGCTATGGCGGCGCATGTGGATTGCGCTGGCGGAGGCGCAACGCGCGCTGGGCCTGCCCGTGCATGCCGCGCAGATCGCCGCACTGAAGCAGCACGCCGAGGATGTCAACCTCGACGTCGCGCGCCAGATCGAGCGCGAGGTGCGGCATGACGTCATGGCGCACGTCCTTGCGTTTGGCCGGCAGGCGCCCGCGGCGGCCGGTATTCTGCATCTGGGCGCGACCAGCTGCGATATCACCGACAACGCCGACTTGATGATTTATCGCGACGCACTCGGGGTGATCAGCGACCGTCTGGCGGATGTCCTGCGCGCGCTGGCCGCCTTTGCCCACAAAGAGCGCGCCCATGCCTGCCTGGGCTACACTCATTTGCAGCCCGCCCAAGTGACGACCATCGGCAAGCGCGCCAGCACCTGGCTGCAGGATTTTCAACTTGATTTCGAACACATCCAGCATGTGCGCGCAACGCTGAAATTCCGCGGCCTGAAGGGCGCCACCGGCACGCAGGCTAGTTACCTCGAACTGTTCCACGGCGATGCGCGCAAAGTGCGCCAGCTCGAACAGCGCGTCATGCGCACCTGCGGTTTCACCAGCGTCTATGCCGTCTGCGGCCAGACCTATCCGCGCAAAGTCGACGCGCAGATTGTCGCCGCGCTGACCGGCGTGGCGTTGTCGGTCAGCAAGATGACCAATGACATCCGCTATTTGCAAAGCGTGGGCGAGCTTGAGGAACCCTTTGGCGCGAAGCAGATCGGTTCGTCAGCCATGGCCTACAAGCGCAATCCAATGCGCAGCGAGCGTGCCGATTCGCTGGCGCGCCTGCTGATCTCGCTCTGCAGCTCGCCGCAGATGACGGCGGCGACCCAGTTTCTCGAGCGCACCCTGGACGACTCGGCCAATCGCCGGATCGTCATGCCCGAGGCGTTTCTGGCCTGCGATGCAATTCTGTTGCTGGCGCGCGCGCTCGGTGGCGGCTTGACGATCTATCCGCACGTCGTGGCGCGGCGCGTGCGCGAGGCCCTGCCGTTCCTGGCAACCGAGGCGATCCTGATGCTGGCCACCGCCCAGGGCCGCAGCCGCCAAACGGTGCACGAGCGCATCCGCGTCCATGCCATGGCCGCCACGCAGCAAGTGCGCGCGGGCGGCGCGAATGATTTGCTCGAACGCATCGCCGCCGATGCGGAGATCGGCCTCGACCTGCGCACGCTCCAGCGCGAAATGCGGCCGCAACGCTTTGTCGGCTGCGCACCGGCGCAAGTAGCCGAGTATCTGGCCCATGACGTGCGCCCGTTGCTGCGGCGCTACCGCCGCGCCTTTCCCGACGACAACGCGCGCATCAGCTACTGACATGCTCACGTTTTACCAGGTCCGCGAAGTGGCCGGCTGCAGCCAGCCGCATGCCATCGAGGACATGCAATGGCTCGCGCGCCAGGGCATTTGCGCGTATTTGTCGCTATCGCACGCGCCGCTGCCGGCCGCGTGGATTGGGCAGCAACCATATTTGCACGTGCCGGTCGCGGATTTTACCGCGCCGACCATTCCGATGATGTACCGTTGTGTTGAGTTTCTTGGAACGTGTGTGCGCGACCAGCAGCCGCCGGTGGTGCATTGCACGATGGGCTACGGCCGCACCGGCACGATCCTGGCCGCCTACCTGATTTATCATGGCGTGCCGGCCCAAGACGCCATCGCCGAAGTGCGCGTCGCGCGGCCCGGCGCGATCGAGACCGACCAGCAGGAGCACGCCTTGCACGAGTTTGCCGCCGATGTCCACCGAGCATAAACACATTACGCGCGCCGCCGGCGTCAACAGCTTGGCGACTGGTCTCAGTCGCATTCTCGGCCTGTTGCGCGACATGACCATGTCGTATTTTTTCGGCACCAGCGGCCTCAGTTCGGCCTTCTTTTTTGCATTTACCATTCCCAACACATTGCGGCGCCTGTTTGGCGAAGGCGCCATGTCCAGCGTCTTTGTTCCGCTCTTTGCCCATGAATTGCATCACAACGGCAAGGAGCCGGCGCGCCGGGCCGCCGATGCCGTGCTGACGGTGCTGACCGTCGTGCTGACGGGCATCACCGTGCTGGTCAGCGCCGGCTGCCTGCTCGCCACGCTCTGGGTGCCATCGGCGCACGCACGCCTGACCTTGTTCCTGACCGCGCTGATGATGCCCTACTGCATTCTGATTTGCCTGGCGGCCGTATGCGGCGCGATGCTCAACACCTTCGGGCATTTCTCGCGGCCGGCGCTCTCGCCCGTGCTGCTCAACCTTGCGATCATCGCCGCCGCGCTGCTGGCGGCCTGGCTCACGCCGGTCGAACAGATCCGCATTTATGCCGTGGCAGTCGGCGTGTTGGTGGGCGGTGCACTGCAATTGTGGCTGCAATTGCCGGCGCTGGCACAGCGCGGCTTCATGCCACGCCCGCTCTGGTCGCTTACTCATCCGCTGGTGCGGCAATTGTTGCCGCTGCTTGCGCCGGCGATTATCGGCGTCGGCGTCGTGCAGCTCAATGTCATGGTGGATCGCATCATGGCCGCGGCGCTCAATGCGCGTGCCGTCTCGGTTTTGTTTTATGCCGACCGCCTGATCGAATTTCCGTTGGGCATTTTCGGCGTGGCGCTGGCGGTGGCCTTGTTGCCCACCATCAGTTTCTGCGCCGCGCGCGACGACAAACAGGGCTTTACGCGCGCCATCGCCTTTTCGCTGCGGCAGGTGTGCTTCATTATTGTGCCGGCACTGGTTGGGCTGCTGGTCTTGGCCGAACCGATTGTGCAGCTCTTGTTTCAGCGCGGGCAGTTCACGCACGAAAGCACGCATTTTGTCGTGCGCGCCCTGCGCTGTTACGCGGCCGGCCTGGTGCCGTTTGCCTTTGCCAAGATTATTGTGCCGGCTTTTTATGCGCGCAAAGACACGCGCACGCCGGTACTCGTTGGCGTGACGGTCCTGATGCTGAATGTCATTCTGAATTTGATCTTGATGCGCACCTGGCTGCAAGAAGCCGGGCTGGCGCTCTCGACCACCATTTGCGCGTTCATCAATGTCGGCGTGCTGCTAATCTTGCTGCGCCGGGCCTGCGGGCCGATGGGCATGCGGGCGGTAACTGTGTCTCTGGCGCGCATCATGGTGCTGGCGGCGGCGATGGCGGTCAGCGTGTGGTGGACGAGCGATATCCTGAGCGCGTGGCGCGCCGCACCGCAACTGATATTGCGCGGTATGCACTGCGCGCTGGCGATTGGGGCGGGCGTTACGGTCTACGTGCTCCTGGCATATTTCACGCGCCAAACCGAATTGATGGAGCTCCTGGCCGCCTATTTCCGCAAGCGCGGCAGCGAATAAGCGGACGGGATCTGGCCGCGTTCAAACGACAATTATTGTCGTTTGTAATGCCTGCTGTGGCCACGCCGCCCGGCGTGGATGCTGCCGCTATCGCACCTCTTTCTTCCGCAATTCCTTGCTGCATGAAGTGCCGCCAAAGCGGTGTTCGCCATGCACCCCGGCTGGTGGCTGCTTTAGTAATGCGCGCCGCGCGAAATTTATCAACCCCTGAAAACGTCGCGTCAGCCTCCTTTTCCAAATGTCAAGTTTTCACGCCTGACCCGAATGGCACTAACTTAAGGCGCTCTTTCGGCTTATTCACTGGGTTTTTGACCGCTGGTGGTTTGAGGGGCTAGATTTTTCGCGAGGCAATGGATATACTGTGCCATGACGCGCGACTGCATGGTGCGAGCGCGCAGATCAGTATACCAACACGGAGATTGCAATGGCCCTCGTTTGTCCTTTCCTTCCCGGCCTTGAAACGACCCTGTGCGGTCGCGCGCGCGCGGCCACACTCCAACGCATGCACACGCACGCGCAACGGCTGGGACGCGTCTCGCTTTCCCAACTTGAACACATCTTTGGCGCGCTCGTTCCCGCACGGCTGATCCAGCCCACGGCGTCAGGGCATCACAGCCGGCGGCGTCTGTTGAGCCTGCCGGTCATGTTCTGGGCGTTTCTCGCACAAACGCTTTCGCCACGCACGTCATGTCGCGAGGCACTACGGAAAATCATCGCGTGGCGTGCGCGCCACGAACTGCCGCTGCTCAGTGCCAACACCGCCGCCTACTGCACGGCGCGCGTGCGCATGCCGCTCGCCACGCTTGTCGCAGTGCATGACCACGTGGCGACCGCACTCGAACAGCGGGTGACGCATGACGAACGTTGGCATGGCCATCGCGTCTTGATTCCCGATGGCACCGGCGTCTCCATGCCCGACACGCCCGCCAACCAAAAGTCCTTTCCGCAACCATCCGGTCAGAAAAAGGGCTGCGGGTTTCCGGTGGTCAAACTGGTCGCACTGTACTCGCTCGCCAGTGGCGCGCTGATCGCGTGGGCGGAGGGAACATTACGCCAGCACGATGCCCGACTCTGGCGTGCGTTGTGGCAACGCCTGCGTCCGGGCGATGTCATTGTCGGTGATCGTGCTTTCTGCTCCTTCGCAATCTTGGCTGCCTTGGCCGCGCGCGAGGTTGCGTGTGTCGTGCGCCTCCATCAAGGTCGTGCGAAACCCCTGTTTAAAAAAGGAACGCGCGAATGCGTCGTCACCTGGCGCAAGCCGCAACGCTCCCCCGCATGGACGAAGCGTGACTGGCATGCACTGCCGGAGTCTTGTGACGTGCGCATCATTAAGGTCGTCGTCGCCCAGACCGGCTTCAGAACGTGCGCGCTCTTACTTGCCACCACGCTGCTTGATCCCGTCGCCTATCCTGCCGATGATCTTGCCGAACTCTATTTGCGCCGTTGGGCGGTCGAACTCTTCTTCCGCGACATCAAAACCTCCCTGCGCATGGACGTGCTTTCCGGCAAATCGCCCGCCATGATCCGCCGCGAACTGTGTCTGTTTGCCATCGCCTACAATCTTGTGCGCGCGCTCATGCAGAAGGCGGCCCATACCTATGCGCTCGACCTCACTCGTATCAGCTTCAAAGGTACCGTTGACACCCTCCGTCAATGGTGCGCCACCTGCGCCGACGCGCTCGCAAATCCGCGGCTCGGGCCGCGCCTGTATGCGCAACTCATCCACGTCATCGCCACCGACCGTGTCCCACTCCGCCCTGGCCGCACCGAACCACGCGCCGTCAAACGCCGTCCCAAATCATACAAATTGCTCAACAAACCACGCCATCTAATCCATGTGCCAGCGCACCACAACCGTCCGAAACCACGTGCCCGTCGGCATCCTTAAGTTAGTGCCATTCACGCCTGACCCCATTCCGCCCCCCATTCCGCCCCGTCTGACTCCATTCCGCCCACCAAAAAATATCATTGTATTGCTGGCCAAGAACACTGGTGGTAATACAATAGATAAATTATGTAGATGGCTACAACTATTGAAATGATGGCGAATGAGGGTCGAAATGCTTTTTTCCACAATGATAGATATAGTGATAGAATGCTCAGCACAGTGTTTACAGCGGATACTGCAAACACGACAATCAAAAGGGTTTTGCCTTCCTGGGGAAGGTGTTGAAATTCACCTCCTGCGCAGATATGCACACAGAGAAACACTCCCCATAGAGAAAGCGCCACGAAAATCGGTGGCAGAACCAAAGAGAAAAACGTGATAATCTTGTCAATACCTTTTTTCATAGGTGCTCCATGTGCTAATTGCTGCTCTTGTTCTTGTCAGTGCGGTTTGTATTCTCTTTTGAACTATCCTTCGGCTGACTCAGTGCATCCATCGCCCTCGTGCGCAGTTCAAGTGCAGCGTCTGTAGCCGCAGTCGGCGGTGCCGATGGTGGATTGGCGGTTGTACCCGGTACACCAATAGTCCGAGTGGTGTCAGGTGTTCGGAATTGACAATCATATGTCCACCGGTTCCACTCCAAACACCCGTGCCATTCACGCCTGACACCACTCCGCCCTTCTTCAGAAAGAGAAACACCGGCAGAGTTGGTCTGCCGGTGTGTATAGTTTAGCGCGCGGGTGAATGTTACTCGCTCAGCCAGAGCTTGTACCATTTTTTGCGCTTGGCCACCGGCGCCTGGCCTTGCTGCGCACCTTTGTCCGCTTCCTTCACTTCGCCGGGATTTTTCGTGGCGAGGCCGGGCGGGACAGCTTGCTCACGCTTGTCCTTCTCCTGCTGGGCGGCCTGTTCGGCGGCCAGCTCGGCTGCGGCAGCCACGGCCGCCGCGTTTTTGGCCGCTGCTTCGGCGACGTTCTTCTCGTCTCTGGCGATGCGCGCTTTGGCCTTATCGGCCGACTCGGCGGCGCGCTGTTGGGCCTGGCGTTCGTGCTCACCGGCTTCGGCTATGGGGTGGCCAGTCACTCTGTATGCATCGGCCTTGGCGCGATGTTCGACAGCTTTTTCGGCTGCCAGCCGGGCCTTTTCCAGGTCCCGCTCTTCGTTTTTTCTGGCCTCTGCAGCGACTTTTTCATCGGCCCTTTTGACTTCCTCAGCCACTTTTGCCTTGATGCGCAGGGCTTCCTCGGGGGTCTGGGGCACCTCGCGGTTGGGCGGCGGATTCTGCACGGAGCCGGCGAGCGAGCCGGCCGCGGTCCCGGGGGTGGTGTCGGCTGAAGTCTCGGCATAGAGCAGGCCCGCCAGCAGCAGCGCACCGGTCACACATAGCAGGTGCAACACGTTCATCGTTTCTCCTTGCGTTACAGTTAGGTGTGCCCGCCGCACCGTCGGCGAGCAATGCGAAAGGATTATAGCATTTGAGCGCACAAGATGCCGAATTATTAGGCACGTCAGGCCGGCCCGCGCCCGCGCGGCAGTGCCAGCGCCAGCAGCGCCACGCCAAGCGCCATGGCCGGTTCGGGCAGACACTCATATGCGCCCAGGTCAACGGTGGTGCCGAAGATGCGCGGATTGCCATCCAAGTCCCACGGCAACGGGGCATAGACATTCGTGCCGGCATTGATGCACGGCGAGCCCGCCATCAAACGCCAGTTTTTGTCGCCGGCACTGACAAAAATTGGATCGTTCGAAATGTTACCCACCCCGCTTGCCAGCGGATAGGCACAACTATACAGCAGCGTGCCACTGTAGTAGTTTGTGCCACTCGGTGCACTGTTGCCCCACACCACGCAATTAAAGAGCATGCTGAGGTAGGCCCCGCCGCCGGTCACCGCCGCGCCGTTGCCACTCACGGTGCAATTGTAGAGCGTGCCGAGATGTACCCCGCCGCCGTTGGTTGCCGTGTTTTCGCTGAGCAGACAGTTGTAACCCGTGCCCGAGGCAATACCGCCGCCGGTGTCGGCCGCCCGATTGCCTTGGATAACGCAGTTGCTGATGGTGCCGCCAAATACCGCGCCGCCCTCGGCCGCCGCGTTGCCGGTGAACGTCGCGCCGTACACGGTGGGATAATACGCCCCGCCGCCGCGCCCCGCCGCCGTGTTGTTGCTGACCGTGCAGTCGTTCATTATGCTCCAATAGGAACCGCCGCCGTGCATCGCGGCCGTGTTGCCGCGCAGGATGCAATGGTTGACCGTGCCATAAAAGCTGCTGCCGCCATTGTTGGTCGCGGTGTTGCCGCTGATCTGGCAGTTGTTGGCCGTACCATAATACGCCCCGCCGCCATCTGCGGCGGTATTGCCGTCAAGCGTGCCACCATAGAGCATGCTGGAAAAAGAACCGCCACCATAGACCGCCGTGTTGTTGCTCAGCGTGCACCACCTCAACGTGCCGCCGTAGGCGCCCCCGCCGTATTGCCCCGCCACGTTGCCGCTGATCGTGCTGTTGCTCGACGTGCCGTTGTTCACCCCGCCGCCACTGGTCGCGGTGTTGCCGCTAATCTGGCAGGTGTAACTTGCGCCTTGGTACGTCCCGCCCCCGCCCGCCAGCGCCGTATTGCCCTGCAGCACGCAGTTGCTGAGCGCGCCGTAGCATGCCCCGCCGCCATTGTTAGCCCGGTTCCCGGTCATGACACAATTAATGGCAAGGCCATTACCGCCAAACATGTTGATGCCCCCGCCGCCGTCATAGATGCTTTCGCTGACCAGGGTATGCCCGTTGGAAAGCGTGAAGCCGTCCAAGAGGCCGGCCTTCATGTAGACGCAGCGCACGGCGTTGGAGCCCAGCGGGCCGGCGCCCACGATGATGGTCTCGGCGGGGCCTGCCACACTGCGCACGGTGATATTCGTGAGCAGGACGAGACGATTGGTGCAGGCCCGCCCCGGAGTGGCACGCAGACCGCTGGCATACACACCATTGGACACGAGCACGAGATCGCCCGCAACCGCCGCGTCAACCGCCGCCTGAATGTTGGTGAAGTACGTGCCCGCCGGCGTGCCTTGGGGGCTGACATAATAGGTGGCGGCCATGACGGCCGGGCACATCCACGCGATCCACAACAGTGTTCTGAACTTCGGGCGCATCATCGTAAATCCTTTTTTTGACGGCAAGGATCCCTTGCCAACCGTGACCGCGATTTTCTTCGCATCCGGTTTATTGTACTAAAAATGCCGATTCGCTTGACTTTCGCGCGCATTTCTGGCATTATTATAGCACAGCATGAAAAGCGGCGACGATGTCATCCAGGAAATTCACGATCTGCTTGCCACACAGTCGCTGGGCGTGCTGGCCACCTCGCTGGCAGGGCAGCCGTATACCAGCCTTGTGGCGTTTGCCGCCAGTACTGATCTGCGGCAGGTTTGGTTTGTGACGGAGCGCGCCACGCGCAAGTATCAAAATGTGCTGGCCGATGCGCGTGCCGCCATGCTGGTGGACAGCCGTTCCGGCGCCCACCGTGATTTTGCGCAGGCGGTGGCGGTCACGCTGACCGGCTTGGTTCGGGAAGCGCGCGCCGAGGAGCGCGCCACCGCACAGGCAGTGTATCTGGCAAAGCATCCGGCGTTGCAATCGTTTGCCGGCGCGCCCACGTGCGCGCTGATGTGCCTGGCCGTGCAGCGCTGCCTGCTGGTGCGGCAATTCCAGCAGGTGCAGGAGCTGCTTTTCGATGCCGTGCCGCACGCCTGACGGCCCGCGCGCAGGCTGCGCGCAAATTGACGGGGTGTGGTACCGCGTCACGCGCCGGGGCTTGGTGATGCTGCCGGCCGCGGCGGCACCACGCAAACATCCCTGTCGCGATTGCACCGCCTGCCAATGGTGCAGCGATGAGCGTTGCCTTGCGTGCCGCCGCCGGCGCCGGCCTGGAACAACAACAACCCATTGAGTAACAATGAATGATTCTGAGATGGAGATGAACCCGCATGGCATTTGATGTCACTGGCGTGCTGCAAGTCACGGAAAAAGGCAACGGCATTTTGCGTGATGCCAGCCGCTCGTTCAAGCCCAGCGGCGCGGATGCCTACGTGCCCAATCACATGATGAAGTCACACCGGCTGGTGGAAGGCGCGCTGATCGTCGGGCATGCGCACAAGCGCAAGCATTCGATTGAAGTGCATGACATCACCACGATCTCGGGTTTGAAGCCGGATGATTTTGCGCGCCGGCCGCGCTTCACGCAACTGACGGCGGTGAATCCCAGTGAGCGCTTCAAGCTGGGCGTCACCGGCAATGTCACGATGCGGATCGTCGAGATGCTGGCGCCGATCGGCAAAGGCACGCGCGGCATGATTGTCTCGCCGCCCAAAGCCGGCAAAACCCTGCTGCTGGAAGCCCTGGCCAACTCGCTGCGGGCCTGCGAACCCAACGCGCGCATCATTGTCCTGCTGGTCGATGAGCGGCCCGAGGAAGTCACCCACTTCCGCCGCGCGGTCAATGCCGAAGTGCTGGCCAGCTCGAATGACCAGACTTATCTTGAGCATTGCTCCCTGGTTGAATTGACTTTGTCGCATGTGCGGGTCGAGCTCGAATGCGGCCGGCACGTGGTGGTTTTGATGGACAGCTTGACGCGCACGGCGCGCGCCTTCAACATCAAGGGCTCAGGCACCGGCCGCACCTTGAGCGGCGGCCTCGAAGCCGGCGCGCTCGAAATCCCGCGCCGCTTTTTCGGCCTGGCCCGCAATATCGAAAATGGCGGCTCGGTCACCATTGTCGCCACCGCCTTGGTCGAAACAGGCTCGCGCATGGACGACCTTATTTTCGAGGAATTCAAGGGCACCGGCAACAGCGAAATCGTGCTCGACCGGCGCTTGGCCGATTTGCGCATCTTCCCGGCCATCAATATCACCGCCAGCGGCACCCGCCGCGAAGAACAACTGTACGGGCCGGAAGATATCATGAAGGTGCACAAGCTGCGCCGGATGCTGATGGAGCACCCGCCCGATGCCGCCATGGCACTGCTCAAGAACTTGTGCGAAAAGTACCGCGACAACACCACCCTCCTGAATCAGCTCGCCGCCCGGCCATGAAGCATTACGTTGTCGGCTACCTGAAAAAAACGCTGCGGTTTTTTACCGCGTTCCTGCCCGTGACGGCCAATCGGCGCAAGACCTGCACCGGTTGCGGTTCCTGCTGCAAACTGCCGACGCGCTGCCTGTTTCTGCGTGATCGCAGCGACGGCACGGCCTATTGCGCCATCTACCGCTTCCGCCCGCTCAATTGCCGCAAGTATCCCCGCACACGCGAAGAATGGCTGACCACCAAAACCTGCGGCTACACCTTCGATGATCATCACCACCCTCACTGAGCCGTGCGGCGTGCCGCGCCGCATTGGCCGGCTCGTGGGCGATTTCCTGCGCGCCGCGCCGGCCGCGCTTGCGGATGGCGCGTATCCGCTGCAGGGCGAGGCCGTTGTTGCGCGCGTCATGACTTATGTGACCCGCCCGCGCGCCGCCGCGCTGCTCGAAGTCCATCGCGCATTCATTGACGTGCAAATGATGCTCGACGGCGTCGAACGCCTGCAGTGGTATCCGGCGGCAACGCTGACCACGACGGCCGCGTACGATCCCGACCGGGATGTCGAGTTTTTTGCAAAGCCCGCGGCCGCACTGCTGCAGGCCACGCTGGCACGCCCGCTCATGGCCGTCTTCTTCCCCGGCGATGCGCATTGCACGCAAGTGCAGCTGCGCGCGCCGCGCACGGTGCGCAAGATCGTCGTCAAAATCCACCACGCCGCCTGGATCTAACCCCGTTACGCTAGTGTGGCCACGGCGCTTGCCGTGGATGCAGATCGGCGCGTGGCATTTCCACACTGTTGCACACCTCGAAAACAAGGGGGAAAACCGGCTGCTTGACAGAAAAAGGATAAAATGGTACTCTAATATAGTTTAAGTATCCTGGCGGCTGTGCGCTTCGGCGCACACTGCTTCATGACGACCCGTTTGACCAATGGAAAAGAACTACTTCCTCGGCATTGATATTGGCTCGACCACGCTGAAAGCCGTCCTGCTGACGCGCAAAGGCAAAGTCCACCACACCTTGTATCGCCGCACGCGCGCGCTGCCGGACGCGCTGCTCAGTTGTTCCGGCCTGTGCCATCGCTGCGGCGCCTGCAACTTCGGCGCACTCACCAAAACGGTCGATGTGTTTCTCGCCACCGCCGGGACCGGCCGCAAAGATATTGCCGCCACGGTGGTGACCGGCAGTCAGATTGTGGACGAGCTGAAACGCTTCCTTGAGTATGACGCCTACGTCAGCGAAGTCTCGGCGCATGTCGCCGGCGCGCGGCATTACTATCCCGACTGCAAGGCCATTCTGGATGTGGGCGGGCAGGACAGCAAGGCGATGCTGTTCAACGAGCGCATGCAGATGTGGATGTCGAAGATGAGCGGCATTTGCGCGGCCGGCACGGGCGCCTTTCTCGACAGTGTCGCCGCCAAACTGGACGTGCCGGTCGAGGACATGGCCGAGCGCGTCAATTATGATTCCGAGCTGCAGGTGTCGTCGATTTGCGCGGTCTTGAGCGCCACCTCGGTCAACAAGTTCAAGAACCGGCATCCGCTCGGCGACGTGATTGCGGCGGCCTGCCGCGCGCAGGCGCGCACGGTCATGTCAGGCGTCGGTGAGATATTCCTGGACTACAAGGGTGATATTGTCTTCCAAGGCGGGGTAGCCTCGAATCGCGCGGTGGCCTATTACCTTAACCAGATTACCGGCAACAAAATTATCATTCCGGAATTCCACCAGGTCATGGGCGCGCTGGGCGCCGCCTGCCTGGCGCGCGATATGGCGGCCATGTCCGGCGCCAAGCACGCCGCGCTGCGCGTCTTCGACATCAAACCGCGCTTTCGCATCACCCTGCCCGAATTTCACGACATCATTGACGCCGTCGGCGATGCCGGCCTGAAACGCGAAGTCTTCAAGCTGCGCGACAAGTTGATCGTGCGCAAGACGCCGGATGGCAAAGAGAAAATCGGCATTCCCGAATTCCAGCAAGTGCGCGATGCCTTCACCGATCCCAAACTCGCGCACGAATTCGGCAAACTGATTGAGCGCTTGACCGCGCGCTCGTCGATCAACAAGGCCGTCGCCCTGCGCACCAAATTCACGCGCAGCGACTTCCTTACGCGCGACGGCCGGCCGATGGTCTGGCGCAATCTGTTTTACCCGGCCGAGCTGCTCAACGCGCTGGACGTGCGCATGCTGACGCTCGAAACCTACGCCGCCCTGCGCGGCCGCAGCCAGAAGAAGCTGCGTCATTTCTTCGACCGCGCCGCCTGCAAGGGCTTCTCCGCTGAAACCTGCTCGTTCCTGCGCGTGCTCGAGGGCGACGAACTTTTGCCCAAGGCCGATTTCGCCGTGACCACCACCGAGCCATGCCAGCAAGGCGAACGCATCTTTGCCGACCTGATCCGCTCGAACAACATCAGCGACCGCTACTACACGCTGCACACCCCGTTCCATCATGACGAGCATGCCGTCGAGCAAATCGCGGCCGGCCTCGAAGAATCAACGCGGCGGATGGAGCGCGCGCTCAACCTGAAAATGGACATGGGCCGCCTGCGCTATGCCTGCGAGGTATCCAACCAAGCCCGCGCCTACGCCATGAAATGCCATGAGCTGCGCAGCGTCAGCCCGCCGCTGATTCGCGGCGGCGAGTCGGTCATGTTCGCCAACATGTTCTCCCAATTGTGGGGCAAGCCCGAAATGATCGAGCTGCAGCGGACGTTGCTCGAAGAACTCGAGGAGCGCCGCAGTCAGTTGCATGACGTGGCCATTGGCGACACACACCGCCTGGCCTGGCTGCATTTGCCGCCCTTCTATAGCTCGCGCCTGATGGATTTCATTGAATTGACGTGCAATGCGCCGATTGTCAGTGAGGAAGTCAATTATGTCGGCTGGGACGAATTGAACCCGGACGAGCCCTACCGCAGTCTGGCGCGCAAGCTCCTGACAGTCGGCTTCCTCGACCCGCAACTGCGCGTGCAGCACATCTGCAACTATGCCGTCAAGGCCAAACTTGACGGCTGCATCCTGTACAGTCACATGTTCGGGCGCTGCTCGAGTGCCGACACTAGTTTCATCAAGCACTTGCGCGAAGAAATGCAGCAGGTGAATACGGCGCTGCTGGTGCTGGATGGCGACTGCCTGGATGAGACGACCGACCCGTGCAGCACGCAGACCAAGGTCAGCTCGTTTGTCGAGGCGCTCAACACCAAGAAATACGGCAATCTGTTCGGCTACCGCAAGTAAGCTGGTTACTGGGTGCGGGATGCTGCCGCGGATACTTTGGCCACGAAGGCAGAACTGGTGCGTCGGCTGCTTGGAGTCCCGCCGACGGCGTGGATGGTCAGTACGCCGGCACGTCGGCAGCAGTTAGCCAGCGATCCCGTCGTTGTTGGGACTCCAAGCAGCAGGTGGCAAATACCTGAGCCCTTGCAACTGGCTGCAGCGCCGCGCGAGAACAGCGATTTCGCATGAATGAATAGCGAAGGTGGGCGAAAGCCCGGGGAGGACTAAGACGCGCATGGCGTACATCCCCGCCGAATGCGGGCGTGCGGTGCGGGAATGGATCCACCGCTTGCGTCGGGCCTCGTCCTGCATTTTACGCCAGGCGATTTGGTGCTCGTTGCATCTTCAAAATTGCCCTGCGAATCTGCTCCTTGCTGCATCGGCTTGCCCGTCATCGCCAGCTTCCCCACCAGGTCTTGCCTTTCGGCTCGCGCTTTCACCCTTCATGCGAAATTGCTGCCGCCAGCGGCTGGCGCTTGAAAATTCGACTGAAATTTGGTACACTCGTGTTTTGTGACAGTATACCATTAGGATAGTGAACATGGAACTCTTGGGATAATGGAACACGCCAGCGCACCAGTGATCATCTTGTTCGTGCTGTTTGCCGCATTCGTTTTGCTGCAAATCCAGCGCGCACGGCATGGCGCGCACATTTTCCTGCGGCGGATTGCCGGCCTCGAGGTGATTGACGACGCCATTGGGCGCGCGACCGAGCAGGATCGCCCGATCATGTTCAATCCCGGGCGCGATGATTTAAGTGTCAATTTGTTTTGCTCGCTGTCGGTGCTGGGCTATGTGACGCGCAAGGCGGCGAAATTGAACATGCCGGTGAACGTGCCGGTGTCGATGCCGCTGGCATACGCCATGGCCGAGGAATATTGGAAAGACGCGTATGACGCGATGGGCCGCGGCGGGATGTTTGCGGTCGAGGACAACATCCGTTATTTGTCGGGCGATCAAAATGCGTTCGGCATGTCGTGCGCGGGCTGGATCAAGCGCGAGCGGATCGGCGCGAATCTTTTGTTTGGCTCGTACGGCTTTGAGGCGATGATCATCGCCGAGGCGGGTCAGCAGGCGGGTGCGATCCAGGTAGCCTGCACGCCGACGTTTTTCCAAGTGCCGTTTTTCATTGTCACCTGCGACTACACCGTCTTTGGCGAAGAATTCTACGCCGCCGGCGCCTATTTCAGCCATGACCCGGTGTTGACGGGCAGCCTGGCCGGGCAGGACTGGTGCAAACTGGTCGTGCTCGGTTTGATTGTGGCGGGCATCCTGGTGTTCACGCTGACGCAGCAGAACCTGCTGGCAAATCTCTTGTTGTGGTGATGAGCAAGCGCGGCGCATTAAAACTGTTGGCGTTCCTGGTTGGACTGTACTTCGTGCTGGAGTATGTCCTGCCGGAAAAGCTGGGCGGGGATTTTGACAGCTATGAAGTGCGTGCGCCGGCCGGTTGTGTGCTGGGCACGAACACGCTGGCATTTTATGTCGGGCATTACCGTGCGGAGCAGTGCGGGATCGGGCGCCTGGTGCAAAGTGGCGCGAGCGGCACGTGGACGCGCACGCCGAACCAGCCGGTGCTGCAACCAGCGCTGTTTCAGGCGCACGAGCGCTATGGCATGAGCCAATTGGCGGTGCAGGCCAACGGTTCCGAGCTGACCATGGTGTATCTCGGCAAGAACATGCAACGCGAGCCGGTGCTGTGTTATGCGACGAGTGGCGACACGGGCCTGACGTGGCGGCGGCACGGGCCGGTGGTATTTTCTACCAACGGGCACTATTGGTCATCGCATGAATATCCGAATGGCGACGTGCCGGGCGCCATTCAGTGGTATGCGGCGCAGTACCACGAGGGCTTGTGGCGGATGGCGCTGATCTGTGCGACCAAGGGCTTGGTGCTGGCGCAGGGGCCGACGCTGACGAACATGACGCTGCAGCCGACGGTGCTGCAGAGCATCGCGCAACTGCCGCTGGGGATCACGGCGTTTGACGCGCGGCTGGTGTCGAATCAGTGGCGCGGGTATTTCGTGGCCGAGGGCCGGCTGCGGGTGCAGGACTTGGCGGACGGCGTGGACCAAATGGACACAGTGGACTTGGTGGACAAAGACATCTGCGCGTACCGGCTGGGGCCGCGCGCGGACGAGGCGCTGATCTGCGTTGAGCGCGCGTCGGCGACGGCCCGCGCACCGGAGCAAGCGCCGGTGCTGACGGAATTGTATTGTGCGCCGGCGCGCTTGACGAGCACCGGGACGCTGATAAAATCGGTCGGCGCGCAAGGCCGGCCGACGTATCTGACCCGCGGGATCAAGTGGGCCGGCGACTTCACCATGATTGTCGGCGGGTTTGCCGTGTTCATGGCGGTGATCAATCTGTTTTTGTATCACAGCAAGCGGATTGCGCAGCGCCAGCCGGGCCTGCACAACAGCGTCCTGTTTTTCGTTTTTGCGGTGGTCATGGGCGTCTTCACTTTTTTTGGCAACAAGCCGGGCGAGTATGGCACGCAGATTATTATGCGCGCGCCGACGCCGGCGGCGGTCGCACTGGAAGCGGCCCTGAAAAAGAGCATGTTGCAGGCGTTCACCACGCTGACCAATATCAATGACAAGCGCGTCACGGTCGAGGTGTGCTTGCAGCAGCAGGAGACGACCGTGACGGGCGCGTTGCTGCATGTGCGCTACATCGGTATATTTCCGGCGGCGCAACGCGCGCAGGTGCTGCCGCAACTGCGGGCCGCGGTGGCGAGCCAGGCCCGGATTGATGCGCGGGCGGTGCAGGTTGATTGTGCGCCGGATGTGATGAAGACCGGGTTTGATTTTGTGTTCAAGGCGTTTCTGGTGCCGTTGGGGATCGCGACGTTTTCGACGATCACGTTTTACATGATCAGCGCGGCGTATCGGGCGTTCAAGATCCGCTCGGCGGAAGCGGTTTTGCTGATGGTGGCGGCGTTTATCGTGATGATCGGGCAGTTGCCGCTGGGCGCGTGGCTGACGCATGGATTGCCGGACAATGTCTTCTTCCTGCAGCTGCCGTGGCTGGCGCAAAAGCTGTTGATGGTGGCCAATTCATCGGCGTTTCGCGGAGTGCTGATCGGAATCATGATCGGCGGCTTGGCGGCCGGCCTGCGCATCTGGCTGGGCATGGACGAGAGCGTCTATGCGGGGCTGGATAAATAAAAATTTGAGATTTGAAATTTGAAATCTGAAATTCAAGCATGAGTGCAACACGGGCAAATATGTTCTGGCAGCGGGTTTTGTACTGCGATCCGCGGATCCTGTACGCGCTGTTTGCGTGCCTGGTGGTGTTGTGCGAGTTCTGGCGGCCGCGCATGCCCGTGCCGATACCGCCGGCGGCGCGCAAGCTGTATGACTTGGTCGAGCGCCTGCCGCAGGACAAGCTGGTGATCATTGATTGCGAGCTGGCGGCCAGCATTCGCGCCGAATGCGAAGGGCAGTTCGTCGCGGTCGTGCGGCATTTGTTCAGACGCAACCTGCCGTTTGCCATCATGATGTGGACGACCCAGCCGGAAGGCATCAAGTTTGGCACCGACATCGCGATGAAACTGGCGCAGGAAAACGGCAAGGAATACGGGCGTGATTTTGTGATCTGGAATGCGATTACACCGCCGCCGGCGGGGGGCGCGATGTTGCAGGCCTTTTCCAAGGACATCCCGGGCATGATCCAGAACGACATTTTCGGCACGCCGCTGGCGAAGATTGGCTGCATGCGCGGCGTCCAGGACATTTCCGACATCTCCTTGATATTCAAAGTGTCGTATGTCTGGAATCGCGCGGAAGTGCCGTGGATCGGCTTTGTGCAGAGCGTGTACGGCACGCCCTACGCCGCCGGCTGCGTGGCAATTCAAAGCTCGGATGCCTATCCGTATGTGGACGCGGGCCAGATCAGCGGGCTGTTGGCGGGCGCAGCGGGCGCGGCGGCGTATGAGCGTTTGCTGAACGCGCCAGGGATTGGCACGGCGACGGTGAGCGTGCAGTCGTTTGCGGCCCTGTTCGTCTTTGTCGCGATTGTGTGCGGTAACATTGCGATGCTGATGTTGCGCGCGACGAGTGAGCCGGAGGCCGCGGCATGACCTACAATCGCAAACGCCAAATCGCGGCGGCCGTGCTGGTGCTGGTGACGGCCGCACTGGTCGCCAATGAAGTGCGCCTGCTGGTGACGGATCCGGAGTACGACTGGTATCTGCGGATCCAGCGCTGGATTGCGGCGGTCTGCACGATGGCGATTTACACGTTTCTCTACCGCGAGAATCCGTTTTACCGCGCGTTCGAGCATGTGCTGCTGGGCGGCGCGACCGGGATGGGTTGCGCGGTCATTGTCCGGCAGCAATTGATTGACAAATGGTTTGCGCCGATGGTGCAAGGATTTCGTGACTGGTTCACGACCGGCATGACGCCCGAGGCGTTGAGCGGCGTCCTGTTGATTGTGCCGGGCATTGTCGGGCTGATGTGGTATTTCCAGTACAGCAAGCGCTGGTTCTGGCTGAGCCGGATCACGTTCTGCATCACGCTGGGCGCCGGCGTCGGCCTGGGCTTCAAGGACACGTTCAACCAATTGCTGCCGCAGATCACCGAGACGTTCAAGCCGCTGTGGGTGGGCGCGCGGATTGAGCCGGGCTTGAGTTTGCTGGCGCGGGTCAGCCTGAGTTTTGAGAACATCATTTTCATCACCGGCACGATTTCGGTGCTGATGTATTTTTTCTTTGTCTTCGAGCGCAAGCATTTTGTGATCAAAGGACCGGCGCAATTGGGGCGCTGGTATTTGATGGTGGCGCTGGGCGCGTTTTTTGGGAACACGTTCATGACGCGCCTGAGCGCGCTGATTGAGCGCGTGCATTTCCTGGTGGCGGAGTGGCTGCAATGGGGATGACAAGAATGGGACCTATAGGACGGATGCGACCTATGCGGAGCGGCACATGACGATGCAGACCGTACTGAGCGAGGCGGAACGCACGGCGCTGATCGAGCGCATTGCGCGCTGGGCGGTGCGCTACGGGCTGGGCGCGATTGTCGCCTTTCTGTTTGAGATCAACCGGCCGCTCGGGTTGCTGACCGGGCAGACCTGCATTGCCTGCGCGCCCTTGATTAATGCGGGTTTTCCCTGGCCGGTGCATCAATTTGGCCTGTTGCTGCAAGACAATGCGGCGCTCCGGCAATTGCAGGCACGCATGGAGGAGTTGGCACATGCCGACGCGCACGCCTGAGTACGAGGTTTTGTTGGCGACCGACTGCGGCAGCACGACCACCAAGGCGATTCTGGTCGAGCACACGCCGGACGGCTATCGCCTGGCCGGGCGCGGTGAAGCGCCCACGACGGTCGAGGCGCCCTTTGATGATGTGACGGTCGGCGTGCGCAATGCGGTCGAGGAGCTTGAGGAGATCAGCGGGCGCACGCTGCTGGAGGACGGGGTGCTGATCTGCCCGCGGCGCGGGGCGGCGGGTGTCGACGCATATTTTTCGACCAGCAGCGCGGGCGGCGGGCTGCAGATGGCGGTGATGGGCATCATTGGGTCGATTTCCGCGCAAAGCGCGCAGCGCGCGGCGCTGGGCGCGGGCGCGATTGTGATTGACAGCATTTCGATTGACGATCCGCGCGAAGACCACGAGCGGGTCGAGCGCTTGCGCCACATCCGCCCGGATATGATCTTGATGGCGGGCGGGATCAATGGCGGGACGCGCCGGCACGTGGAGATGCTGGCCGAGATTATCCGCGCGGCGCGGCCGCAGCCGCGCTTTGGCGAGACCTACCGCCTGCCGGTCATTTTCGCCGGCAACACCGGCGCGCGCGACGTGGTGACCAACATGCTGGAGAGCGTGGCCGCCGTGCGCTTTGTCGCGAATGTGCGGCCGGAGCTGGCGCGCGAGGATGTGCATGAGGCGCGCCATGCGATTCATGAATTGTTTCTCGAACACGTGATGCAGCAGGCGCCGGGCTATGGCAAGTTGATGAAGATGACCTCGGCCGACATCATGCCGACGCCGACGGCGGTGGGCGTGATCATCCAGCAAGTGGCGGCGGAGCGCGCGCAAAACGTGCTGGCGGTTGACATTGGCGGCGCGACGACGGACGTGTTCAGCGTTTTTGACGGGCAATTCCATCGCACGGTCAGCGCCAATTACGGGATGAGCTACAACATTTGCAATGTGATGGCGGAGGCCGGCGTGGCGAACATCCAGCGCTGGCTGCCGTTTCCGTTTGCGGCCGCGACGCTGCGCGACATTTTGCGCAACAAGATGATCCGGCCGACGACGATCCCGGAGACGCGCGAGGAGTTGTTCATTGAGCAGGCGGCGGCGCGCGAGGCGTTGCGCTTGTCGTTGATCCATCACCGCCAGCTCGCGCTGCATTTGCGCGGCACGTCGAAGCAGCGCGATTTCAGCGACGCGTTTGTGATGGACGAGCTCAGCGTGGTGAACTTGATGAAACTGGATTTGTGCATTGGCAGCGGCGGCGTATTGTCGCACGCGCCGGACCGGGCGCAGAGCGCGCTGATGATGCTGGATGCGTTTCAGCTGGAAGGCGTGACACAGCTGGCGGTTGACAGCATCTTCATGATGCCGCAACTGGGCGTGATGTCGCAATTGTGCCCGACGGCGGCGCGCGAGGTGTTTGCCCACGATTGCATGGTGATGCTGGGCACGGCCATTGCGCCGGTGGGTACGGCCAAGCCGGGTGCGCGCGTGCTGCAGGTGACGATTGAGACGGAAGACGGGCGGCGGGACGAGCGCACGCTGGTGTGCGGCGACCTGCAGCGGCTGGCACTGGCGCCGGGCACGACGGCCCGGGTACTGCTGCGCCCGTATGGAAAATTTGATGTCGGCGCGGGCCCCGGCAAGGAGCGCGCGATCGTGGCGCAGGGCGGCACGGTCGGGTTGATTCTCGACGGGCGCGGGCGGCCGTTGCCGTTCAGCGCGCAGATGGCCGACAACGCGACGCGGCGGCGCGCGGATGCGCAAGCAATGGACTTGCTGGCGCCGGGCGAAACGGTGACAAGCTGACGGCTATACATGGGTTCCGCATTTACACCAGGATTGATTGTCAGCGATCATGTGCTGATCCGCAAGGCGCGCCGGCTGCCGGTCAAGGGCCGGGTGGTGGTTGACGTTGGCGCGCAAGTCGTGGCCGACACGGTGATTGCGCAGGTGAATTTACCGGGGACGCTGGCGGTGGTGAAAGCGGCGCCGCAGTTGGGTTGTCCGGCAGACCGGGTCAAGCATTATTGCCTGGTGCAAGAAGGCGCGCCGGTGCGCAAGGCGCAGGTGCTGTGCGAGCGCAAGACGCTGTTTGGCCTGATGACCAATCGCGCGGCAAGTCCGATTGACGGGACGGTCGAGTACATCTCGGCCTTGTCCGGCAACATGGGGGTGCGCGGCAAGCCGAAGCCGATTGTATGCACGGCCTACCTGAGCGGCACGGTGGTTGAAGTGCTGCCGGAAGAGGGCGTGGTGGTGGAGGCGGAAGGCGCGCTGATCCAGGGCATTTTCGGCGTGGGCGGCGAGCAGCACGGGCAGATCCAATGGGTGGAAACCGGCGCGCGCGTGCTGACGGCCGAGCACCTGACGCCGGTGATGCAGGGCCAGATCATCGTGTGCAACGCGCGCATTGCGGCGTCGGCCCTGCAGGCGGCAGTCACGCTGCGGCTGGCCGGGCTGGTGGGCGCCAGCATCATTGATGCGGAACTGATGACCTTTCTCGGTTTTGACATCGGTGTGGCGGTGACCGGCGATGAGAATATTCCGTTCAGTGTGATGGTGACCGAGGGCTTTGGCGAACTGGCCATGCCGGCGCGCACGTGCCAGCTTTTGCAGACGCTGTCGGGGCGCATGGCGGCGATGAATGGCGCCACCCAGATCCGGGCCGGAGTCATTCGCCCGGAGCTGATTGTTCCGGGTGCGCAGACGACGCAGACCGCGCGGGTAATCAGTCATGAGTTGGGCGTGGGCACGCCCGTGCGCTTGATCCGCCGGCCGCATTTTGGCGCGCTGGGCAAGGTGTGCGCGCTGCCCGAGCAAGCCGTCAAAATCGAGACTGGCTCGCTGGTGCGCGTGGCGATCATCACGCTGGCGGATGGCCGGCAGGTGACCGTGCCGCGCGCGAATCTCGAGATCGTCAGCGCGCTGTAGTTCCGGCCTTTTTGCACAAATTCAGCGCCGGCATTCCACCAACAATCCACCAGTTATCCACCACGTTTGCGGCGTGGTTGTCAAGATATTGTGGCTGATGCGGCACGCGCACCCATGATATGGAAGCGGCTGGTGCAACGCGAAAAACGCGCGCGCAACACTTGCAATTGCACGCCGGATTTGGTATAGTAGACAAGCTCTATTTTGTTTGCGCAGTTGATAGTGCGGTTTGTGATTTGGAATTCGGGCATCAACAGACATTGATGATTGCACTAGCATTGCGCGCAGGCATGGAGCCGCGTCGCAGTCACTTGTTGATGGAGTAATTGTTATGGGATCAGGAACTGCACGCCGTGCCGCAGGCTTGAGTATCTGCTTGCTCGCGATGGTTTGCGCCGGGCGCGTGCGCGCCGAGGCGACGTCCAACATTGTGGCCGACATCCTTATTGTGGGCAACAATCGTGTGGCGGAAAAAGTGATTCGCGACCAATTGCAGACCAAGGTCGGCGAGTATTACGACAACGAGACAGCCAAGAAAGACAGTGAGGCGCTGATGAAGCGCGGCGACTTCGCCGAGGTGCTGATCGAGCAAGAGCCGCAAGACGGCAAAGTCGTGCTGACCTATCGCATCACCGAGCGGCCGCTGATCGGCACGCTGTCGATTGTGGGCGCCAAGTTCATTAAACTGGCCAAGATCGAGGCGGTGATCAAGTCGAAGGTGCGCATGACGGCCGACCCGTCGGTGTTTAAGAACGACGTTGAACGCATCAAGGAATTGTACGCCAACAAGGGCTATGCCCAGGCCAAGGTCGCGTATACGGTGACGGCGGGCACGAATGCGGCCAGCGTGGCGGTGGTGTTCAACATCGTTGAGGGGAATCCGTCGTATGTCAAGCAAGTGACGATCAGCGGCAACACCAACATCAGCACGATGCAGATTGAGTGGGCGATGGAGACGAAGCCGCGCCTGCTGGTGCTGTTCCGCACGGGCGTGTTTGATGAGTACACCTTGAAAGAGGACATGTACCGGATCACGGAGCTGTACCAGAAAGCGGGCTACGTCGAGGCGCGGGCGATCTACGCGTTTGAGCCGACCAAGGAAAAGGACGGCTTGGCGGTGCGGGTGCGGATCATCGAGGGGCCGCCCTACACGGTCGGTAAAATCAAGATCACGCAACTCCGGATGAAAGGCGGCATGGCCACCAATCTGTTTTATGAAGTGGGTTTGTACCGGGGCGGGAAGTATTCGCCGCAGGCAATGGAGAACGACGCCGACGCGCTGCGCAATTATTACCGCGCGTTTGGCTATGCCGACGCGATGGTCACCACCAAAGCGATCATGTCGCCCAAATCGCGCCCCGGGCAGAAAGTGGTGGATGTGCAGTATGTGGTCAAGGAGCGCACCATTTACGATTTCGGCAATGTCGAGGTGACAGGCAACAGCAAAACCAAGCGCGAAGTCATCTTGCGGGAGCTGAACGTGAAGCCGGGTGATCGCTACAATTTCTACCGGCTCGAGACCAGCAAGCAACGCTTGATGAACCTGGATTATTTCGACAAGGTGGACGTGCGCGACGTGACCAGCAAGAGCGTGCCGAATGCCAAGGACGTGTATGTTGATGTGAAGGAGAAAAACACCGGCAAGCTCGGGTTTGGCGCGGGCTATTCCTCGGTTGACTCGTTTGTCGGCTTCGCGGAAGTGTCGCAGTCGAATTTCGACGCGCTCAACTGGAACAAATGGTTTGTCGGCGGCGGACAGAAAGTGCGGCTGCGCGCCGAGATCGGCAACAAACGCCAGGACATCGTCTTCAGTTTCACCGAACCGTATTTCCTGTACGACACGCTGCATGGCCGCAAAGTGTCGGCCGGCTTTGATCTGTTTGCGCGCAACTGGGACTTTCTGGCGCCCGACTACCGCATCCAGCGCCTGGGTGGCGATCTGCGCCTGGGCACGCCGGTCAATTTTGATTGGGTGCCGTACTTGGGCAAATACATCGGCTCGATCCGCGCGGACTTGACGGCCATTGGCGAGATCATCAAAGTGGATGTCGGCGACACGCTCGATTACGGCAATCGCGTGCTGAACAGCGATGCGCGCCTGATCCAGTGGGTGAATCCCAACACCGGCCGGCTGCGCATGATTTATCCCGGCTGGGCCTTTGCCACCAAGGACAAGTATCTGGAGGAAGACGCCGGCACCTTTGTCCAGTTTGCCCCGGTGCTGACCTTCACGCGCGACACGCGCGACAGCATTACCCTGCCCACCAGCGGCGGCGAATCAAAGCTGATCGGCAAGGCCGGCATGGGCAGCACGTTTTATGGCTTGGGCGAACTCAAGCACGAACAGTATTTCAAGATGTTTGAGACGTTTCAGCGCAAACCCAACACGGTCATGGGGGTCGGCAACCTGTTTGGCGGGCCGCACGTGCTGGAAGTGCGCGGCGCAGTCGGCTTTGCGACACCGAACACGCCGATGTTCGACCGCTTCTTCATGGGCGGCCCGTACGAAATGCGCGGCTTTGGTTATCGCATGGTCGGCCCGAAGGATTTCATCGGGCAGAATCCGCTGGGCGGCACGTCCAAGCTGTTCGGCTCCGTGGAATACACGTTTCCCATCTATGAGTACAGTGAAAAATTCAGCGTGCGCGGCGCAATCTTCATGGACGTCGGCAATGTCTGGTACAAGTCCCGCAAATACACGCTGGGGACGATCGACCAGAACGGCAATTGGTATGCCTACAATGAGACGCGCGACAATTTCGGCGAGATCAACCTGACCGGCGGCATGGGCCTGCGCGTGAATTTGCCGATTGGGCCGCTGCGCTTTGACTATGGCATCCCCTTCATTCGTGACAGTGAATCACAAAACTGGAAGCCATTTGACGGCTTCTCCTTCAACGCCGGAGCATCCTTCTAATGCAGGCAGACCATTACAGGCCGCGCGGGCGGCGGCTGGCTGCGCTGGGCTTGGCGGGCGTGCTGCTGGCCGGCTGCGCGATGATCACCAGCGAGAACATCAACGACGCGGCGGACTTTCAGAGCGATCATGTCAAACTGGCGGTGCGGGCGCAGTATCGCTCGATGGCGATATTGCCGTTTGAAAACCAGACCGATTACTCGAGCGCAACCCAGTATGCGCGCCAATCATTCTTCGGCTGCATGGCGGCCTACAAACGCTACGCCCTGCAGACCTTGGACGAAACGGATGCGCGACTGGCCAGCCTGCCGCGCTCGGCCGTGGACCCGGCGCAGTACGCCAAGCTGCGCGCCGCGCTGGACGTCGATCTGCTGGCCTTCGGCTATGTGATTGAGCAAGACCACACGTACGGCGTGGTCTATGGCCGGAATGCCGTGCGGGTCAAGCTGCTGCTGGTGGATGCCGCCACGGGCGCCACCGTCTGGCAGTCGGAGGAAGGCCGCTCGCGCACCTTGCTGGGCATGAGTTTTATGTCAACCTTCGATAATGAATATATGTGGGGACGCGAGATCATGAACCGCTACAATGAACTGTTCCGCGACATGATTGCGACCTTGCCGGACTGCACGGTTAAACCAACAGGCCAACTGCGGGAGAAACAATGAACAAGCAAGCAAGAAGTGCGCGGCTGGCCGTGCTGGGTGTGCTGGTGGCGCTGCTGCCGCTGGCGGCGTCAGCCTTGAAAATGACGGATTATATCGGCGTGTTTTATTTCAACGGCGGCGCCTTTACCAATGCCACGCTGATGCTGAACCGCTACAAGATCGTGACCAAGCACGGGCGCACGGCGGATGCCCATCCGATCCCGGGCCTGTGGAAATGGCGGCCGGTCAAGAAAAACATCCTTCTGTTCTGGCCGGATGCGCAGATGGAAGTCCACGCCCTCGACCTGGACAATCTGACGGGCTCCTACACCAAGACCGGCTTTGCGCCGTTCAACTGCACCTTGACGCGCACGAACCTGACCGTCGTGGACGTGGTCGTCAACCGGACGCGCAAGCATAATATGTTTGGGATGGCCTTGTCGAGCGAGATCAAATACCTGCCGCTGCCGCAATTGCGGATTGTGGTCTATGCCCGTTTTGGCACGAATGCTTTTCTGCAAACGCCCGCGCATTTGTTCCGTCCGCTCGGCGCGTTCGTTCATGCGCTGCCCGTCGGCTATGATTTTGTGGAAGCGTACGTGATCAGCAACGGCTTTGTGCCGCCGCCCGTGCTGCTCAATCCGCTGCCGGTGGATGGCTCGAACGTGTGGGCCTTTGACTGGGCCACCAACAATTTCAAGTATTTCGACCGCAGCACGACCAACAATCCGAACGTGTTCTAACATTCTTGCGGAGCGCAAGAATTATGTTTGCAGTGATTGGGAGCGCCCGCCGCGTCGCGAAGTTTGTGCTTTGCGAAGGGAACGCCGATCGCCAGATCGGCTGAAGGTAAGTGCGATCGCCCGATCGCACCTTCTGCAGGAAGGCGCCGCGCACGCGCGGCCGGCATATCATAAGTAGCACGGGCTTGCCGCGTTCCCCGCGGTGATGACGATGCCGCACAGCAAACGTGGCGAACCTTCGCATCTACCAATAGAGCTTTGCGTCCTATAGTCGATCTGCATGCTCTCTCAGCGGGATCTACTGTCAATGCATGCCGCTGCCCTAACCTCTGCATGCACTCTGCTGCAAAAAAAATTAAGTGTCAAGTGTTCACGCCTGACCCCACTCAGCCCTCAACTGTCAATGCATGCCGCTGCCCTAGCCTCTGCATGCACTCTGCTGCAAAGAAAATTAAGTGTCAAGTGTTCACGCCTGACCCCACTCGGCCCCCTCGATTGTAGTCGCCTGCATGTGCCGACGGACTTGGCTCAATCGGCGCACGGATTCAAACGGCGCGGCCTGTCGTCAGCGCAGCTCAGGCAGGCAATTTCACTGTGCAGATCAGGCTGGTAAGGTCTACAAACGGCCTGTTGTGAAGCTAAGTAACTCATGGCTATGCTTTGCCATGGTCCGCCCTCAATGGTCTGGTGTACACTGCACGCCTGACCCAATTTCTCCTCTTGAACGTCCGACCTCGCTGTCCCTCTTTGGGTGCTACTCGGAGCCAGAACTGACATGGCCGATTGCCAGGTTTGTTATATTGTGCGCGTTTAATTCCTCAATTAGTTCACATACCACATTGCTTGCCTCCTCTGAAAATGTTCCTCTAGGAAACTCAAACACGTCTATCTTGACCTGATTCTCTTTTGCCATTCTGAGGTTTATGCTTATAGTTCCTCCCACCGCTCTGCGCCGCCACCACTTACATGTTACAATATAGTCACCCTCTTGATATCCATTGTGTTCTATGTATCCTTTTCGCGAGGCGTAGTCTGCACATATATCTCTAATGTTCTTAAGTGCGACACTGGTCGCAACGTTTTTGCCAGGAGAACCTGTCGTACTATCCTGCACATCTAGTACAGAAATGGTCTGCACACGACCAAAGTCGCATGCAGTCAATAATGAAATGCTGGACATTAGAACTACTGATTTAATGTATGTTTGCATATTTAGACCTTGCGCAGGTGCCTGGCGCGGTTTTTGTCCTTAAGGATGCTCGCGCGTCAGATCAAGCGGCGTGTTATAAATGCTGTTATGCACTGCCTTGGCACTCAGTTTTGCACCAGCTTTGCTGTAGCTCATCGTTCTCTCCTATGCGTCCGGATAGTGCTGTACTAACGCCAGACACCGAGGCGCTCGCCGATTTTGACCGGCGCGCCGCTTGCCAGGTCGGCGCGCAGCGTGATGGCATCGCGCGCAAACAGCAGCAGCACCATCGAGCCGAATTCAAAGCGGCGGCGAACAACACGCGTCCGTGCGGATGCGCCAACTCGGTGATGATGCGCTGGTTGCGTATGGGCGTGTCGGGCCGGCGCTGCAGTGCGGCAGGATAGACCGGATGCAATGCCGCGCCCATCCGCCAGGTGCGCACAACTCGTCCGGCACACGGCGTGTACAAGCGATGACAATCGGCGGGGGACAGATAGATGCCGATGAATGCGCCGCCGCGAAACGCATCATCCAACGGGCCGAATACATCCGCCAGTGTTGCCGGATGCCCTTTTACCAAGACAAGTTCACCATCGCGCGCATAGCCGCAGGCGACAATCCGGCCATCCACGGGCGCGACAATTGCGGCCGGATCCGGATCGCACAAGCGCGCGCCCGGCTTGAGGGTACGGGTGAAAAACTGCATCAGGGAGGCATACTGGTCGAGCGGCTGAGCCGCCTCGCCCATGTTGATGTGGTAGAACCAGGCGAAACCGCGGATCAGCAGGCGCACCAGCCAGCGCGGCCGCTGCAATTGCGCGAGGGTGTGGGCACACGTGCCAGAAAACGTGCTGAAGATCATGTGAACGATTCCAAGCGGGTGATGACGGCGGCGATCAGCCAATCCGGCGTGGACGAGCCGGCGGTGACGCCAACGGCGGCGCAGCCGGTAAAGTCGCCCGGCTGCAGGTCGTCGGCATGCTCAACGTGGAACGTGCGTGCGCCGCATTCGCGGCAGATCTGCTCGAGCCGGTTGGTGTTGGCGCTGTGCCGGTCGCCGATGATGACCATGGCGGCGACGCGTGCACACAGCGCGCGTGCTTCGGCTTGCGTGCGCGAGGTGGCGTGGCAGCGCGTGTCTTCAACAATGACGTTGGTGAAGCGCGCGGTGATGGCGCCGACCAGCGTAGTGAAGGTGGTCGCGTCGAGGGTGGATTGGGCCACGACCGTGATGGGTGTCGCCGGCGGCAGGTTTGGCAGATCCGCCGCCGCGGTATGCACGACATGGCCGCGCGTGTCGCAGAAACCCAGCAAACCGATCACCTCGGCATGCGCGGCATCACCCAAGATGAAGACGGTGCGGCCGGCCTGGTGCGCCGCGGCAATCAGGTGCTGGATTTTCTCGACATGCGGGCAGGTGCCGTTGACCAGCGCAAAGCCGGCCTGCTGCAGCCGCGCGGTGGCGTGCGGCTGCACGCCATGGGCGCGAATGATGATGAGCGCGTCCGGCGCAAGCCGCGCGAGGGCGGCATCGTTGGCATCCGGCGGAATAACGCGGATGCCATGCTGGGTCAAGCGCTCGATAACGGCATTGTTGTGAATCAACGGGCCGAAGGTGTAGACCGGCCGGGTGCCGGACGACGCGCCGGACGCCCCAGCAGAAGCCGGCATGCTGTGCGAGCAGGATCGTCATGGTTCAGGGAATGCGAATATCGAATATCCAATCCCGCCTTTGACGGGACTCCAAGCAGCAAGGAATAACCAATGATGATCCCGCCGCTGGCGGGACTCCAAGCAGAGTTCTGCGCAGATACTTCGCACTTGGATATTGAGTGTTCGATATGGAATATTCATCAGCGGTTCAGCTATGCTGGAGGAAAAACCTTCGCAACGATAGTTTTTTAGTGCAGCGCTGGTCTTCTTCGTGTCTTCTAAATTCTCGCGCGGCGCGATAATTTATAAAGCGGCCGGGGGTCGCATGAAAGTAGTGCCGTGCCTGCTGTTCAATGTTCAATGTTCGATGTTGAATGTTCAATGTTAATCTCTGCTTCGTGGCCATAGTATCTGACCTACGGCGGGATTCAGGGGAAAATGATTTTGGTGCAAAATCATTTTGTGCAAAATGAATGGCGACAATTCATTTTTATAGCATTGAATATTCATCAGGGTTCCGGATTCTTGGCGGCCTGCGGCTCGACAAGCTGCAGTTCCTGCGCGCGCTGGACATGCAACATGGCCTTGTGGACGCGGGCCAGATACTCGTCTTTGGGTATGCGGCCGGCGCACGGGGCGCTGCAGGCGTCAATCTGGGCATACATGCACGGGCCGTTGGCGCGGCAGTGCGCGCCGGTGCAACGCCGCAGCTGGAATTTCTCAAGGACGGCGCGCACGAGGGCGCGGGCCGTGGCTGTCACGGTAAACGGGCCGAAATACAGCGCGCCATCATCGGTGCGCTGATGCACCAGCAGCACGCGCGGGAATTCTTCCTGCAGGGTCACTTTCACGGAAATAAAGCGCTTGTCATCCTTGAGATCAATATTGTAGCGCGGTTGATATTCCTTGATCAGCTTGTCTTCGAGCAGAGCGGCCTGCTGGTCGGTGCGGGTCGTGACATACTCGACGGTGCGCACCTTGTCGCGCAGGATGGCAACGCTGGGGCGCCCATCGCCTTTCTCGCGAAAGTACGAACGGACGCGGCTGCGCAAGTCATGCGCTTTGCCGACATACAGCACCTGGCCGGCGGTGTCTTTCATGATATACACGCCCGGGCAGCGCGGCGCGGCCACGGTATCCTGCGGGCCATCAGGTGAAGCGGTCGTCATGGGCGTCATTGTAGCACAGGCGCGCGGGAAGGTCAAATGAAAAGGTTGACGTTGCCGCTCTCGGCACTGTGCAAATAGGCCGCCACGCCGCCGACCTCGACGTCGTCGAGTAGCTCTTCGCGGGTAATACCCATCACGTCCAGCGACATGGTGCAGGCGACCAGCCGCACGCCGGCCGCGCGCGCACTGGCGATCAAGGCCGGCAGCGAGTCCACGTGCTTGCGGCGCATCACCCATTTGATCATGGCTGCACCCAGGCCGCCCATGTTCATTTTCGAGAGTTGCAGGCGGGCCGCGCCGCGCGGCATCATCATGCCAAACATGCGGTCGAGCAGCGGCTTGCGCACGGCCACGCGCTGCGGCTTGCGAATGATGTTCAAACCCCAGAAGGTAAAGAAAAGGGTGACGGAACTGCCCATCGCGGCGGCGCCGTTGGCAATAATAAACGCCGCCATGGCCTTGTCGAAATCGCCACTGAAGACCACAATGGTTTTGTTTTTTGCGAGCGTGGTGACGGTGGTAGCGGCGGCTGGTGCGGGCGCCGCGGCGCGCTTCTGAATCAAGGCCGTGATAACCCCTTTGTCGTGCGTGACCGAGACAAGTTGCTGGCCAACACTGGCGCACCAGCCGGCGATGTCCTTGGCAAAGCCACAATCGCTGGCCAGCACTTTAAGGCATTGGCCCGGCTGCATGGTATCCAGGGCTGCCTTGACGCGCATGATCGGCCCGGGGCATTGCAGGCCGCAGGCATCCAGCGTGATGTCGGACTTGT
The DNA here is from genome assembly GCA_026398485.1 of bacterium. Lineage (GTDB taxonomy): Bacteria > Auribacterota > UBA3054 > UBA3054 > JAPLST01 > JAPLST01. The sequence continues at coordinate 31,151 of JAPLST010000381.1, forward strand.
CGGACGAGTCAGACCTGTCGGACAACTGTGCGGCGGCCGGCGCGTGCGGCGTCGCTGCCACGTAGGTCAGATAGCCGCCGGATAAATTGCGGCAGGCTATCCCGTGCTGCATTAGCACGCGGCAGGCCAGATAGGCGCGCACGCCGGATCGGCAATAGACCAGATATTCTTTGTCGCGATCCACTTCGGCGAGGCGCCCGCGCAGCTCATCCACGGGAATGCTGATGGCCTGCGGGATCATGCCGGCGGCGACCTCCTCGGCTTCGCGCACATCCAGAACCACTTGCTTGGCCTGCGGGTTCACTATCTCCGCGACATGGCACAGCCGCACATCGCCGTGCATCACGTTGGCGGCGACAAAGCCGGCGTAATTGACCGGATCCTTGGCCGAGCCAAACGGCGGGGCATAGCATAATTCAAGATCCTCAAGGTCGTAGACTGAAAGGCCGGCGCGCAGGGCCGTGGCGAGCACGTCAATGCGTTTGTCAACGCCATCCATGCCGACCGCTTGGGCGCCGAGCAGCGCGCCGCTTTCTGGATCAAACACAATTTTGAGCGTCAGCGTATGCGCGCCGGGATAATAGCCGGCATGACTGTTGGGATGAATCGTGACGGTTTCACAGCGGCGGTTGAGGCGCGTGAGCGCCTTTTCACTGGCGCCGGTCATGCCGACGGCGAGGTCGAACACTTTGCAGATCGCAGTGCCTTGCGTGTTCTTGTAGGTGCGCGGACGACCGCAGATGTTGTCGGCGGCGATGCGGCCCTGGCGGTTGGCCGGGCCGGCCAGTGGAAGCAGCGTGGCGGTTGCGGTGACAAAATCAGTCACTTCAACGGCGTCGCCCACGGCGTAGATGTGCGGATCACTGGTGCGCATATGCGCGTCGACGGCGATGCCGCCACGCGCGCCGATGGTCAGACCCGCGGCGCGCGCCAGGCCGGCGTCGGGCCGCACACCGATGGCCAGCACGACCAGGCCGCAGGTCAGCGTTTCGCCAGTGCTAAGGCTGACGACCAACGCGCCAGCCTGCGCGGCAAAGCCGGTCACGGACGTTTGTAGCCGGAGTTCCACGCCGTTGCGCAGCAGTTCGTCGTGCAGCGGCGCGGCAATCTCCGGATCGGCCGGGCTCATCACTTGCGCCGCCAGCTCGACCAGCGTGACGCGCACATTGCGGGCGCGCAGCGCCTCGGCCATTTCCAATCCGATGTAGCCGCCGCCAACCACGACGGCATGTGCCGGCGTTTCTTCATCAACAATCTTTTTGATGGCGTCCATGTCCTCAAGCGTGCGCAGCGTCTTGACCTGCGGCAGGTCAATGCCGGGCAGCGGCGGGCGGATCGGCGCGGCGCCCGGACTGAGCACCAGCGCGTCGTAGGATTCCGTGTAGGTGTGATTGCGGACGAGGTCGCGCACGGTCACCGACTTGGCGGCGCGATCAATGGAAGTGACCTCGTTGCGTACGCGCACGTCAAGGTGCAGGTGGGCATGCAGTGATTCCGGCGTCTGCACCAGCAGGCGGTCACGGTCGGCGATGGCGCCGCCGATATGATACGGCAGGCCGCAATTGGCAAACGAGACATGCGGGCCGCGCTCAAAAAGAATGATCTCGGCCTGTTCGTCAAGGCGGCGGGCGCGCGCGGCAGCGGACGCGCCACCGGCAACCCCGCCAACAATAAGGATCTTCATTGCGTGATTCCTGTGGGGGATGAAAGAAGGGCATCGGCCACGCGTAGAAGGCGGCGCACGCGCGGGTCAACAATGCGATAACAGCGGCGCGTGCCGTCATGGCGCGCG
>JAPLST010000366.1 GCA_026398485.1 bacterium
CGCAAGGGAATGCGGCTCCCTTTCTTATATCGGAATTTCAGGGGGTCGCCTACAAATTGTAGCCCTACAAATTTGACAAATCACCGCATATATGATATAGTATCCACAAAGGTCAGTGAAATAGGCGTTTTCGGACTTTTTTAAGCTTGTAAAAATGATTGAGAAACACTAAAATGACAGGCGGGCTCACCGGCTCCCGGCTCCCGGCTCCCGGCTCTTAATTATGTGTCGGCTTTCTTCGTTCAGCATTCTGATTGCCTGATCTTCTTGCTGTTCGCCGCGCTGCTGTGCGCGCCACTGCCCTTGCGCGCCGCAGCCACCACCGCGCCGACATCCACTCCCGCGCGCGTCAATCTCGAAGACAGCACCAAATGGACCTACTCGCGCTTCGCCGCCGGCACCATCTTTGACCTGCTCGACGCCGCGCCGGATACCGGCGTGCGTATGCCGCCCGGCGTGCCGCTTGAGCTTTCAATTGATTTTGTCTCGTGGCTTGCACCAACCCAAATCCAATTCCGCCCGCGCACCCGCGTGAATGTTGATGTCGCGCTCTACACCACCGGCACCAACGGCCTGTGCGCCACCCGCCCGCTCTGGTGCGCCACGCTGACCGATTGCGTCGCAAATATCCAGCACATAGTGACCATCCGCGCGGCCGTCACCGGCCGCTGGCTGCGCCTGCGCCTCGAGCCGCTGCGCGATGACACCGCCATTGTCCTCGACGATCTCGCGGTCTTCGGCGCGCGCGGCGCGACGAATGTCCCCATCTGGCCGACGCGCGCGTTTGCCCAAGCGGAACAGCTTGTCGCCGCCAATGCGACCAATGCTGTTGACATCATCGCGCGCAGCCTGGCGCCGCCCATCCTGCATGCACCCGGCCGCAACGGCTATCCCGCCGGCGTCTTCTGGTATCTGCTCTACACCCGCGCGCTCGAACAACAAGGCAGAGACAGAGTCCTGGAGGCGTTCAACGCGGCCGCTTGGGCGCAGGCATACACGCCGCATCACACGAACCTCATCGATATGTTGCCTTTGGCCGAAGTCTATTGCGCACAAGGGCGGGCACACCGCGCGATTGGCTGGGAGCAAGACGCAGAGGCCTACTACGGCGCGGCCCAGCAGCTTGCGGTGTCAAATGTGCTCATCTGGCAGGAATGCGCCACGGCGCTGGCAGATCTCGCACTTGGCAATGGCGACTTCACCCGCGCCGAGAAGCATTTGCGCGATTTATTCGTGCGCGTCGAGCGGCCCACGCGCGCCGCCTACGCCGTCTACGCCAAGACCTTGTTTTACAACGGCAAGCCACACGATGGGTTCGACACTCTCAAGGAGTGCATGACGCTCTATCCGCTCGACGCCGCGCTGGTCGAAAAAGACCCGGTGTTTGCATTGTATGTAGATCGGCTGGCTGAGGCGCTCGACACCGAAGTGTGCAGTTTCTACGACGCGCTGGGAGCACAACTCGAACTGATCCCGCCCGTGCAGGGCAACGAAAGTGCGCTGGCCTTATGCGCCAACGAGCGCACACTGCTGACGCGGCTGTTCCCGTTTCTGACCAAAGAGGACGACATGGCGCGCATCCGCGCGATCATCAGCGCCAAAGAAGCCGCGCGCGCCCAGGCCAGACCATGAGTAAGGCTGCTTTCGCCACAAATGAACGCAGATGCACGCGGATATATTATCCGCAGATTACGCCGATGACGCCGATGACAGCACATTTGCCACGAAGTCACCACGACACGAAGAAGAAATAAATTATCGAGCTGCGCGAGAATTTTACCCAATACAGGTTAGTAATAAGGTAGGCGCGGCACGCACGACCGGTGAGTTTCTCCGTCGCACGCGTGGTGAAGACACTGGTAAGCAACATTATTCGGCTGCTTGGAGTGCTACTACCGGCGGCATAATGGGTGGTCGGCACGTCGTTGCTGCAAAAATGTGGGAGCGGCCTCCGCGCCGCGATGCTGGAATCCGCCTGGATGTTCGGGGCATGGAAGCCCCTCCCACGTTGCAGCCCCAGCGGCCTCCGCGCCGCGAATGTTGCCGATCCTGCAATGTTGCCACGAAGTCACCAAGACACGAAGAAGAAATAAATTATCGAGCTGCGCGAGAATTTTACCGAATACAGGTTAGTAATAAGGTAGGCGCGGCACGCACGACCGGTGAGTTTCTCCGTCGCAGCCGTCCCCCTGGCGGCGCTTGGGCCGTCCCGCCATGCGGCGGGAGGGTGGCGCACGCTGCGGGCGCTGGGGGATTTATTGCCGGCTGCATCACGCCAGCCACCGCCATTGTCCTGTTTTTGTTCGCCACGCTCGCCCGCGCCGACGAGACCAACGTCATTGTCACGGCCTACACCAATACCGCTGCGGACGGCGCGCTGCGCATCACCAGCCATGTTGTCACCAACATCGTCAGCGAGTGGGACTTGATGCAGCAGGGAAAAGTCCTGTGGGGCGCCGCCGCCGGCGATTCACTGCCGGCGCTGTTCAACCGCGCGGAAGTTCCCTTGCATGATGGCAACCATCAACTAACGATGGCGTTGCTGAAACACATCGAGCAACATTTTAGCGAGAAAGAGTTGCGCGAGTTTCAGCGCGACGGCTGCTCCGGCCAATTTCTGCTCGAAGCCAACTTCTGCCGCGCCTATCGTGTGCAAGGCTGGGGCCCGCAGGGAACAAATTACGCCTTGGCGTATGATTATGGCATGCGCGCGCGCAAGCGCATGCTGGACGGCAGTGGCGGCGGCAACGCTCGCCGCTATGCCCTTTTGTTGTGGGATTTGTCGATGTTGCCCGAGCATGTCCCGGGCCAAGGCAAAGAGTTCACGGAACTTGCCGTGGCACTGCACCCAGGACTGCCGCCCGAGATGATTATTGTGCGCGAGTCCATGGCCAAGGGCATCCAAGGCGAGGGCAACCTCAAAGGCGCCGCCGATGCGTATGCCAGGCTCCTGACCGACTGCCCCTACTATCAAGCCATAACCTACGCGGCCTGCGGCCGCATGTTTGCCTTGCTGGGCGACTACCATTCAGCGTTTGAATGGTGGACACGCGGCCTGAAGAACATGCAACCAATCGAGTTTTACTCCTGCGCGCAGGACATTCCGCGCGAAGTGTACGAGTGGTTTGCCTTCGCCAGCGAAGACGAGATACGCGCGTATCAGGAAGCGGTGCGGCGCGTGGCGGCGCGCTTCCCGGCGACAACGCGCAATGTCGCTGAAATCGCCCAATGGCTGCAATTCGCGAACGACAGGCGTGTGCAGTTCGAGCTCGATGTGCGCGCGGCCGAGCGTGCCCATGACGCCGGCGCACTCTCGAATCTCTGGCGGCAAGCCGTCAATCAATATGACAATCCGTGGTATGCCCTGCGCGCCGGCGAGTACGCCGCTTGGACGCGCATCTGGTGCAACCGTATGCAGAGCGAAAACTGGCCGTACCTGACACAGATCGCGGAACCGTGCGCGGCCGAGCGCATCGAGATATACCGCGACAAACTCGATACTAACAGTCTGCGGCTGTATCGCGACACGCTGCAGCGCCGCGCCGACCAGTTCCGCACGCACGAGAATGCCAACGTGCAGAGCAAGGTCGCAAAGATTGACGCCCGCTGCAAAGAATTGGGTTCAACAAACAATTGGAGTATTCACAAATGAAGACACATGTTTTTGTTTTGATGATGTTTTTGATTATGTTACTTACAGCCTGCGCAAAACGAAAAGACAATATAATCGCCGTAACCACAAAGAATATTGCAATTAGTCAAGAGTATGCACATGTCGCAATGTCAAAATATATTGGCCGCAACAGCATCAAACCATCATCATCCATATTAGATAGTAATGCAACAGAAGAAATTGTAAGTAACCAGCAATTAAGATTCGACGAATCACTTACATTGGCAAATCGGCTTCAGCAAAATACTCTTAGTGCCGAAAAACTGACGGACGAACAAATCGCCCAGATAATCGCACTTGTTCGTAATCCATGGGAACTGGACAGCATCTTGTGGCAAAAATATATTACAACATGTGACAGCAATAATCTTGCGATTGCTGAGAGCATTTTTCGATATATCATCGCCCATTATGCGGATTCCAAGAGTCAAGCATACGCTCGCAATCATCTTGGTCGTGTAAACTATCAGAAAAGGGATCTGCAAAACGCGCTCGACATGTACATCAGCGTCGAACGCCAGCCAGATGGAATTGATTTTTGGTATGTTGACGCCATGGATGAGGCAGGAAGTATTGCTTATAAGCTCATGGAAACTTATAGTGACGATGCGGTGTTTGAACACTATTATAGTGTAGCTGTAAATTCTTATGACAAGGCGCTCGAAGCATGTGATGTGCCTTCAGTAAAAGCCTTGCTTTATTTTTACAGGGCACATGTGCTGATTAATAAGGATACCGATGATGCTGGGCAATCATTTAAGTCTGCTGCTGTTATTTATAAGCAAACCGGAAATACAGAAATGTACAATAGATGCCTTGAGATGATTGCATGTTGTCACTAATGTAAACAATGTAAACAATTGAAGAGGAGGCTACAATGCAATTCCTGTAATTCACAATGTAAGGCGTAAGATTATTACAGATCATCACTAATTCAACAGATTAAAGAGGAGACGCAATGAAATTACTCTGGCTCGCTATCTATATTGTTGTACTCGCGTTCATATGCACTGGCTATTCGTGCACTATTACGTACGAGTGGCTTAGGGAAGACTATCTTGGTGCTTCACGCATTAAGGCATATCCCACAAACAATATCTATTATGTGTCCGTTCAAAGGTATACGGTTCAAGGAGTATGGAAGGGACTTAAAGACGGCAAGTTGGACAGAGCTGAGGTACCAAGTGATGACGTTGAAAATGTAGTCATGTGGGACGATTTTCACCCAGGTGAAACATTCGATAACAATGCATTAATTGGATGGACTATTCCTGAAGCTCTTATCCTACTAAAACCCACTCTCACATCTCTTGAAAGTGGATACCACACATACAAGGTTCCGGAAGTCAATAAAGGAACAGATCATAGTGGAAATCAGCTAACTAAGCCATTAACATTTGTAGCTCAAAACTGAACAGTCTATCGTGAACCGAGTGACACCTAAATGCTGTCTCATAACACTGGTGGCAGCACATGCGCTATTCGCCCGGGTTGCGCCGGCAACGTATCCGCTCGATTCGTTCGACGCCTGTTACCAGCGCGTGCTCGAAATCTGGCGGCAGATTCCGGCGCTGGTGGATCAGGACAAGCTCGAAGCCATTGGCGTCATCCAGCAGATGTACAGCAACTGGCCGGAGCGCTGTCAAACCGAGCTCGAGCCCGGCGACGGCTATCCGGCCAAAGCTGTATTCCAATTCTGGATCGCGCGCTACAAAGAAAAGGCTGAGTGGTGGGGCCTGGCCATTCCCGAGTATGAGAAGGCGGTGGCGTACCTGCATGAGAAGACCAGACCGTATGAGTTCCCGTGGGAAGTGGGGCTGAAACATGAAACACGAAACTTGCTGCTTGGAGTCCCGCCAGCGGCGGGAAAACTGTTGCAGAGTGCCGCAGCGGCAGTTGAACATCGAACATTCAACATTGAACCTTCAACATCGAACGTCAATGCAGCAACACCAGAATGGGTGCAACCGGTGCGGCGCGGAGTGCAGAAATCGAAACTCGAAACTGGAAACTCGAAACTGGAAGCAAACAAAGAAGGTGGGAGCGACCTCCGCGCTGGCTCAGTCCCGCCATCGGCGCGGATCGCGAATGCCGGTGCCCATGAAGAATCGGGGCATGGAAGCCCCTCCCACACTAATAATGCTTCAACCATAGTTTCAAGTTTCGAGTTTCACGTTTCAAGCACTAATCAACCCTACAATGCAAGCTGGGTTGTCTATATCCTCCGTGGCCTGGCGCGGAGCCATGCGCATCTCGATCAGGAGAAGATCGCCGAGCGCTATTGGGACCTGGCCTGGCAACTGACGCCGAACTGTCCAAAGCTGCTGAGTGAGTACAATTGCTGGCGGGCCGAGTTCTTGTACCGCCGCGCCGCGCCGAACAAGGTCGAAATTTACGAGACATCGCAGTATGTGCTGACGAATGGCGTGGCGAATCCACTTTTGCGGGAAGCGGAAAAGCTATGCCGCGACGTGTTTGCCGTCTATCCGCAGCCGCAGCGACGGTTGTACCACATGCTCGGCCAAGTGCTCTGGGCGCAATGCACGCCGACAAAGCAATCTGAGGCGATAGACCTTTGGCTGGAAGGCTTGAAAATCCACGGCATCATCCCGCGCTTCGTCGAGCAGGAATGGCTGCTGAAAGACTTGCAAATGAGCGTGCCGACGATGACGACCGCGCAGCGTGTGCGCTACATCGCCACGCTTGACGCGACCATCAAGCGCATTCCAGCGATTCAAGAAAATGTTGCCGCAATTGCCTTTGTCATGAATCAAATGCGCTTACTAAAGGAACATAACAATGAGAAATAGAAAGCTAATAGTCATACTAATCTGTTGTTTGCTTGCATTTGTGTTTGTTTCATCGGGAATCAGTAAAGTTTTATGGAATCACGATTTTGAGCGATCACTTGCGATGTATAGAATAACAATGAGTGATTTCACCAGCAAATGGATTCGTATTTTGCTGCCTTGCAGCGAACTTATTATTGCGGTTCTGCTTCTTGTAGCCAGTTTAAGGAAGTGCGCATTGTGGCTTGTAGCTATATTATTGACTAGTTTTACAACGGCTCAACTATGGGCAATGTGGCACGGATGGCGCATTGCGTGTGGCTGCTTCGGTCCTTTGCTTGAATCAGATGTCGGGGCATGTAGCGTGGCGCGCAACATCGCCCTTATTATGTTGGCTTTTCTATGCCTATGGATAATGAGAGAACCTATTTGCCAGGACGACATGCATGAATGCTAGAACTAACTCAAGTATTGCGTCGACTGTTGTCTTGTGTATTATGACGTGCTCGTGCGGGGTGAAGCACACCCAGACCGACAATGTGCCGTCGCGTGGCGCACCTGCCGCGCGGCAGTCTGACTCTATCAAAGATCACAGTACCAATTCTCTGGCCAGTGCTGATCAGAACCCATTAACACAAGTGGCGCAAAAGTCTGCCGACGGTATTATCAAGGCGATGGACGACTTCAGCGCCGCATTGAAACTCCAATATGCTCGATTCAGCTATGATACAAATTGTTTTCTCACAGTTGTCGATACCAACTACTTGGTGAACTTGCCCATGGAGGAATTCCGTGATTTTATGTTCGACTTTAAGAAGGCCGTGCGCATGCGCGGACTAATGCAGGGTGAATGTGCGCTGCTTTATGAAATGATAATGGATCGCATAAACAGTGGTCTAGGCACACCACAATGGAGCTATGTGTCAGATGCCCTATGTTGTCTAACCGAAATCGCTGGACAAAACAATGATGCAGAAGTCATGCAGGTTCCAAGCGTGTGGCTGGAATATGCATACAAACAGGCAAGTCTCACAAAAGATTTGTTTTGGTTCAGGCAGGCATTGGCAGGAGTCACATTTCCTTTGGTAGACTTGCAGGATGATACCATGATAGAAAAGTATGCGAAAACATGTAGCGGGCTTGTTGACGAGTACCAAAGACGAGCACTTATAGTCACAAGCCCGGAATATGAGATGAGGTTGAAATTCACCCAAGTGTACTTGAAGAGTTACACAAATCCAAAAGCTGCAATTGCCGAACTTAACGCAATGCAGAGTGATTTTAACAAGGTGTTCCAAGGAGACCGATTGCTTGAAATATTCAAATGGAACTCGGAAGGAATGAACAAAGGCATGTTTGGCAAAGCTCTGGATCACTATGTTAGTGAAAAACGAGACAAGTCTAGCATGCATTAGTAACTCACAACACAAACAAACAGGAGATAACATGAGAAGCATTTTCACTCTATCATTATTCATGCTTACTGCAGCGGCTCTAACGTGTACAGTACTGGCGTGCACAAACAAGTCCAGATGTTGGTATCGCATAGCAGGCGGTGGCGGAACTCAGTATGGCATATGCCGGATGGTCGACCCAGGCCCTGAATGGAAGGGAGGAACCGAGGAATGTAGATTCGATACCAATTGCCCGTATTGACGAAATCATAGCCTGTTATATCTGGCCTGCATCGCTTAAGGCAATCAACTGCTCGAACTATGTGGTTGGCTGATGGCTCAAGGCGGGCTGAAGCTGGGCTATGCCGGGCTGGCGCTGGCGGCGCTGGCATTGCTCCTGCGGCTGGTGTATGCCGGGCCGGCTGGTTCGGCGGAGTACATCACCTCGTTGCCGTTTAGCACATCGCTGGTGTGGCTCGGCAGGATCGGCCGGGCTTTGTTCGTCGCCGGCATGCTCAGCAGTGCGCTGCGCTACATCTGCGACCGGTGTCATGCCTGCCGGCCAGACAATGCGCGGCTCGCCGGTACAGTGTCGGCACTCGCGTTGGCGGCGATGCAACATAGATTCAGGTATAACTGGATGGATAACTAAAGGTAACAATATCATCTACCGAACTGAGCAGGAAAGGCTGCTGAAAGAGTTGCAGATGAGCGTGCCGACGATAATGGTTGCGCAGCGCGCGTGCTACATCGCCACGCTTGATGCGAGGATCAAGCGCATCCCGGCGATTCAAGAAAACGTCGCCGCAATCGCATTTGTGATGAACCATAAGACGGCTTTGATTCAAACATGAATATATCGCTGGGCAAACTTATAATGCAAACAGGCGTTGGTATACTCGCGCTATTGTTCTCTTTCTCGGGAGCAGCGAAGGTGCTGTGGTGTCACTATTTTGAGCGAGCATTGCGTCAATATCCAGTTGCTCTATCTCCTGTGATGATCAAAGCAATCATAGTCTTATTGCCGGTGCTGGAAGTTTTTCTTGCTGTGCTTGTGTGCACGAAAAAGTGCAGAGTAATTGCATTGTATAGCATGCTGTTCCTGCTCGTCGCATTCACCACATTACAGATAAAAGTAAAAGCTCTTGGGTTGGACATGCCATGTGGTTGCTTGGGCAAACTATCGCAGCCAATCGGCTACATAACAATAATAGCCAACTGCTTAATTATAGTAATAGTCCTTTCTGTGATTGCAATTACAACACATATGGAAAAGGAGAGAGGAAAGTGAAAGTATTGATTTACATCGCGGTGCTGCTATGCCTGTGTTTGACCGATTGTGGGCACAAAGACAGGAAGACGGATTTGCCAACCTCGTTGAGCAACCACCTTGTGTCCGCGCCAATTATGAGCAATTCGCCGACATCAGCAAGGCATGACCCGCCCATTATGAGCAATTCGCTGATATCAGCAACGCATGACGCGCCAACGGCGTTGGACAGCGCCGTGAAGTTAATGGACGACTTCAGCGCGGCGCTGGGGGCTCAATATGCGCGCTTTAGCTATGACACGAATCGTGTTCTCACGGCGCAATATACGAACTATGTCAGAAACTTGCCGCAAGAAGAATTTGTGGATTTCTTAGCTGATTTCTACCATACTTGCCGCATACGCGGGGTGCGACCTGGAGAGTATGATCTTCTATATGCAATTGTATGCGAAAGACTCGCGGCGCTTGTTGCTGCGTCTAATTATAACAGTTACGATGATGTGGCCTATTACACTCTGCAATTAGGCTTTCTAACTAGAGATATTAGAATGACTACATTTGCGACACAATGGCTAAACCAAAACAAACGCGCCACTTATGAGACCTGTAATCCAACTTATATAGTGCATGCTATGGGGCTTACATCTTTGCCTCCTGACTATCTCACTAAATATCCATACATGCAAGAATACATGAATGAAATGCTTGTAATATATAGAAACATTGCAGAAGATGAGCGTGTGTCTGAGATGAATTATAAGCAACATTTACGCGCACAGTTGATCACCGGCTCTTTGGAATGTTATATGGATCCCGAAAGCGCGCTTAGACGATACTCTACTATACGTGAAGATGTAAGGAAATACTGGAAGGACAGCAAAATGGAGAGTAGATTGTGCGATGCGCTAGATATAAAAAGTGAAGGACTTAAGAAAGGACTTCGTGGCGATGCCTTGGTAAACTATACAGATAAAGTTCTAAATGGCAATTAATCATTCGCATTTATGTGTCCAAAACCAAAACTTAGGACACTGTTAACAATCAAGAACGGAGAAGAGCATGAAGGCGACACTATTTGCAATCACTATCACTATTGTGATAGCTGTGTCTTTCGCACTCGCGTGCCAAAGCAAAAATCACTGCTGGTATTGGGAGGAAAATGGTGCGATAAAGGGATGGCAGTGTTCCGATAAGGACCCGGGATCTCCTTACAACAAAGAATTCACTGATAGAACATGCACGAGCGGAGGCGACTGCGACCCAATACTGTTTGACTAGAACATCACATGAATTGACGTTTGTCAAAAGCATATTGCCGAAATGATGATTTCGTCATGGTTGCATCATGCCTTCGACGTTTCTTTGTCATGGAGCTTTCTAAATGTTCACATGGACATCTGTTTTCGGCATACGACGACGTTAATGTGAGTGAAACGAGACCGTTTTCTAATTGGAACGGCACATAAGAGTTACTCAACGGCCATAACAAGTCCCATAACACTATGGGTTTTGACTTAGTTTGTCGGTTGAGAGTTATTTTGGACTGCATTATTGTCTTCTATAAGCAGATGTGAGCGGCTTTTTTGTTTGGTTGACAGTCCAAGGTGGGCTGAAACTGGGATATTGCGGCCTGGCACTGGCGGCGATTGCGCTACTGCTGCGGCTGGTCTATGCAGGGCCAGTAGGTTCGGCGGAGTTCATAGGCTCACTGCCGTTCAGCACGGCCCTGCTGTGGCTGGGCAGGATCGGCCGGGCGCTGTTCGTCGCCGGCATGCTCAGCAGCGCGCTTCGGTACATCAGCGATGTGCGGCATGTGTGCCGGCCAGACACTGCGCGGCTCGCCGGCACACTGTCGGCGGTCGCGCTGACTATGCTGGCTGTGGCGCTGGTGTGGTTCGCGCCGGGTGCGGCTGGCACAAGCCGTGCGCTTGCGTGCGGGCTTGGGCTGATCTATGGCGCGTATGTGCTGATCGCCGTGCGGGTGCCGTGGACGTGCGTGCGCGTCTTCGGGCATTGTCACCGCTGCGCGAATGCAGCAGACGCCTGGTCGCGACATGTGCAGGAAACCGTGTGCGCCGTCGTACTGGCATTGCTGGTGCTGCCACTGGTGTGCTGGCGCGACGGCGCGGCAGCGTGTGTGGACGCGCAAGCAGTGAATGGCTGGCGCTTGCCGAATATGGAGCGCGGACGACTTATCAGTGGCGGCATGCGTGGCATGGGCGTCTCGCCCATGATGCAGAATCACGGGCAAGATGCCCGTGCCACACTTGCACTTGAGAATGCCGTGGATGAACTGGTCTTTGATGGCGCGGCGCCGACGGCTGTGTTTCAGCTTGTTGTGAGTTGCGTGCCGGGCATGAACGCGGACAACGCTTGGGATGTTGCCATGTACTTGCGCAGCAAGACGGCGGCGCTGCCGCGCGCCGCGCTGGAAAAGGAGTTGTTTGTGCGCTGGAAGACGGAAGTGTTGCCGGGCGCGCCGGCGTATGTCTGGTATGATTGGCAGTCAATGCGCAGCAAGACCGATGCGGAGATTGCAGAGATGATCGAGCAAGCGCGGGCGGCTGCCGGCTTTGCGCATGAGGCGCTGGGCGAATACGAACGCCAAAGGCTGGTGGACTTGGTGCGCGGGCTGGCAGTGAACCTTGATCCTTGAACCTGGCGCGGAAACAGAGAAATGGCCACGAAGACATCCACGCCGCAGGGCGGGACTATCAGACGCCAGCCAAGACACGAAGAAGAAATTCATGATACTGGATTCTGAATGAATACCTGTAACCACGGATAGTTAAGACGTTCATCCATGTGCGACTCTGTGAGCCGTCAGAAAATGGCATGCAATACCGTTGCTGTAGGACAAACAACGGCATGCAATGTTGTCCGTGAATCTGCCACAAGTTTAGCGTATTGTGTTTCATTGCTTCTTCGTGTCTTCGTGCCTTCGTGGCAAAGTTTGCTGCGGTGCCATTTATTTACTAAAACCGCATGACCCAATTACGGAAATGGCTGCTGCCCGCTTTGGGCATTGTGGCACTGACGTGGTTTGTTGCCGGCGCCTGGCGCTTCTTGTGTCCGTTGGGCGCGTGCGAGCTGGGCGCGGTGCGCATGGCCGTGCCGCTGCCGGCAGGAACGGATGACTGGCGGCGTGTGGATTTCGCGTATGCCCAGACAAATGTGATCTTCGGGCCGGAGCGCCAGGTGGTCACGCGTCAGCCGGGCATGGGCGTGACGCATGGCGCGGCGCGCGCGGCCTGGAGTCGCATTTGCCCGCATCTTGGCTGCACACTCGAGTTCACGGCCAGCAGCAACGACGTAGCCATGCGTACCGGTTATCGGCCGGATGGCCAGCCATGTCAGGCACAATTGACCAATAGCGCTGATTGCGCCACGAGTGGCGTTGCGTACATTTATTGCCCGTGCCATCAGAGTGTGTTTGCCGTGCAGGCGGATGCGACAGGCGGGCTGGCTGCGAGCGTGGTGCAAGGTCCGGCGAGCGAGCCGCCGAAGAAACTGGAGGTCGAGTGGGTGCAGCCGATCAATCAGCCGATGGAAGCCGCTCCGGCTTTGCCTTGATGAGAACATGCATAAACATTTATCAATGGACATTGGACATTGGACAATGCTGTTTCCTGTTGCGTTACTGAGAAAAGCGGCTGGAAGCCGCTTCTACGAGAGACGCAGCACGTAGACGCGGCATCTTGCCGCGTTACTCAGCAAAGCGGCTGGAAGCCGCTTCTACGACAGGCGCAGCAAACGATCAATAAGCAATTGCTGAAAATCAGAGTTGATACATGAAAAATGACCATTGACCAATGATAATTGACCGAATCCTCGTCGCACTCCTGCTGCTGATTTATCCGCTCAGCGCGCTGCTGCTGTTGACCGACTTTCAGCCAGGCTTGCAATATTATCAGCAGGCGCATTGGTTTGGCACGCACGCGTGGCAGGCATGGTGCATTTCTTTGCACGCGCGAGCGGGTGATGCACTGGTCGTATTGACGGGCGCACGCTTTCTCTATTCGCTGTGCTCGCGCGAGTGCGGCGCCAAGCCGCTGTATTACGAGTTTTGGTTGCTGACCTGGCAGGTGGCGATGGTGGCGGCGCTGAGTTGCAGCTTTCTGGCGGGCGATCAGCGGGCGTACTGGTCGCTGCAAGTGATCACCCGCATGCCAGCCTATTTGGACAACGTCCTGCCGTGGCATGCGGGCACGCGGCTATCATGGCTGTTGACGGCGGGCAGCACTGTCAGCGTGGCCACGTTTCTGCGCTGGCGCGCGTTTCATCTGGGCTACTGTTTTGTGCTGGTGGGCCATGGCTTGTGGTGGAGTACGGTACGGCGGCTGCGCTTGTGGTCGGCGGGCTTTGGCATGACGGCAGTGTGCGTGGCGTTGCTGTTGATCGCGGCGGCGTGGCTGCTGCCGGAAGCGCCGGGCCTGATTGCGAATCCGGCCGAGACACCAAGCCCGGTGCCGGTGATTTGGCATCAATGGCCGATGCTGAAACTGGCGAGTGTTTGCAGTCCATTGACGGCCATGGCGATCATTTTCGCCGTACTGCTGGTTTTGTTCCTCTTGCCGCTGGCACGGCGCACGTCGCGGAAATGAAAACCATCTGCCACAGGCACCACATCAGTTTGAAACTTGCAATGCACCATTTTTATTGCTATACTATAAGCAGGAAATAATCAAGCCCGTTCACCACAAAAGGAGAACACCCATGCACGCACTCCCCACCCGCACGTTGATATTGCTGGGCCTGCTGGCCTCATGCCTGGTATTGTATGCCATTAACGAAGCGGTGTCGCACACGCCCACGGGTGATCGGATCACCGCCGCCCAAGCCCGGATACTGGCTGGCACGCCCGACCTGACGCTGAAGAGCAGCAAGGGCACGTTCAAGTACAAGGATGGCAACATCAACGACGCGCAACAAAGCTGCGTGGTCTTTGGCCAGTGTCCCACCGCCTATACGCGCTTTGATCAGTTCAATGTGATCCATTTGGAAGCCCTGTGCGTGGCGTATGGCATTGACGTGGATCAACCCGCGTTTTACGATCCTACCGGGGTTGGCAAGGACGGCACGACCTACCGGAAAAAATTCTTCTGGCCGGTGCGTGCGAAACTCTCAGGCGGGCCCGGCTTGCCCATGTTGGGCATGTTCAAAGGCAAGATCAAGAAAGGCATCCTGTCGTTTACCTACATGATCAAAAAGGCGAATGAAATGGATTTGCTGATCACCAACGATTTTGACCAGTTGTATCAAGACGTGTCCACCACGAACAAGGCGATCAAGGGTGAGTTCAGCCTGCAAGGTGCGCTGACGGTGGGCGCGGAAACGCATACCACCTCGCAGGATTACAAATACAACTTCAAGAAGAAAGGAGCGAGCGGCGGCATGCTCAAGTGAGGGAACCGCTCGCCATCACGGGAATCGGGTGCCGCTTCCCTGGTGGCGCGACGGATGCGGCATCGTTTTGGCGGCTGTTGCTCGCGGGCGCTGACGCCGTCGGCGACGTGCCGGCCGGGCGTTGGGACATCAATTTTTCCCATGATCCTGAGCCGGGCAAGCCGGGCAAGTCGTATACCAAGCGCGGTGCTTTTCTTGCCGATGTCGACCAGTTCGACGCGGGTTTTTTTGGCATTTCGCCCGGCGAGGCTGACTGCATGGATCCGCAGCAGCGGCTGATGCTCGAGACGGCCTGGGAAGCACTTGAAGATGCAAGTTATGTGCCCGCGCCGCAGGGTGACCAGACCGGCGTCTTCATCGGCATCAGCACGCACGACTATGAAATGGCGCAGCACGCGCCGACGGGGCTGAATGAAGCCAGCCCGTTTTCCGCCACCGGCTTGGCCGGGAGTATTGCCGCAAATCGCGTGTCCTATTGCCTCAATCTGACCGGGCCGAGCATGGCGGTGGACACGGCCTGCTCGTCGTCGCTGGTGGCGGTGCATTTGGCGTGTCAAAGCTTGTGGGCGGGCGAATGCACGGCCGCGCTGGCTGGCGGCGTAGGCTGCTTGATGGCGCCCAACAATTTTGTCGCTTTTTCGAGCATGGGCTTGCTGTCGCCCGATGGCTGCTGTCGCGCCTTCGATGCCAAGGCCAATGGATTTGTGCGGGGCGAGGGCGCAGGCGCCGTGCTGCTGCAGCCGCTGCGTCTGGCACT
This sequence comes from bacterium, assembly GCA_026398485.1. Taxonomy (GTDB): domain Bacteria; phylum Auribacterota; class UBA3054; order UBA3054; family JAPLST01; genus JAPLST01. The sequence goes on from JAPLST010000366.1 coordinate 15,290, forward strand.
GGCTGCCGGCGTACCAATCTACGCGGTCATTCTGGCCACCGGTACCAACCAGGACGGACACACGCCCGGTTTGGTGTATCCCAGCCGTGCGGCGCAGAGTGCGCTGGTGCGCGCCACCTGCGCGGCTGCCGGTGTCGCGCCATCCGCACTGGTGTATGTCGAGGCGCACGGCACCGGCACGCCCGTCGGCGATCCGATTGAAGCGGCGGCATTGGGCGAGACCTGTGGCGCCGGGCGGGCGCCAGACCAGCCCTTGCTGATCGGCTCGGTCAAGACCAACATTGGCCACCTTGAAGCGGGCGCGGGGATTGCCGGGCTGATCAAGTGCGCCCTGTGCGTGCACCATGGTGTTGTGCCACCCAATCTGCATTTTGAGACACCCAATCCGGCGATTGATTTCGCGCAATGGCATTTGCAAGTGCCGACGCGCACCGTGCCGTTGCCGCGCGTGCCGGCCGCGCCGGAGGTAGCCTGGCTGGCCGGCGTCAATTCCTTCGGGTTCGGCGGCAGCAACGCCTTTGCGCTGCTGCAGGGCTACCCACAGCTTCTTGCGCCAGGCCCGGCCGGCCCGCCGGCGGCCGTGGATGAGCCGCGCATGTTTTTGCTGCCCTTGTCGGCGTGGTCACCGCCGACGCTCAGCGCCACGGCCAAAGCCTATGCGGATTATTTGGGCGACGACGGCCCGGGCGCGCGCGCCGCGCTGGGCGACATTGTGCACACCGCCGCGCTGCACCGCCGGCACGAAACCGAGCGGCTGGCCGTGGTCGGGCGATCACATCAAGAACTGCGCACCGCATTGGCCGCTTGGTCGCGCGGCGAACAGCATCCGGCGATCGCGACGGGCACGGCCCGCGATCACCGCGGCCCGGTCTTTGTGTTCAGTGGCCAAGGGCCGCAATGGCATGCAATGGGCCGCGGCCTGTACGAGCGCGAGGCGGTGTTTCGGCAGACGATGGAACGCTGCCACACGGCGCTCGCGGCAACCGGCGGCTGGTCGCTGCTCGATGAATTTTTGGCCGATGAAGATCGCTCGCGCCTGCACGACACGGCGATTGCGCAGCCGCTCATTTTTGCCGTGCAGATGGCGCTGACGGCGGTCTGGGAGCAATGGGGCATTCGGCCCGCCGCCGTGGTCGGCCACAGCGTTGGGGAAGTGGCGGCGGCGTGCGTGGCGGGCGTGTTCAATCTCGAGGACGGCATGCGCGTGATCTACCACCGCGGCGCGACCATGGCGCAGGTCACGAGTACGGGCGGCATGCTGGCGGCAATGCTGACCGCACGGCAGGCGCGCGCGCTGGTTGCACGCCATGGCCGCGCGGTGTGCGTCGCCGCGCTCAACAGCCCGCCGTCGGTGACACTGTCCGGCACCCGCGCCGCGCTTGATGCGATTGCTGCCGAGCTCGAGCGCGAGAGTGTCTGGCACACATTTGTGCCGGTGCATTACGCGTTTCACAGCGCGCAAATGAATCCTGTGCGCGCGCCGCTGCTGCGCGCATTGGCGGATCTGGCGCCGCAGCCGGCGCGGCTGCCCATGTACTCGACCGTGACGGGCCGGCGCGTTGTCGGCCCGGAACTCGATGCCGCCTATTGGTGGCGCAACGTGCGCGCCATGGTGCGTTTTGCCCCAGTCATTGACACGCTGGCCCGCGAAGGCGCCACCACGTTTCTCGAACTCAATGCGCATGCGGTGCTCGGCCCGTCGCTGCAGCAATGCCTGCGTGCCGCGCTGCCGGACGAGGAATGGGCCGTGCTGCCCTCGTTGCGCCGGCACGAGGACGACCACGCAGTCATGCTGCACAGCCTCGGCCGGTTGCATTGCCTTGGCCACGCAGTTGCCTGGGGCGACGTTGGGCCGGTTGCATCCGGGCGGCTGGTCACGCTGCCACGCCACGTGTGGCAGCACGAACGACATTGGATTGAGACGCAACCATGGAATGAAAACCACCATACCAGCAGCACGACGCATCCGTTGCTGATGGTCACGGCCAACACGCCGTGGCCGACCTGGTTGTGCAGCGCGGACACCCGCTTGACGCCATACCTGAACGACCACCGCTTTCAAGGCCGTATCGTGTTCCCGGCCGCGGCCTATAGTGAAATGGCGCTTGCGGCCGCGAAGCTGCTGTTGCCCGGCCAGTCGGTGTGCTTGCACAACGTGGAAATTGAGCGGCCGTTGTTCCTGCCGGATCGCGGACGCGACGTGCGCCTGCGCCTCACCTGCGATCCGGAGAACAACGCCTTCACCATCCACGTCACCAGCAATGCCGGTGCCGGCCAATGGCAGCGCACCGTCCGCGGACTGCTACGGCCGACCAATCTGCTGCCGCCCACCGGCGAGACACCGGCGGACATTCGCGCCCGCTGCGACCGCGCCTTGGACAGCGCACGGTTCTATCAGACGGCCCGCCAGAACGGCTTTGAGTTCGGCCCGCTCTTCCAGTCCGTGCGGCGGGCGTGGCGGCGCAATGGGGAAGCAGTGGCACGGCTTGATCTGCCGCCGGGACTCGCTGTGGACGTCGAACGGTATCATCTGCATCCCGTCCTGCTTGATGGATTGCTGCAACTGGCATGCATCATTGCCGACGAGCGCGACCCGGCGTCGCCCGTGGGGGCATGCCTGCCAACCGGTTATGACCGGCTTTGGTTTGCCGCGCCGGCCGGCACGGGCTGCTGGGCGCATGCCCGCGTGGTCTCGCAATCGCAATCGGCACTGATCCTCGATGTGCATGCCGTGGATGAGAACGGCCGCCTGCTCGCCGCTCTGGAAGGCGTGCGCTTCCGGCCGGTGGAAGGCCGGATGACCGCCGCCACGTTCGCCAACTGGTTCTACCAGCACGAATGGCGCGCGCAGCCGCTGCCGGCCGAACAGTGTTGCTGTCCGCCGCCACCGCCCGGCGCATTTATGCCGGCGCCCGCAATGCTGGCGGCCATGGTGCAGGCCAAGGCCGATGGCGTCGCGAAACGTCTGCGCGCGCCGCGCCTGCTGCGCCAGAGCCGCGCGGGACTCCACGCCCTCTGGTGCATGCACATCTTGAATGCGTTTCAACAACACGGCTGGACCTTGGTTGCCGGCACCACGTTTTCGCTGGCGGAGGCGCAGCAACGTAGTGGCGTGCTGCCGGCGCGCGTGCCGTTGCTGCAGCGCTGTCTGGCGCTGCTTGTGGCGGCCAAGATCCTCCGCACGTCCGGCACCAGCGAAACGTGGCGGGTCATGGCGACGATGCCAGCGCAGAAAGAACCGCCGGCCCGCGCATGGCGTGCACTGCTGGACCAGTTCCCCGCCTTGTTCTACGAGCTGACACTCAGCAAGCACTATGGCGACAGCTTGCACGACCTGCTCACCGGCGAGCCTGGCGCGCGCGATGCCCTGTTGGATGAGGAGCTGGCCGAGTGCTGTCTGCAGGCGCGCTGCTGGGCGCCCGTGCATCTGCCCGCCCATCTTGCCATCCGTCATGCCGTCGCGGCAATCTGTGCGCGATTGCCGGAAGGACACTACCTGCAGGTGCTGGATGCCTCGGGCGACGCGGGCGCGCGGGCAACGCATGTCCTGCCCGAATTGCCGCCCTTGCGGACAACCTGCGTGCTGACCGACGCGTCAGCCGCGCGTCTGGCGCAGGCCGAGGCCCGCTTGCATGATTATCCGTTTGTGCAGTATCGCGTCTTCGACCTTGGTAGCGATCCGGCGCCGCAAGGCCTTGCGTGCGGCACCTTCGATCTCGTGATTGCGGGCGAGGCCCTGGCCGCCCGGGCCGATCGGCAGCAGTGCCTGGCACATCTGCGCGCACTGCTGGCGCCGGGCGGCTTGCTTATGTTCTCAGCGCCGGATCACAACGCGCAACTGCATCTCTTGCTGGCCATCCTGTGTGACGAGCCGTGGCAGGATGCCGCAGCCTGCGCCGTTGTGCCCGCGCGTCATGACTGGCTTACACTTCTGCGTGCGGCTGGGTACCGCCAGCCGGCGCTGGTCGCCGACACGAACGGCACGAGCGCGGCAGGCCGGGCGGTGTACTTCGCGCAACAACCGATGACAACCCGCAAACCGCCAACAGATGTCGCATCCGAAGCTGGCCACACATGGTTGATTCTGGCCGACCGGGGCGGCGTGGGGCGCGCGCTGGCTGATGCGCTGGCCGCGCGCGGCCACACCACCCGCCTAGTGCCGGCAGGCATCTCCCCGCGGCGCCTCACCGCCCTGGTCACGCGCGGCTGGCACGCAATCGTGCAGCTGGGGAGCCTCGATGCGCCCGCGGCGGAACACCTGTCCATCGCCGGCCTGCGTGCGGCGCACCAGTGCGGCACCCATGCCGTCATGCGCATCGTGCAGGCCTTCAACGCAGTGCCCGCTGATGTCCCGCGGCCACAGCTTTGGCTCGTCACCCGCGGCGCCCAGCCGGTGGGAGATGCCTGCGCGGCTCTCGCCGTGACGCAGACGCCGTTGCTGGGCTTGGGCCGCACCATCGTGAGCGAGCATGCCGAATTTCGCTGCCGCATGGTGGATCTGGCGCCCACCGCCGCATGCGCGCAGGACGTGCGCGGCCTGCTCAATGAACTGTTCGCGGACAGCTGCGAGGATTGGGTTGCCCTGCGCGGCGATGCGCGCTATGTCTACCGGCTCATGCACGTGTCCACCGTTGACGCGCTGGCGCCGGCTGAGCGCGGTGCGGCATTTGAGCTGCCCTGCCGCCTGCAGAGCGGCCGGCTGGGCATGCTCGATCAACTGCGTCTGCGGCCGCTCACGCGGCGCGCGCCCGGGCCGGACGAAATCGAAGTCGCCGTTGGTGCGCAGGGGCTCAATTTCCGCGATGTCATGAAAGTGCTGGGCGTCTATCCCGGCGACGCGGCCGATGCCAATCTCCTCGGCGACGAATTCGCCGGCATCGTCGTGCACACCGGTGCGCAGGTGCGTGGCATCCGGCCGGGCATGCGCGTCTTCGGCGTCTGTCCCGGCGCCATGGCGACACACGTCACCGTGCCGGCCAGTGCCGTCATGCCGGTGCCCGCCCGGTTCACCCTCGAGGAAGCCGCCACGATGCCCGTGGCCTATCTCACCGCCCACCATGCCTTGCACACCTGTGCCCGCATGCGCAAGGGCGAACGCATTTTGATCCATTCGGCGGCCGGCGGCGTCGGCTTGGCGGCGGTGCGGCTCGCACTGCAGGCCGGGCTCGAAGTTTTTGCGACGGCCGGCTCGCTGCTCAAGCGCAAGTTCCTGCGCGACCTTGGGGTGCCGCACACGGCCGATTCGCGCACGCTCGACTTCGCCGACGACATTCGCGCGCGCACCCATGGCGATGGCGTGGATATCGTCCTCAATTCATTGGCCGGCCCCGCCATGCTGCGCAGCCTTGAACTTTTGCGCCGCCATGGCCGCTTCCTCGAACTTGGCAAGCGCGACATCTACGGCGGCACCGCCGTCAATCTCGGCCCCTTCCGCAACGCCATCAGTTACACGGCGATCGACATGGTGGACGCCTTGATGCCGACGCAGGTTGGCGCGCCGCTCGCAACGCTGGGCCGCCTGCTCACCGAGGGGGTCGTGGCGCCGTTGCCCTATCGGGCCATGCCGTTTGGCGAGGCGGCCCAAGCGTTCCGGCTAATGGCCCAGGGCAGGCACACAGGCAAGATCGTCCTGACGACGGACCAGACGAACATCGCACGCCAGGCGCACTTCATCGGCGCCAAGCTGCCGTTGCGCGGCGACGTCACGTATCTGATCACGGGTGGCCTGCGCGGCCTTGGTCTGGCGTTCGCCGAGCACTGTGCCGAACGCGGCGCGCGCCACCTTGTCCTGACCAGTCGCGACGGCGCCGCCGCGGAAAGCCGCGCCGGCCTCGCCCGCCTGCGCGCCATGGGCGTCACCGTGCTGGCCCGCGCGTCCGATGTGGCGAGCGCACCGGCGCTGACGCGGCTGCTGGCCGAAATTGACCGCCGCATGCCGCCGTTACGCGGCGTTATCCATGCCGCCAACGTCTATGCCGACCAACTCGTGCGCACGGCCACCCCGGCTGATGTTGACCGCGTGCTGCGCCCCAAGGCGTATGGTGCGTGGAACTTGCATCTGCACACCAAGGATCGCGCGCTCGATTTTTTTGTGATGCTGTCATCCGTCAACGTGGTCACCGGCGCCATCAGTCTGGCCAGCTATGTCATGGCCAATATGTTCTGCGATTACCTGGCGCACTACCGCCGCCAGCGTGGCTTGCCGGCGCTGTCCCTGCAGTTGGATCGCATCACCGATGTTGGTCGCGTGGCCCGCAGCAGCAAACTGACCGAGTATTTCAACCGCTTTCAGTGGCATGGCATTTCGTCAGCCGAGGCCGTCGAGGGCATGCTGCGCATGCTGGCCAATGATGCCACCGTCAGCATGCTGTGCTCGTTCAATTTCAACACGGGCACGCCGGGCGCCGCCGCCATGCTGGCCTTGCCGCGCTTCGCGCTGGTCACCCGCGACGAGACCGGCCGTGGCGAGGGCGACACCGCCGCCAGCCTGCGCCAGCGCCTCGGCGCTGCGGCAGCCGGGGAACAGCGCACCATCGTGACCGAATTCCTGCGCGGTGTCGTGGCTGAAGTCCTGCGCACCACGCCGCGCAAAATACCGCTCGACAAGCCGCTGCGCGAAATCGGCATGGATTCCCTCATGGCCGTCGAACTCATGGCCCACGTCGAGTCGAAGCTGGGCTTGGCGCTGCCCATCCAGAGCGTCACGACCAATCCGTCGGTGGCCCATCTGGCCGATGTGGCACTCACCCTGCTGGTCGGCACGCACCCTGAAAAGGCCGGCGCGGCCGCAACGGCGCATGCCTGACGCGACCATGCCCATCAGGGTTGATGCCGCAACGGCGCTGCTGGGCCTCACCCCGCCCGTGCCGTTGACGCGCCCGGCAATGGCCCGCAGCTTGCAGGTCATGTTTGCGCCGGGGACACGCGTGACGCCGCGGCTGCAGGTCTTCGGTGCCAAGCTGCGCGCCGCGTTCAACGCCCTCGGCGTGCGCGAATGTCCCGTCGCCGAAGCGCTCACCGCCGGCGAGCGACTCGACGCCCGGATCGTGCCGATCCTGCTCGGCGAACCAGCACTGGACTTGCTTGCGCTCGGGCGCCTGCCCGTGCAGAGCCTGCAAATTAACCAGGTGGTCGGGGTGTTCGACCGGCCCTGTCCCTTGTCCGCGCACAGTGACCCGCAAACCCGCCTCGCCACGCTGGCTCACATCATGGCGGCCCATCTGACCACGCTCTGCATCTTCGTCACCGATGCCACGTGGGTCGTCTGCACGATGAACGGCGCCGTGCTCACGTATGCCAACGGCGCCTCGCTCGTCGAGGACATCGGCCACGATCTCGTGCCGAAACTGGCGGCCCGTATTGTTCCGCCGCGCGCCGACGAGGTTGCTTGGCACTATGAATCTTTTGACCCGCATGACCCTGCCTGCGCCGCCGCCCTCGCCGATTTCCGCGCCTGCACCGGCGTCTGGGCGCGCAGCGGCCTGATCTCCGCCCATGCCGCGCCCCTTGATCTCCCGTTCAGAAGTCCACTCCACAAAATGCTCGTGCTCTCGTACCTCGACCATCGTACCGGCATGAGCTACGGCTTCCTTGCCCGCCAGCTCCCGGTCGCCTGTGCGCCGGCAATGCCGCTGGACTGCGCGCCGCCAGCCTTCGCCCGGCGCGTGCGCGAAGCTGCGCCGCTGTGTGAACACGATGGCTGGCACTATGTGCAGATCCGGCTCCGCGAACGTGACTATGCCGTGCCAGTGCCCGAGGTCGCGATCCTCTGCACCCGCTCGGGTTGTGACAAGGCCCGGCTGGTGCCCGAGGCCGACCTCGTGCGCATGTCCCTCGCCCACGGCCGCGTAACCATTGAAACACCCTGCGGCATTGCCCGCCCCGACGAATTCAGGCCGTCCTACGACACGTCCACGATATTCGCCGCCGCGCTCGGTAACTGTTTTGTCGCCAGTCTTCTTGGCGCGTTGCGGCGTGCCGCGCCGTTCGCCACGGCCCTGCGCCAGAACGGCCTGGCGCTCTCGCATTGGCATGCGGAACTGCCCGCTGAGCGCACTCCTCCCGGCTATGTCCGACATGGCAGCGACAATCCGGCCGTGCCCTGCGCCACCGCCCAAGGCGCGCTCTATGCCCTGCTTGGCAAGCTCAACGCCGTGGCGGCCAGCCTTGACGCCGCCGGCACGTACCGCGGCGATGTCCAGATCGAGCCGCAGCACGGCACGATGTTGTGCGGCGTTCTCTCGCTTGAAAAAAGCGCCCACTGGGTCTGTCGCAACCGCCGTCCGGCGGCGTGATGCCCCGCGCAATCTCAGATTTCAAATCTCAGATTTCAAATTCCGACATAAGGTTTGGGATGCGACTTCTGCGGCCAACGCGCCGCGGTTTTCTTTACACGCGTGCCAGCACAAAGGCGGCAGCGGCCATGCCGACGGCGGCGGGCACGGCACAGCAGCTCGGCAGCGGCATGCCGCGCGGCGCGGTTTGCGCCGCTTCATCCGAGCAGATGATCGGCAGGCCGCGGGCAATGCCGTGCGCACCCAGCTCCTTGCGCACGCGGCGCGCGAACGGGCCGCCCATCCGGTCGGCGATGTCGGCATAGCGCACGCGCGTCGGGTCGCTGCGGCCGGCCGCGCCCATGCAGGCGATCACCGGCACGGCGTGCGTGACGCAATGGGCCAGCAGCGCGACTTTGCACGCAATGGAATCAATCGCATCAATCACAAAATCCGGCGCGGGCGCGAGCAGCTGCGCGACCGATGCGGCGGTGCAGCGCGCCGGCTGCGCAATGACCTGCAGCGCCGGATTGATGTCCAGCAGCCGCGCGCGCGCCACGGCCACCTTGGCCTGCCCGCAGGTCGAGTGCAACGCCCACAATTGCCGGTTGATGTTGGACGGCTCGATGATGTCGTCATCAATCAACACCAGCGTGCCAATGCCCGAGCGCGCCAATGCCTCGGCGGCATATGAGCCGACCCCGCCAATGCCCACGACTGCCACGCGCCGCGTGGCAAAACGCGCCAGCGCCACCGCGCCGTACAACAGCGCCGTGCGCTCGAACGCCGTGCTCACGCGAGTTGCGCGCCGAACAGGGCGCGCGCGTTGGCGCTGGTGATGCGATCCATCTCGACGCACGCCATGCCCTTGATTTCGGCCAAGACCGCGATCACGTCGGCCACGTCCGCCGGCTCGGAACCGGGCGCGGGATGCGTGGCCGTGCCGATGTACGGGCTGTCGGTCTCGGCGAGGATGCGGTCGGGCGGCACGACTGCCGCCAGTTTTTTCGCCTTGACAGTGTTGGCGCGGGTGAGCACGCCCGAGAAACCGACATACAAACCAAGATCGAGAAACGGCTTGATTTGCTCGTGACTGCACGAGCAACTGTGCAGTACGCCGCGCACACCGGGTGCCGCGCGCAGCATGGCCAGCAGGTCGTCATGCGCCTGGCGGCAATGCAGGATCACGGGCAGTGCGTGCGTCCGCGCCAACGCCAATTGCGCGTGGAAACACAGGTGCTGCGCGGCGCGATCCGCGCCGGCATCAACATAATCCAAGCCGATTTCACCGATGGCGACAAAGCCGCCGCGCGCGAGATCATCGGCCAACGCCGGCAGATCGGCCTGGGCCACAAACAGCGGATGAACGCCGGCGGCGGCGTAGACGCCGGCGTGCTGTTGCGCCAGCGCGCGCGCCGCGCGCCACGCGCCGACGTCATAGCCCGGCACCACGCACGCCGTCACGCCGCGCGCCCGGGCGCGGGCGAGCACGGCCGCCAGCGCCGGCGCCAGCGGCGCGTCGGTCAAATGAGTGTGGGTGTCGATCATGCACTTCTAAATTTGAAATTTGAAATTTGAAATGTGAGATGTGCCGCAGGCCTACTGCGGCGGCGGCGTGGCCAGCGTACCGCCGAAGGCGATATGGCGCAGGCCGCTGTCGCGCACGATTTCCAGCACGCGCAGGAGGTAGCCGTGATGCACGTCAACATCCGCGTTGATGATCACCATGCCATCGGGATTGCTGCGTTGAAACTCGCGCAGATTTGAGCGCAACACGTCCGCCACGAGTGGCAGGGCTTGTTCCGCCGGTGTGCGCCCGGGGTCTTTCAAGAACAGGCGCTCATCGCGCGTGATCGTCAGGGTGCAGGCTGCGCCGCGCAGCACCTCCGCGCTGGTCACCTCCGGCACGTCAATGGCGACGCCACACGGAAAGACAAAGCCCGAGACCATCAAGGCAAAGATGACCAGCATCAGCATGACATCCATCAGCGGCGCCATGTCAAAGATGCCCAGCGCGCGCGGCATGTGCGCCAGCGTGGCATAGTCCATTGCGCGCAGCGGGCGTTCACTCATGGGTTTCCTCGGCGACCAGGTCGATAATATCGGCGGCGCTGCGATCCATGTCGGCGGCGAAGCTGCGCACGCGCGATGTGAGATAGTCGTAGGCAATCTGGCACGGAATCGCGACGACCAGGCCGAAGGCGGTCGTGATCAGCGCCTCCCAAATGCCCTTGGCCACACTGGCGGATTGAATGAACGGCGCTTGTTTCTCGATCACTTGAAAGGCGCTGATCAAGCCGGTGACCGTGCCCAGCAGGCCGAGCAGCGGCGCAACCCGCGCGACGGTGGCGAGCGCCGGCAGATTGTGTTCCAGCCGCGGCAGCTCGAATTGGGCCGTGCGCTGAATGGCCTCGAGAATCGCCGCGCGCGCCTGGCCATGGCAGAGCAAGGCGCTGTGCAGCACCGCCGCCACCGGCCCGGGCGTTTCTTTGCACAAGGTGATCGACTCGGTGATGCGCTTGTTGCGGATCAGGTTGCGGATGCCGGCCGTGAATTCGCCGGCGTCAATCGAGGCGCGCCGGAACTGCCAGAAGCGCTCGATGAACGCCCACAGCGCGACCACCGAGCAAATGCCGATCGGGTACATGAGATACCCGCCGCGCGCCAGTAATTCTTTGAGTGCCATCATCGGAGGTGCCTAACTGTTGAGATCGCTGCGCGCGGCGTCGCAGAGGCGCTGCAGCAACTGTTGAATTTCGCGATTGTCGTCGCCTTCAATGGTCACCCGCAATTTGGGCTCGGTGCCGGAATAGCGCACGACAATCCGGCCGCGCGCGCCCAAGTGCGTGCGGGCCTCCGTCATGGCGGCCTGCAGCGCCGGGCATTGTTCCAGCGGCGGTTTCTTGCCGACCGGCACGTTGGCCGAGACCGACGGATACATGACAATGTCCTTGCACAAGCAGCCGAGGGAGGCATCGTTGTGGCGCATGGCCGCCAGGACTTGCAGCGCCGCCATCATGCCGTCGCCGGTGGTGCTGACTTGCTGGACCACGATATGCCCGCACGGCTCGCCGCCCAGCGCGGCGTCGTGCTCGCGCATGGTGTAAATCACGTTGCGGTCGCCGACGTCGGC
>JAPLST010000162.1:0-2636 GCA_026398485.1 bacterium
TTTCGTGGATGATAAAGGCGTGGCGCAACCCAATCAACTCGCCCTCGACAATTACGGCAACCTGTATGTGGTGGACGGCTCCTATGAAGGCCGCGATGACGGTTTCAACGATTGCGGCAATATGCGCGTCCTGCGCTTCAACGCGTCCGTGTTGCAGAAGCGGTACGGCACCAATATGTTCTGGTTGCCGCCCGCCAGCGGCGTGTTCTGCAAAACAAGCATGACCGCCACCCGCGAGGAAGTCCAAGCCGCGAACAGACCCAATTGCCCCATCTTTGTCTCGTTCGGCCAAAGCCCCACCAACGACATGATCTTGAGTGTCGACGGTTACCATAACGCCCAGGGCGAGCGCGTGTTTTACTACGGCGCGCCGCACGTGGGCACCGGAGCGATCGCGCCGACGCAGGTCATCAGCACCTTCTTCGGTCAGGCCGCGGTAAGCGTGAAAGACGCAACCAGCATTATTTTGCAGGATCACACCTGGTGTCGCGTCATGTTTCATGTGGCGCGCGCCACCGCGCCATGCGTGGACATCACCAATGCCACCGTCACCCAAACCAGCGCGACAACCGCACTGGGTGGCACGAACGCAAACATTGTCGGCATCATGCGCTGGTTCAGCGACTCCGGCGGCGCCGGCACGTTTGCGGCCGCCTCGCCGTGGCAGATCCCCAGCGTCAGCCTGGTCTACGGCGCCAACTTGATTACCGTCAGCGGCACCAACACCGCGGGAGATGTCGGCAGCGATACGCTGACGATCACCCGCGACTTCCCCGGCGGCGGCACGCCGACGCTCGCCATCACCAATACGCCGCAGACCGTCACCAATGCAGTGACAACTGGCGCGCTGGGCGGCACCGCCAATCAGCATGTCGTCGGCCGCATCAGTTGGGCGAACGATCGCGGCGGCAGCGGCAGCATCACGTCCGCGCCCAACTGGGTCATCACCAACATTCCGCTCAGTGTCGCCGCAAATGTCATCACCGTCAGTGGCACCAACGCTTCCGGCCTCGCCAGCAGCGCTTCGTCGACGATCTTCCGCGACTATCCCGCCGGCCAGGGCACACCGACGCTCACCATCACAAATGCGCCGCAGACATTCGCCATGGGTGTGACGACTTGCGCGCTGGGCGGCATCGCCAACCTGCACGTCGTCGGCCGCATCAGTTGGGCGAACACCACGCGCGGCGGCAGCGGCAGCATCATAGCGGCGCTCAACTGGGTCATCACCGGCATCCCGCTCGGCGGCGGCGCGAATATCATCACCGTCACCGGCACGAACGTGTATGGCAGCAACGTGGTCGCCGCCATCACCATGACCCGCACGCCCGGCCCGGGTGAGGGCCCGCCCTATGTCGCCATCACCACGCCCGCAACGGATGTGGACGTGAGCACGACGGCGCTGAACATCAACGGCACCAACAGCCATGTGGTCGGCATCATGCAGTGGGACAATGGTGCCGTCAGCAACGGGACCATCAGTGCGGTGACCCCGTGGGTGATTTCCAATGTCCCGCTGCAACAGGGCGAGAACATCATCTCCGTCTCGGGCACAAATGTCTATGGCGAGGGCGCCACGAGCAGCGTGAACATCACGCGCGGCGACATGGCCATCACTGACACGACCTGGCAGGTGCTGTGTACCACCAATGGCCTCGGCTACGCCGGCGTCGGCACCGGCCTGCTCATGAATGAACGCAGTACCTTGGTGAAGAATTACGACAATGACGGCTATGTCTACCTGCAAGGCGTTGCCTCGGACGGCGATCCGCGCACGCAGAGCATCTGGCGCGTGCGCGCCTCCGCCACCACCACCACGGCGACAAACGGCTGGGCACTTGCCATCGGCGGCATTCCCTGCAATATAGACGGTGGCGAGAAGGGCCAGACTTGGGTGAAATACAGCAATGTGTTCTACGCTTCGCTCTGGTGCCAGTTTGGCATTCCGAATGGCAGCCCATATTATTGGTCATGGTACGGCTTCTACACCACGAATGCGGCCGGCGTGATTGCTGTTCCGGGCGTCAATCCGGCGGCGCCGGTGATTGTGCGTGCCACCGACAACTTGTATCCCGGCGCCGCGCGCAATGTGGGCGGCATCCTCACCTGGAGCGGCGTCAGCAACCTCACCGCGATCTGTACCGACCGCGATGCCGAAGGCCTGGACGCGCAAGTGCGCCGCTGGAATGGCTATGACAGTCTGGCAACCCTGTTCGAGAAAGAATGCGAAAACATCAGCACGCCCTATTCGACATGCGTCATGGACAGCCAATTGAACGGCCGCGCCTATTTCCTTGAGGCGGGCAACAGCTATATCTGGTGCGCCACCAATCTGTATGCCGGCGCCTACAACGTCACCAACGTCTTTCGCTTCCGCCAACTGCCCGGCACCGTGACGTCCGACTCCATGGTTGATCTTGCGCTGCTGAACCACCCGAATTTCATGAGCAATCAGTTGCTGGCGGTCTCCGTCTATAGCGGCGCGCGCAAACTTTATCTTTACAACGCGCACCCGCTCTTGGCGAATCTCGGCCCGCTCGACATCACGCCCACGATCGGTCTCGACCAATATCGCAACACGCTTGCCGCGCAGGGCGGCTATCTCTTCATGAGCTACGACGCCGGCAGTGAAGCGC
>JAPLST010000162.1:2670-19129 GCA_026398485.1 bacterium
CAACTATAACCGGCAATCCATCGGCGTGCCGGAACCGGCACGGGCCGGCGGGCTGTTGCTTGCGGCATTGCTGCGGCGCGCAGCCCGGCACGCCACGCGCTGAGCTGAATTGCGGATGCGAAAATGCTTACCGCTGTCGGTATCTCTGCCCGTAGCCGACGCACGGCGTGCGGCGTGCAGCACATATCGCGGAACGCCGTTCCGCGGCTACATCACGGATGCGGACATTCCTACCGCTGTCGGTATCTCTGCCCGTAGCCGACGCACGGCGTGCGGCGTGCAGCACATCACGCAGAACCCCGTTCCGCGGCTACATCTGCGCAGAGCCACCCACGAACATGCCGTCGGATCCCGGTTCGCGCAGCGCGGCGCGCAACACGGCACGCAGCGCGGTTGCCAGGCGCTGGCGGAAACGCTACAATAGGGCTGCATGGACACACTGCCGACAGACCCGCTTGTGGCGTTTCGCGATGTGCGCAAGATTTACCGCATGGATGCCGTACAGGTGGCCGCCTTGGACGGCGTCAGCTTCACCGTGCATGCCGGCGAGCTGATCGCAATCACCGGCCCGTCCGGCTCGGGCAAGTCAACCCTGATGCACTTGCTGGGCTGCCTTGATCGGCCGACGACCGGGGCGCTCATGCTCGAAGGCCGCGATATCAGCCGCGCCAGCCAGAATGAACTGGCGCGCTTGCGCAACCAGCGGATCGGTTTTGTGTTTCAGTCCTTCAATTTGCTGCCGCGCTTCAACGTGCTGCAGAATATCGAATTACCGCTGACCTACGCCGGCAATGACCACCATACCCGGCGCCGGAAAGCCATGGCGATGGTCGCGCTGGTCGGCTTGACCGATCGCGCCCATCACCTGCCGCAGCAGCTGTCCGGCGGGCAACGCCAGCGCGCCGCCATTGCGCGCGCCTTGGTCAATGACCCGGCCATCATCCTGGCCGACGAGCCGACCGGCAATCTGGACACCAAGACAGGCGAGCAAATCCTGCGCTTGTTTGAGGAGTTGCACGGCCAAGGCCGCACGATCTTGATTGTGACCCACGACCACGACATCGCCGCCCGCACCCAGCGCCGGATCGCCTTGCGCGACGGGCTGATTGTCGAGGACACGGGTACGGCTCGTTCAGCGTTCAGCGTTCATCGTTCATAGTTGTTGCACATGGGTTTATTGCAAGGCATCATCGTCGGTTTCAAGGAAATCCTGGCGCACAAACTGCGCTCGCTGCTGACGATGCTGGGCGTGATTCTGGGGGTGGCCGCGCTGTCCACCATGTTCGCCTTTGTGGAAGGCATGTTTTCGGGCTGGAAGCAAGCCATTGAGGAGCAGGGCGGGATTGAAAAATTGTCGGTCGACAACAACCAGATTCCCGAGGCCCAGCTGCCGTTCCAGCACATGACACGCAAGCGGCGGCGCGCGGATGCGACGGCCGTGATGCTGTCGGTGGCAGGCGTGTCGGCGGTGTCGCCGGAAGTCATGCTGCGGGAGGACGCGTTTGTCGAATATCGCGGCAAGCGCCAGTGGTGCGAGCTGGTCGGTGCCACGGACGGGATTGTGCCGATTGGCAATCACGTGCTGGCCGAGGGCCGTTTCATCAGCGACATGGATCGCAAGACCGGCGCGCGCGTGGTGGTGCTGGGCTCGACCGTCGCCGCGGAATTATTTGGCGCGCGCGCGCCGGCGCTGCTGCGGCGGGTGTACATCAAGGGCGTGCCGTTCCGGGTCATCGGCGTGATGCACAATTATGAGTTGAGCGGCATGGGCGGCGGGCACTTCATGCAATGGAAAAACCGTTTCACCTTTGTGCCGCTGGAAACGGCGATCAAGCGCCTGGGCACCGGCGAAGATTTGTCCAGCTTGAATTTCGAGGTGAAAGACAGCGCGCGCCTGGCCAAAGTAGCCGAGGCGATCCGCAACACGCTCTTCTTCCTCAACCGGCGGATCATCAATTACAGCGTGCGCACCAACGAGGAAATGCTTGACCGCTTCTCGGAAATCTCGGGCGCGTTCAGCATCTCCCTTGGCATCATTGCCGGCATTTCCTTGCTGGTCGGCGGGATTGGCATCATGAACATCATGCTGGCCTCGATCAACGAGCGCATCCGCGAAATCGGCATCCGCAAGGCCATCGGCGCGCGTGAACGCGACATCATGATCCAAGTGCTGGTCGAGGCCGTCGTGCTGAGCCTGGTCGGCGGCCTGTTGGGCGTCTGCATGAGCCTGTTCCTGACCCAAACCATCGGCGCGATCATCAGCGCTACCTTCAGCAAGCCGATCGTGCGCGTGGGCCCGCTGGTGTTCTCATTTTGTGTCTCGGTCGTGATCGGCATTGCCTTTGGCTTGTATCCTGCATTCAAGGCCGCCAAACTTGATCCGATTGAGGCGCTGCGCTACGAGTAGTCGCAGTCGCGCGAAAACCCATTTGCATCCGCGCTAAAATATCCTCCTTTCGCAGTTTTTTCTTTCCGTTTATTTTTCTTATGTTGTTTGTTGCCAATATATTATATTTCAACATTGGGGGTGGCATGTTGCATGCTTACTATATAATTGTATTTATCTTGATTTGGTTTTATTATGACCTTTATTCATTACAACAGTGGCATGACAGGCCGGCCCGCCAGCAGTGGGCAAGCCATCCAGCCATGCGTGTTGTTCTGGATTTTGGCATGTGCATTTCTGGCGCTGCCCTACGGCGTGCCGGCCGCGCAATTGGGATTCATTGCGCCGCGCGCCACCGTGCAGCTGGCGGAACCCTTCAGCGTGGCCATCATCGCCCAGTTTCAACCGAACGAGCCGGCCGCGTGGCCACCCGGCGCATGCCCGGCCATGAGCATCCTGGCGGGCTGGCCCGCCGGCATTCAGGTGCTCAGTTGCACATGGAACACGGCCGCGTGGCTGTTTGACACCTCCGGCTGGGAGCAGAGCGAGACCAACACCGCCATCTGGGCGCGTGGCCAAGCGCGTGACCCATTCTGCTTGACGGGTGCCGTGACGATCGCCAACCTCACCTGCATTGCGCGGGAACCGGATGACACCACGTTTTATTTCGAGATTGATCCGGACCCGGAGTTCGGTTCGAGCATGAGCATCCTTGAAAATGGCGAGATTGTCGACATTCTCGGCGATCCCGAAGATGACAGCGATGGCGGTGATGAAATCGTGGTGGCCATTGCCAATACACCCGGTTATATTCTGAGCCTGGCGCCGGCCAGCAGCATCATCCCGCTGGCGTGCAGCCCGGTCGTCGTCCGGACGATGCTCCGGCCTGCCAGCAAAGCCGCGCCGTATGAGCATGTGCGGGTTGAACTCGCCTATGATGCGCTGGTCTTTACCTTGACGAATGTGGCGGCCCTGTGCGCCAGTGTGCCGCCCTTCTTCAGCGCCGTTGAGATTCATTGCCCGGCCGGTGGCGAGCTGCCGCCCACGCCGCCGGGCTTCGTCATCATCACCAATCGTGATGAGGGCGAATTGTTTGTCGAACTGCAGTGTGCCCCGACCAATTATGCCGGCGCCCTGTTTTCTTGGCAACTGCTGCCGCAGAGCATTGAAGACAACAGCGAGCTGCTGCTTGAATTCACGGACATGGACCAGTATTATTCCAGCGTCGATCGCTATGGTGTCGACCTGCTGGGCATGTGGGATGACGCGGAAGATGGCGTCGAGCCCACGGATGTTTCGGTGCGCTACGTGGACGGCTTGCGCATGTTCCTGGAGCCCACCACACCCTATGGCTATGTCGGCAGCACGACGTATGCCCGTGTCATGTTGGCCAAAGCAGTGTCGGCGCCGGTGCAGCTGGATTGCCTTGACGTGGAACTATTCTTCGATCCCGCTTTACTGGCCTGTGACAGCAATGCCTTCAGCATCAACCCCGCCTTGGCCGTCAGCGGGCAGTGCCATGCGGTGACACTGGCCACGAACACTTTCATCCCCGATCCTGACCGGCCGGATTCATTGTGGTATCCGTGGACCGCCGCCACTGCGCGCATCCAAGTGAATCTGCCGGAGATCCTGTGTGTGACCCAAGACATGCTGTGGGTCGGCACCTTGGCCTTCACGCCGATGATGACCGGCACCATCGGCTTTGTGCGCGGCGACATGAGCGTCACGCTGGGCATTGATGACCTTCAGGATGACAATGCCTGCGGCGGCGGCTGGCCTTTTGCCTTGGGCGTTGCCAGCGCCAGCAGCGCGCAGCGCAGCGTGACCATCGCCTTTGAACGTGACGGCGCGGACAATGCCTCCGTCAAGCCGGGTGACCGCGTCAGTTACAGTGTTGTCGCGTGCGGCGACGCGCTGCAGGACGCCGCCTTTGATTTGCGCTGGATTTTTGACGCGGCCGGCTTGGCGCTCCAGACCGGCGCCCTCGTCACCAGCGAGGCGCTGGTGATCGACGTCGCCACCACCGCCGTGGTGCGCGTCCACGGCACGGCCAGCACAGCCGCAACCACCTGCCTCGCGCGCATCCAGTTCACCGCCTTGAAACCCGGCACGATGCTCCTCGCACCGGTAAGTTATGCGCTCTCCTCCAGCGCCTTTTGCCGCATCACGGAATCCGGCGTGGATGTCCTTGGCGCGCCGGGCGTGCCGGGTGATGGCGTGCATGACGCCAGCATCACCGTTGCCAATCCCGAATTAGTCAAGCTGGTTTTCGAGCCGCGCCAAACCTTGTTTGCCGGCGTGCAATCCACGGTGGCCTTGTCATTGGCCAATCCCCATGCCACCTACTGGGATACGCTGTCAGCCCGCATTCTGCTCGATGCCGACAGCGCCATTCTGTGCACCGACAGGTGGGAAACGCGGGTGCAGAATGTGACGCCCTCGGCCTTCAGCAGCGCGATCACGCTGGTCTCAAATGAATGCAACGCGGCCCTCGCCCTGCAGGTGGCCGCCACCAACGCCGCCGCCGTGATCGCCAGCCTGCCGCTGATTCCCCTCATGGACGAAGTCTTCTGGATGTTTGACACCTCGACGGACGCCAGCAGCCGGCCTGCCACGGATGTGCGCTTTGGCGCCATGCCGGTCATGGATGTCAACGCCGCCGATATCATTGATTACAGCAAATGGGTGGTCTACCCGCATGGCGCCTCCATCTGGATCGGCGACAGTGCCATGCAGCCCGTGCTCGGCACAAATTATGCGCTGACGGTGCGCGTCAGCAACCCGAATGGCGTCGCGCTGCAACGCGTCACCTTTGCCTACGCCTTCGACGCCACCGTCATGGAAGTTTCGACGCCGGTGCTCCCGCCCGGATTCTCGACCAACGCCGGCGGCGTGTGGATCAGCAACAGTTCCGATGACGGCTACATCTGCGGCGATATCTGGTGCGACACGATCACGACCGCACGCAATGTCACCGTGCTGCAGATGACCATCCGGCCGAAGTTGAATCAGGTCGTCGAGTTGCTGCCGGAATGCATCGCCATCGACGACGAGCGCGAAATCGGCATGGGCCTCTGGACCGCGCAACAGTTCAACACCCTCGAATTGTTCGATGAAGACCCCATCGACCTGTGCCCGGAATGGCATCGCGGCGTGGCCTGGCTCGACATACCCCAGCTGCTCGTTGAAGATCAGTACTTGTCGTCCTTCGAATCGGCGTTCTTGACCTTCGATGAAATACTCCAGAATGGCAACACCAACAAGTCCTACAAATGGTGGGTTGAAGGCGCCACTGACCACGTCACGGCCGATATCTCGCAGCCCAACCAGACCCTGACGCTGAGTTCCATCAACAACTGGACCGGCTGCGTGCAATTCCGCTTGTGCTGCCAGGAAATTGGTTCGCCCTACGTGGGCGAGGTGCTCTTCAACGTGTATGTCGAAGCCGATGACGCCGGCGATCTGCTGGACATTCAGATGCCGCGGGATGAGTTCATCGCCGCCATCGGCAGCCCGTTTGACGAATGTGCCTTTACCATCGTCAACGCCACCGGCGCGGTGCTGGTCAGCGCGGAAGTAACCGGCCCCGGCATGGCCAGCGCGATCCCCGTCGAACTGGACAACCCGGGCAACGGGCGCATCAACGGACGCGTCGTGTGGGACACGAGTGGCCGCGCGCCCGGCTTGTATCGCGGCTCTGTTTCCGTGCGCTATAGCCAGACCAGTCCGGCCGTCAGCGCGACCTTCAGCGTCGAACTGTTCAGCCCCGGCGTGGATGACGATGGCGACACGTACTACCTGCTGTGCAAGGGCCCCAACGGCCGGCTGGAAAGATTCACCGAGCGCACGATCGACATTCGCAACGGCACCGACCGCGATGTGCTGACCATGAAGGTCACGCGCGGGCCGGCGGGTGATGGCTTGGTGGCGCTCGATTCGATTGTGTCAGACCACGGCATGAAGAAGATGCAATTGGTCGGCATGATCCACGCCATCACGCTGAACGGCCCGCTTGGCACACTCATTGTGGACGGCGGCAGCATCGGCCAACTGACCGTCACGCGCGGCGGCATCGGCACTGTCCTTGTGCGCACCCTCTGGATGAAAGAAGATCTGGTCTTCGCCGACACCGTCGGCATTTTGCGCGGCGTCAGCGCGGCGGGCCCCATTAAATCAATCATGGTGGTGGGTGGCACCATTGGCGACCCCGATGCGCCCGCCCTCATTCGCGCGGCCGCCGGCAACATTGGCAGTGTCGTCACGCTGCTCAAGCAACGCACCTACGCGGATGGTGGCCGCAACTTTGAAGTCTCCTGCGCGGATGGCGCGAACATTTGCGCCACGATTGAAGCCGCTGGCGGCTGCATCGGCAAAGTCATCGCCAAAGGCGGTTCGATCGGCACCCCCGACGGCTATCCGTCCTGCACCCTGCGCGCCTCCGGCGATATCGGCATGGTGCGCGCCACGACGGCGGTCTCGGATGGCACGCCCTACGGCGGCTCGATCTTTGCCGCCATTGACGCGGTCGGCGCAGTCGACCGTCTGGAAGCCATTGGTGGCGACATCACCCGCTCGGAAATCAGTGAACCCGACGACATCAGCGACAGCGAGCATCTGCCCGTGCGCATTACCGCGCGCCACATCAAATCCATGAAAACACTCATGACGCTGGTCAACTATGACGGGTCAAAAACCGCCTATGGTGGCACGGTGCATGCCGTCCTGAACATGCAATATGGCATTGATACAATCACCGTCGTGGGCGGCCACGCCTGCCTCTTGACTTCGGCGGCACAAGCGCCCGGCCGCATCAAATCGCTGCAGGTCAGCTTGGCGTC
Organism: bacterium; assembly: GCA_026398485.1. Classification (GTDB taxonomy): domain Bacteria; phylum Auribacterota; class UBA3054; order UBA3054; family JAPLST01; genus JAPLST01. Next base: position 9,898 of record JAPLST010000162.1, read on the forward strand.
ATTCAAGGAGTATCCGGACGATGAAGGATACACACTCCGTGGCGGCGACCTGATTTCATCGGCCATTTCCACCGCCAACAGCGGCAGCTACAAGTCGTCCACCCAAAGCGATTATCATGGCCCGTTGCTGCAGCTCGACGTGGACGGCGCCATCCGCACTTCATGGATCGGTTTCGCCGGCGAGCCCACCTTGCCCAACACCAAGTTCCACTATGGCCTATTGGAGAACAGCGAAATCTGGGTCAATGGCATTGTCTGTGAATTGCCGGTGACGCAGCGCTAAGGCTGAAGTTCTACGCAGACACTTCGACCTTCAATATTCCGTGTTCGCTATTCGTCATTATGGCTTGGGCGTTACCCGCCCTCGCCGATCGCGCGCACAACCTCTGCCAACGGCACGCGCTGCGCCGCGCTCAGCGGCACCAGCGGCAAGCGCAAATTCTCGCGGATCTTGCCCATCATCGCCAACGCCGCCTTGACCGGAATCGGGTTCGTCTCCACAAACAGCGCCTTGCACAACGGATATACTTCGCGATGCAGCCGCTCGGCATTCGCCAGATCACCCTTCAACATCGCGCGGGTCATGGCCACCATCTTCTTCGGCGCGACATTGGCCACCACCGATATCACACCACAGCCCCCCACTGCCATGATCGGCAGCGTCAAGCCATCGTCACCCGACAGCACATCAATCTTGCACAGTTGCAGAATGGACGAGACCTGATCGAGCGAGCCACTGGCCTCTTTGATGCCGATGATGTTCGGCGTCTGGGCCAGGAGCGCCACCGTCTCGGGCAACAGATTGATGCCGGTCCGCCCTGGCACATTATACATCACGATCGGCAGGCGCGTCGCCGCTGCAATCGTCTGGTAATGCGCGACCAGGCCGGCGGGTGTCGGCTTGTTGTAATACGGCGTGATCACCAAGGCGCCATCCGCGCCGGCCTTTTCGGCGAAGCGCACCAGCCGCAGTGATTCAGTCGTGTTGTTCGAGCCCGCGCCCGCCAGCACCGGAATGCGCTTGCGCACCGCCGCCACCACCGCCGCCACCACCGCCTCGTGCTCCTCGTGCGACAAGGTCGGGCTCTCGCCCGTCGTGCCGCACGGCACAATCCCGTCCGTCCCGCTCTCAATCTGCCATTCCACCAGCCGCTCCAGCGTCGCAAAATCAATTTTCCCGTCATCGAAAAACGGCGTCACGATTGCCACGATCGAGCCCTTGAATACACCGCGCATGGTTTACTTCTCCCTCTGTTTCACTACACCCAGCGGAAACTGGGCCGTCATGGTACCCGCCATCGCCTTGATGGCCTCGACCGGTTTCATGCCCCACCCCACCGGACACGCCGACAATAATTCAACAATCGCCAAGCCCTGCCCGGCCAGTTGCACCTCAAACGCTTTTTTTATCGCCGCACGCGCCGCGCGAATGTTTTTGGGCGTGTCCAGCGCGCAGCGCACCGCATAGGCCGTGCCATCCAACTGCGCCAGCATTTCCACCACTTTCATCGGCCAGCCTTCGGCGCGCGTCTCGCGCCCGCGCGGCGACGTCGTCGTGCGCTGGTGCAGCATGGTCGTCGGCGCCATTTGCCCGCCCGTCATGCCATAGGTGGCGTTGTTGATGAAAAACACCGAGATCAATTCGCCGCGATTGGCTGCGTTGACGATTTCTCCCGCACCAATCGCCGCCAGGTCGCCGTCGCCTTGGTAGGTGAACACGACCTTGTCCGGATTGCAACGCCGCATCCCCGTCGCCACCGCCGGCGCACGCCCGTGGGCCGCTTCCGTCACATCGAAATTCCAGTAGTCATACGCCAGCACCGCGCAGCCCACCGGCGCCACCGCCAGCGTCCGCTCACGAATGCCCAGCTCGTCCACTACTTCCGCAATCAGGCGATGAGCCACGCCGTGGCCGCAGCCCGCACAATAATGCGTGGCCACATCCTGCAATGCTGTCGGTCGTGTATAGTGCATTAGTGCTCCTGCGTGAAAACCCGCCGCGCCTCGGCGCACAACTCGTCAACCGTCATGACACCGCCACCGCAGCGGCCATGGAATGCAACGCGGGTCGTGTCCCCCACGGCCAGCCGCACATCCTCCACCATCTGCCCGCAACTGAGCTCGACCGCCATGATGTGCCGCAGCTGCGCCGCGTGCGCGCGCAGCCACGCGGACGGAAACGGCCACAAGGTGATCGGCCGCAGCAAGCCGACCCGCAAGCCCTCGCCGCGCAAGCGCGCCAGCGCACCCTGGCAAATCCGCGCGCAAATGCCATAGGCGACAAATATATGTTCCGCGTCCTCGGTCTGCAACGCTTCGTAACGCACCTGCGCGCTCATCCGCTGATACTTTTCCTGCAACGTCCGGTTGTGCGCCTCGAGCACGCCGTCGCCCAGCAGCAACGACTTGATGCTGCGCGGCGGCCGGCCCATCGCGCCGGTCAGCGCCCAACTGCTGGCGTCATAGTTGACCCCGGCAATCCGCAAATGCTGCGGCGCGCGAAACGCAACCGGCTCCATCATCTGGCCGATCAACCCATCGCTCAAAATCATCACCGGATTGCGGTACGCGAACGCCGCGTCAAAAGCCAAGTACGCAAAATCATACATTTCCTGCACCGACGCCGGCGCAAGGACAAGCAAGCGGTAATCACCGTGCCCGCCGCCTTTCACCGCCTGAAAATAATCGCTTTGCGCCGCCATGATGTTGCCCAGCCCCGGCCCGCCGCGCACCACATTGGCAATCACCGCCGGCAGTTCGCAGCCGCATAAATACGAGATGCCTTCCTGCATCAGGCTGACGCCGGGACTCGATGACGTCGTCATCGCCCGCGCACCCGTCAGCGCCGCGCCCATCACCATGCTGATCGCCGCCAGTTCGCTCTCCGACTGCACAAACACGCGCCCTTCCTCCGGCATCCGCCGCGCCATGTATTCCGGGATCTCATTCTGCGGCGTGATCGGGTAGCCAAAGTACGCGTCACATCCGGCCNGCGCCTTCCGCCAGCGCCTCGTTGCCGCTCATTAATTTCCGCACTGCTTGCATCGCGGCACTCATATCGTCCCCTGCTTTGTGGCGCGCGCGTCATCGTCCGTGACCGTGATCGCCACATCCGGGCACACCAGCACACATTGCAGGCACCCTATGCACGCGTCCGCATCGCTGGTTTCACACGGATACAATCCGCGCTCGTTCAACTGTGCCGACGGTTGCAGTATTTTTTTCGGGCAGACTTGAATGCACAAATGACAGCCTTTGCAACGCTGCGGGTCTATAAGTACATGGGCCATGGTTTCCTGTTATTCTCGTGAACGATCCACTCGCAAATCACCGCGCCAGTGCAGCTTTTCGCGCAGCACATCGCCAAAACTGTGGCGGGTCGAATGCACAAAGCGGGTGACGCGCGTGTCCAGCTGCATCTGCACCAGCTCGCCCGGCGCCAGTTGATGCGCCACTTGGCCGTCCACCGCCACGCCGACTTCGCGATGCGGCTCGCCCATGCGCACATCCACGCGATAGCCGCGCGGCAAAATAATCGGCCGGTTCGTCAACGTGTGCGGGCAGATCGGGGTCAACACCAGCGCCGCCGTGTCCGGAAACAAAATCGGCCCGCCGGCCGACATCGCGTGCGCAGTCGAGCCCGTCGCCGTCGCCAACACCAGCCCGTCGGCCGCATACGTCGTGAAAAATTCGCCGTTGACCAGCACGTTCAGCACAATCAGCTGGGCGTGCGCGCCATGAATAAAGACCACGTCATTGAGCGCCGGCGGCAACAGTGTCGCACTCCCGTCCGCACCGCCAACCGCGGCGCGCAGCATGCCGCGCTCCAGCAGCGTGAAATTCCCCGCCCGCATGTCGTCCAGCGTCGCAATCACATCCTGCACGCGCGTGTCGGTCATGAAGCCGAGTGACTGCCCGGGATTAACCCCGAGAATCGGCATGGGATGATCCACCAGCGCCCGCGCCGTCTGCAAAATCGTGCCGTCGCCGCCAATCACAATCATCCACGTCACCGCCCGCGCCAGATCGGGCAATGGCGTGCCGGCACGTCCGCCGCCCAGTGCCACGGCCGTCGCCGCCTCAAGCTTCCACGCCAAGCCGCAGCGGTCCAGCGCCAGCAGCACTGCACGCGTTGCCTCGGTCGCGTGCCCTTTGCTGACATTCGCCATAACACCCGCGCTGCCACTCAAAAATCCTTGCGCCCGCTGGTTCACATGCGCGCCCCGACCAAATATTCAATGTTGCCGGCCGGCCCGCGCAAGGGGCTCTCAATCTCGCCCATGATCTGCCAACCCGCGGCGGTCATTGCCGCACGCACCGCCTGCACGGTCGCCTGCCGCACCGCCGCGTCGCGCACGACGCCGCCGCGCTGCACCAGCGCCGGGCCTGCTTCAAATTGTGGTTTCACCAGCATAATCACTATTGTACCACTTCCGCCAAGTTTTGCCACGACCGGTATGATCAGCCGCAGCGAAATGAACGAAACGTCCACCACGACCAGTGCCGGCGTCTCCGGCACCTGCTCACGCGTCAGGTAACGCGCATTGGTCTGCTCCATGCACATCACCCGCGCATCCGCCCGCAGCCGCGCATGCAACTGCCCCGTGCCGCAGTCCACCGCATATACTTTGCGCGCCCCGCGCTGCAACAGGCAATCCGTGAAGCCGCCCGTCGACGCGCCTATGTCGAGCACCAGCATCGCGCGCGGATCAATGCCAAACGCATCCAGCGCCGCCGCCATCTTCTGCCCGCCGCGACTGACATACTGCAGCTTCTCCCGCAGCGTGATGGCCAAGGCTTGCCTGCCGTTGCGCACCTGCGTGGCGCCATCCACCAGTACCAGCGTCACGCGCGTGCCCGGTTTCGCATCGCGCCGCCCGTCCACCTCGATCTCGCCGGCCAGCAACGCCCGCTGCGCCTGCTCGCGCGAAGGATACAGCCCCAGCTCGACCAGCGCCGCATCCAATCGCAATTTCTCTAAGTTTTCCGTTTTCAGTTTTCAGTTTTCAGTTTTCAGTGGCTGCAGCTACATGTCCCTGCGGTCGCTTGTGGCCCTTGCGTCTTGCTGCCACTCAGAGCGCCTGCGCCGCGGCGGCCGGATGCAGCTGCTTCAGCCGCGCCAGATGCGCCTGCACCGCCTCCGTCACGCGCGTCGCGACATCCAGCGCGTTGCGCCCTTCCTCACCCGACACTTGCGGCCGCGCCCCTTCGCGCACGCAGGCCACAAAGCTCTGAATCTCTTTCTGCAACGGCTGCTCACCCGAAAAATTGATCACTTCATCCATGATCTGCCAGCCTTGCCGCCGGTAAATCTTCGCGTTCTGCGCGACGTAATCCAGCGAAATGTACGCGTCACTCTGGAAAAACCGAATCTTGCGCATCCGCTCCGCACTCACCCGCGACGCGGTCACGTTCGCCACGCACCCGTTGGCAAACGTCAGGCGCGCATTGGCAATGTCTTCCTTGGCCGTCAAGACCGGCACGCCTACCGCGTCAATCCGCTCAACCTCCGCCTTGACCAAATGCAAAATAATGTCCAGGTCGTGAATCATCAAATCCAGTACCACGCCGACCTCCGTCCCGCGCGGGTTGAACGGCGCCAGCCGGTGTACTTCAATAAAGATCGGCTGCGTCAGCACTTTTTGGATGCCGATGATCGCCGGATTGAAACGCTCGACATGGCCCACCTGCAAAATCCGGTCATGCGCCTTGGCCAGCGTCAGCAACTCGTCCGCTTGCGCCACGGTCGTCGTCATCGGTTTCTCCAGCAACACATGCTTGCCCGCCTCCAGCAAGATCTTGCTCACGGCATAATGCTGGTCGGTCGGCACCACCACATGCGCCGCATCAATCAAATCGAGCACCTCCTCAATCCGCGTGAAGGCCTGCACGCCGTGCTCCTTGGCCACTTCCTGCGCCATCGTTGCATTGACGTCCACCACGCCGACCAGTTCGATCTCCGGCGATTGCGCGCAAATCCGCGCGTGATATTTGCCCAAGTGCCCAACGCCGATCACGGCCGTCCGTAGCTTCTCCATGTCTCCCCTTCTGTCACCGATTACTGATTACTGATCACCGATTACCGTTCTCCTTGCACGCCCACAATCGCAATCTTGTGCGCATCCGCCAAGGCCAGCATGCGCTCCTTTTCCAGTACAAATGTCTTGCCGGCCTCGACCGCCAGCACGCGCGCCCCGGCCTCGATCATTATCTGCAACGTCGTCGCGCCAATGCACGGCACGTCAAACCGCAAGTCCTGGCGCGGTTTGGCCATTTTGACCACCACGCACTCGCGCGCCAGCGCGCCGGCCCGCTTGATGCAGGCATCCGTCCCTTCCATCGCCTCAACCGCGACAACCGCATGCTTGCGCACCACCGCCGTCTGGCCAACATCCAGCGCGCCGCTGGCGAGCGCGATTTTCACCCCGAGTTGAATGTCATCCATTTCACGCGCGCACGGTTTCGTTTTCGTCATGCAACCCTCGACCGCCAGCAAATGCGGCAGATAGCGCGTCGTCTCCTGCAGCACAATCCCATCCTTGCCCATTTCCGCCGCAATCGCGCCCAGCACACTGTCCGCGCGCCGATCTTTCACCCGTGCCGCCAGCAGAATCGTGCGCAAGTCCAGCCGTATATTCGCAATCGTCAGGCGCGGCGACACGCTGCCCAGCATGATCGCCTGGCGCACGCCATGCCGCGTGAAATACTTGATCAACCGCCCCAGTTGCCCGATGCCAATTTCATCATACTCGGCCGCCGCCGCGCGCACTTCCGGCGCAGTCGCGTCGCGAAAGCCAACGGCAATGATCTTGTGCATGCCCAGTGCCGGCGCATGCCGCATAAACTCGAGCGGCAAATTCCCGCCGCCGGCAATCAGCCCGAACGGCTCATCCGCCGGGAGTAACGGCTGCGGTTTTGCTTCACATGCATCCATAGCTGGCTATTATAAGACAACGCCGCCATTTTTGCAAGGATTTATGGCGAATTGCATTGCGCCGCGAAACTTGCTATACTGTCACCATCAAACAGTAGTAACATGCTGCGTATGCTGGCGCGCCACTGCGGTGGCCGCCACATTAATTGGGAACCAAGGATGCTCACTGTGAAACCGTATCTTGTTGCTGTTGCGCTGTTCTGCATGGCCGTCTCTGGCTTGGGCGTCACGCTGTTGTCGCAGGGCTTTAACGACCCCACCATCCCCGCCGGTTGGGCGACGGAAATCGTCAACGATCCCGGCATCGATCCAGCACTGGCCTATGTGACTACCAGCGCCAATCCGGCCGGGTTCGCGCCGTATGAAGGCACGCGTTTTGTCCAGTTCAATTCCTATGACTGCCCCAGCGGCGCGGTCATCCGCCTGAAATACACCAATGGTTTTTCGACCATCGGCTATGCATCCCTCAAAGTTCAATGCGCCTGGACCGAGGACAATGAATATTCGGCCAATCCCGATTTTGTGACCCTGCAATGGTCCACCGACGGCACGGTCTGGAACTCGTTCACCAATTACTATCGCTACAATGCCGCAGGCGATGCGTGGTCGCCCAAAACGATTGACCTGCCTGCCGGTGCGCTGAACCAGCCCAATGTCATGCTGGCCTTCGCGTTCAACAGCCGCTATGGCAATGACTGCCATCTGGACGCTGTGCAGGTCAGCGACCAAGCGCCGAATGTCTATGTCCTGCCCACCACCCAAAGTCGCCCGGGCTTGCCCGGCGATGTCCTGCCGTATATCGTCACTGTCACGAATTTGACGGGCGCCAGCACGGCGTTCAATCTTTTCTACCGCAACGCGAATTGGAGCGAAAGCGGACCAGCCATTACGCCCACGCTGACCGCCGGCGCGGCCACCTCCTTTGTGGTCACCGCCACTGTGCCGCTGGCGGGATTGCCGAACGCGGCCAATACTGCCATGGTGGTCGCCATCCAAGGCAGCTATTCCAACTCAGCCGTGCTGGCCAGCCAATGCATCTGGAGCAAGACCATCATGGATGAGACCTTTGCCACCTACACCTCGACCAACGGCTGGGCCTCGTATTTTCTGGCGTCGCCGCAACTCGGTTGGTTCTGGTCGACTGCCTCCGGCAATCCCCAGCCGTCACTGCGGCACGGCGACGTCACCGTTACCGGCATTGTCTCCAACTGGATCGTCACGCCTGCACTGTCGCTGCCGAACGCCAATCAGATTCAGTTCTCGTGCGATTTCATTCCCTTTGTCACCGCGCCGCGCACCTACTATTACACCGGCGCCTTCATCTCAAAGGGCAATCGTAACCCGGCCAGCAACGACTACGTTGAAATCGCGCCTTGCTCCGGCGTGCCCGGCTATCTCAACCCCGTCTCGGCCGACATCTCGCAGTATCGCGGCAATGCCAACGTCTACATCGGCTTCCTCTATATCGGCACGAATTCCCACCGCGCGTATGTCGACAACGTCAAAATCGTGGCGAGTGTGACCGGCGTCGACAATGCCCAACTGGCCGGACCGTCGCCCATCATCCTGACCAGTTATCAAGCCACCGCCGTCATCACCGGCCTGCTGTACGCCGCCGGCCAGACGGGCGGGCCGACACCCGCGCCATATTTCAGCGGCCAAATTGGCTATGGCGAGCGCGGCACTGCGCCGGGCTCCTCGTGGGTCTGGTTTGACGCCCCCTGCGTCGGCGCCGCGCAAAGCAATGATGTCTACGCCCGCGCCATCCCGATTACGATGGCCGGCCAACTGGATGTCGCGGTGCGCTTCTGCAAAGCCGGCGGGCCGTGGACCTATGGCGATCTCGACGGCAGTTCGAATGGCTACAGCAGCGCGCAAGCAATCAAGGCTACGGCCATCTGCCCGCCGCCACTGGGTTCATTGGTCTACCAGCAGGCCATGGCCCCGCCGGGGCTCTATTATTTTTCAAGTTATTTGAGCCCACCCACGACCAACATCGCCGCCGATGATTTCACTTGCGCGAGCAACCTGTTCGTGCAGACGGTGCGCTGGACCGGCTATTATCCCTACTATCGCGCCGGCAATGAAACCGGCTTCTGGTTGCGCATGTATGCCGATGCGCCAGCCGACGGCATCATGCCGTACAGCCACCCGGGCCAAACATTGCTGGAAGAATTCCATCCGGGCTATAACTGCGAATTATCCACCAACATCCTTTGGTATTACCAGGCGGATTTGCAGGCGCCGTTCTTCGCCCAAGCGGGCAGCACCTATTGGTTTGCGGCCGAACTCCAGTGC
>JAPLST010000162.1:19148-19496 GCA_026398485.1 bacterium
ACCTACCGCGCGCCAAGGCATGCCGATGGAACAGTCGCTGGGTGACGGCCTGTGGGCCACCAACACCGTCAACCTCGGCATGGGCTTTGAATTGTACGGCACGGTGCCTGAACCCGTGCTGTATTGCGTGCTGACGCTCGCCGCCGGTTCGTTGCTGCTGGCGCGCCGCCGGCGTTAGTTCACCAAGCGATTGCTGTTTATCACGCCGCCGCATGGCGCTGGGCTCAGCCCCACCACCATGCGGCGGCTTCTTACTAATGAGTGCGCTTACTTGCTTGCATTCCAATTGTAGCCGCGGGCGCTGACCGCGGCTGCAGAAACCGCCCTCACCGCGGGCGGCTACAAGGA
>JAPLST010000156.1 GCA_026398485.1 bacterium
TTGACAATGCGGTGAATGCGGACGCGGGCACGATCCTGCTGCGGGGCGTGGTGCCGAATGTGGGCCAGGCCCTGTGGGCGCGGCAGTTTGTGGATGTGCGGATCATGGCTGACGTGGTCAGCAACGCGGTCATGGTACCCGAGGCGGCAGTGCAGTTCGGCAAGAACGGGCCGTATGTGTTTGTGGTGGGCAAGGGCGGCTTGGCTGAAATGCGGCCGGCGCCCACCGGCGTGCGGCATGGCGGGCTGATCCAAGTGTGCGCCGGCGTCGCGCCGGGCGAGCAGGTGGTTGAGCTAGGCCAGCTCCAGTTGACGCCGGGTGCGGCCGTGACCGTGATTGTGGCGCAGGCGGCGGCCGCGAGCACGCCGCCGGCAACCGCCGGGCGCGGCAGGTAATCCCGGGCCGGGCGCCGCCATGAGCTTCTCCGAACTGTTCATTCGGCGGCCAGTGTTGACAACGCTGATCATGGTCGTGTTGTGTGTCTTTGGCATGTGGGCCTATTTCAGCCTGCCGGTGAACAGCCTGCCGACGGTGGATTATCCGGTCATTCAGGTGAGCGCGTCCTATCCCGGCGCCAGCCCGGGCACCATGGCATCCACGGTGGCGACGCCGCTCGAAAACGAGTTCACCCAGATCAGCGGCCTGCGCGCCATGATTGCGGAGAACAAGTACGGCGCGACCAGCATCAACCTCACCTTCGGTCTTGACCGTGATGTTGACCTGGTTGCGCCGGACGTGCAGGCGGCCATCAGCCGGGCGGCGCGGAACCTGCCGCAGGACCTGCCCGCGCCGCCTTCGTACCAGAAGTTCAATCCGTCCGATGCACCGATTTATTTCATTGTGGTCCATTCGGATGTGCTCACGCATGGCGACCTGTACGACTATGCCAATCACATTTTGGCGAAGAAGCTGAGCATGCTTGAGGGCGTGTCGAAGGTGGACCTGCGCGGCGCGCCGCGCGCCGTGCGCATTCAATTCATGCCCGAGAAGCTGGCGGCCTTCCAGATTGGCATTGACGAGCTGGCCGAGGCGCTCAAGCAAGGCACGGTGAGCATCCCGGGCGGCAGTTTGAACGGGCCGTCACGCACTTTCTCAATCGAGCCGCAAGGCCAGCTCATGACCGCCCGCGCGTATGACGAACTGATTGTCGCGCAGCGGGCCGGCGCGCCAGTGCGGCTGAAGGATGTGGCCACCTGCGTCGACAGCATTACCCGCGACATGGTCGACATGCGCTTCGTCAAGCACGACGGCAAAGTCAGCGACAAATGCGTGGCACTGATGGTGTCGCGGGTGAGCGGGGCGAACACGGTTGCCGTGGCCGACCGGATCTCCCAGGCGATCACGGAGGCGCGACGCGAGCTGCCCGGGAGCATCGAGATCGAGCAGATGTTCGACGGCGCCTGGGCCATTCGCGAGTCGCTCAAAGACGTCCAGCTAACGGTTCTGATTGCCCTGCTGCTGGTGGTCTTGGTGATCTTCCTGTTCCTCGGCCGGGTGCGCGAGACGATTGTGCCCGCCGTGGCGCTACCCGTGACGCTGCTGGGAACGCTGATGCTGATGCAGTCCGCGCGATTCAGCCTTGACACCCTCTCGTTGATGGGGATCGTCCTGGCCATCGGCTTCCTGGTTGACGACGCGATCGTGGTACTCGAGAACACCGTCCGCCACTTGGATGCCGGCGAGAAGCCCATCCCCGCCGCCGTGCGCAGCATGGGCGAGGTGACCTTCACCGTCCTCTCGACCAGTGCGGCGCTGATCATTGTCTTCATCCCGCTGGTGTTCATGACCGGCGCGGTGGGGCGCAACCTGCGCGAATTTTCCCTGACGGTGATCTTTGCCATCATTGTGTCGACGGTGGTGGCGCTGACGCTGTCGCCGATGATGTGCGCGCGGCTCATCACGCATCACCAGGCGCCCAATGCGTTTCAGCGCAACATCTGACCTGGCAGCTCCGGCACCGTTGGGCCGCGCTGGCCCTTTGGCTGGTATGCATTTTCGGGTCGCTGGTCGCCTTCGGCCTGTTGCCCAAGGCGTTCCTGCCGCGCGGCGACAGCGGTTTTGTGCGCGGCTCGCTGGTGATGCCGCAGGGCTCGTCCACCGAGCAGATTCGCGCGTTCCAAGCGGCCGTGATCGACATCCTGAGCAAGGATCCGGACGTCGTCCAGCTGGGTGCTATGACCGGCAACTCACCGGGGGCGGACCAGAGCAGCGGCAATGTCTTCATCAGGCTGCGCGCACCCAGTGAGCGGGCCCGCTCCATCGAGCAGTGCGTCCAGCAGTTCACCAAGCAACTGGCCCTGCTGCCGTATGGCGCGTGTTATCTCCAGCCGTCGCCCGTGCTGCGGATCAGTTCGGGCGCCGAATCGACGGCCAGCGGCAGCGCCTATGCCTATGTGCTAGTGGGCCTCGACCGCGAGCGGGTCTACACGGCGTCGCAAGAACTCGAGGCCGGCATGCGGGGCATCCGTGGCCTGTTTGGCATTCAGAACAACATCAAGCTGAACATGCCGCGCCTGCGCATCGAGATTGACCGGGATCGCGCCTCGTCCCTTGGTCTGACGGCCCAGACCATCGAGCAGGTGCTCGCCGCCGCCTTTTCCGGCGGCCACATCACCCAGTTCATGACCGACAACGACCAGTATCAAATCATCCTCGAGGTTGCCAAGGAGTACCAGTGCCTGCCGGACGACCTGGGCTTGCTGTATGTGCGCTCGCCGGTGACGGAGACGCTGATACCGCTGAAGTCGGTGGTGCGCTGGCGCGAGGAGGCGAGCCCGCAGAACATTCCACATGCGCAGCAGCAGGAGGCGGCGACGGTCTCGTTTAGCCTTGTGCCCGGCGTGGCCTTGGGCGACGCCGTCAAGGCGATCGAGGATCTGGCGGCCAAGGTCATTCCGGCCGGTGTGACAGGTCAGTTCACGGGCGATGCACTCGAATTCCAAAAATCGATTGCGAGTCTGGGCATCATGCTGCTGGTGGCCATCTTCCTCAAATATGTCATGCTGGGCATCCTGTACGAGAGCTACATCCATCCGTTCACGATCCTGACAACGCTGCCCGTGGCGGCGTTTGGCGGGCTGTTGACGCTGTTGATCTGCGGCCGGGAACTGTCGCTGTACGCCTATATCGGCCTGTTTGTCTTGATTGGTCTGTTCACCAAGAACGGCATCATGATGGTTGATTTCGCCAAGCAGCGCAAGCGCGAGGGCATGTCCAGCCGTGACGCCATTTACGACGCCTGCCTCGTCCGGTTTCGCCCGATCCTGATGACCGGCCTGTGCGCCATCTTCGGCATTCTGCCCATCGCCCTCGGCTTTGGCACGGACGGTGCGAGCCGCGTGCCGCTCGGCCTGATGGTGGTGGGTGGCATGGCGTTCGCCCAAGTCATCACGCTGTTTGTGACGCCGGGCATCTACCTCTACATGGAGGCCATCCAAACCCGGCTCTTCACGCCCCGCACGGATCTGGAATAGCGGCTGCGCACGCCCCGCAGGGGAAGAGAAATACATTAACGCCGAACATTCAACATTGAACATTGAACGACAGGCGCAACACAGCCGTTGCGCACACCCGACGACCGCACCCAACTCGAGAACCAAATCGCCGCCACTGACCGCCTGATCGATAAGCTGGTCTAAGAGCTATACGGGCCAAAGGCCCATGCAATCTCAGCCTGGGGCAACGCCCCAGGCTGGATGGATCGAATAGAAAAGGGCTGGAAGCCCGTTTCATCTTTATTGGTGCTGAAGACAACGTGCATGCGGAGAAGACCTTGATGAACATGGAGTTGGACCACAACAAGGCATTGCAATGTAAAATTATATGGTTGGAAAGAGACCGTTGCTTTTTCCTCTTCAATCAACATATTTTGACGGTTGACGATCTGCGCTGCACGCCTCCGGCGGGCTTGCCGCGTTTCCGGTGGTGATACACGCATACCACTCGCTTATGTGGCTTTTTCTGGTAGCTTGTCGCGTTTTCTCGGCGTGGATGCAGGCCGCGCACGGTAGATTTGACACTGCAGAAATGAAGCTGTATAATGTTGCCAAATGCAGACGGTGGCTTGACGCTTGACGCAACAGCAAGCGTAACAACACTCAGGAACTATTACAGCACAATCAATCACGAAAAAAAAAAAAAAAAAAAAATGAAAACAAGACAATCGATTGGTAGTCCTAAAGAATGGCAAGCATACATTGCCAACCTTGTTCTTGCGATACAAAAAGTAAAACAGGATATTTATAAAGAGTACCAACGAAGCTTCCCAAATAGCACAAAACTACTCGTCATGAAAGAAGAATATGAATTTCTGAATAAAGCAATGGTGCGCTGCAATAATGATTACAAGAAAGTGCAAGAACGTTGGAGAATAGCAACAGAAGAGTATCGCGCTATAAAAGATGAAGTTGAAGATATATTGCGAGCCAAGAAAAACAGCGCGAACAAGAACAAATGATGGAGTGCGGGAGCCGTGCGCCCGCTTAGTCAGCCCGGCGCACATAGACGCGGTACGCCCACGGAGCCAGGTTCCAGGTAGGTTGCGCGGCAAGGGTCACGTCGCAATTCCCAAACCAATCGCGGTAGTCGCCCGCCAGGGAAACATTGCGCACGGTTGCCGTCTGCGGTTGATCGCTGAGATTGACCACGACCACGACGCGGTCACGGCCGCGCTGCCGGACATACATATAGAGTTTATCGTCGTGATTGGAGGCGATTTTGGCGAATGTGCCCGCGAAGATCGCGGGCTGGCTTTGATACAATTCCAGCAAGCGGTGGTAGAAAGGCCAGGCCGGCGATTGATAGCGCGCCGTGGCATCGGGCGCCGGGTCAACCTTGGTGTAACTCATTTCCTGGCCGTTATACAGCAGTGGCTTGCCGGGCAGCGTGGCACACAACACCATCAGCGGCGCGACCTGGAGCATGCCGCCCGTGGTGGCGATCGCAGGTGCACGTCCCCAGCACCAATCGGTATTGGCATGCCAATCGTGATTATCCAAGAAACGCATGCGAATCGCGCCGGCGGGAAAATCGCGCGCGTCGTTGCGCAGTTCATCATCAATAGCCGTGGCTGGTTTGCGCCCGGCGCACACCTCCCACAAAACGGGCGGGAGATTCCATGCGTAGGTCATGTCAAACGCCGGATGCAGATAGCGGTCATCGCCTTCGGCCAGCATGAACACGGGCTTGACCGCATTCAATTGCGGGCGCAGCCAGGTCCAGAATTCGACCGGCACCATGCCGTGCCGGCCCGCCGCGTCGCAGCGAAACCCGTCAATGTCGAACGTGCGAATCCAGAAGAGCATGTCATCACGCATGTGCTGCCACAAGGCTTTGTTCCAGTGGCCGGGCGTGCCATAATCAAGCTGTGCCACATCAAACCAGGTGCCGGCTTGCGCGATTTCCCCCTGCGCGTTGGTGGCATAGAACGCCGGCTGCGCGTCAAGCAGGGGATTGTCCCAGGCCGTATGATTGGGAACCCAATCCATGAGCACGCGCAAGCCCAGCGCGTGCGCGCACCCGACCAAGTGCTTGAAATCGGCCGGCGTGCCAAACGCAGGATGGATGCCGCGGTAATCGCGCACGGCATACGGGCTGCCGAACGCGCGTTGCTCACCGCGCGGATGCAAGGGCATGAACCAGATCAGCCCGACGCCCAAGTCTTTCAAGACGGGCAAATGCTTTTCATAGGCGCGCAATGCCGTGCCGCGCGGGAAGCCATACAGGTCAAGGTTGACTTCATAAATCGGCAGATTGCTGGCCCAGGCCGGCCCGGCTATGGTCGCGGTCGTTAAAGGCCCGGCGATGCGCAAGGCGGGTTGCTGCTTATCTGCCTGCACGAGGCTTGGCGCGGCTGCAACCAGCGCGCAAAGAACCAGACCACACGGTACTGATTGGCAAACGCGAAAACTTCGTGAAACCTTTTGCTGCATGGGGTGTTTACAGTTTTTGATATCTTTCTTCGCGCAGCAGCGCCAAGAGCAACGTAAAATTATAACACGGCCCATGGGTTATGTCAAACGCAACCGGCGCCAGGGGCTTGAAGTAGGGTTGTAACAAGTCTGGCGACCTGACTGCTTTCCGGCAATGGATTCCTCTCTACGAGAGCGCTTACTGGCTGCCATGCCAATTGTGGCCGCTCGAAACGGTGGGCTTCACAAGCCCCTTGCAATTCCGTGGAGATTATTCGATAATGGCTGCAGCGTAGTTAACGCCAAACCGTTTAGGGAAAATCGGTAGCGATACACCTTATCATAAGTTGACAAGGAAACCCCGGAATCCAACATTGTATAGACTATGCTCTATCGCGCAACATATCGGGATCGAGTTGGAGTGCTGGTAATCATGCTGGCACTGGCCGCGTTTTTCATAATTGGCGGAATGTTGGTGCATGAGATATTGCCAATTGCTCTTGGCAACGGCATTTTCCTTTTTTTATTGGCACCAAGATTCGCGTCCGACTTGAGACATCGGACGTGCGGCACCATTTGCGTTTTTGATCGTTAAAAACACTGGTGCTGACGATGGATTTTGATGTCATTATTGTGGGTGCTGGTCCGGCAGGTTTGGCTTGCGCGCGGGAACTTGCCGGCAGTGCATTCTCTGTCTTGCTACTGGATAAGGCTTCTGTCCTGGGAAGTAAACCGTGTGGCGGAGGTATCTGCGAAAAAGAAGTGGCGGTTCCTTGTGAAGCTGCATGGGTAAAGAAATTTGCCAAACAGATCATCAGTCTGGGACAAAGCAGCGTCACGATCAACCACCGTTACAAGCGGATTACTTTTGAGCGCGAAGATTTGGCAAGCTATCAGGAAAGATTATTGCAGGATGCCAAGAAAATAACCCTGCTGAAGAATGTACTGGTAACAGAGATTCTGCCCGGGAGTATCGCAACCGATCAGGGTAGGTATCACTATAACGATCTGGTCGGCGCCGATGGCTCTGCTTCCATAGTCAGAGCGTATCTTCAACTCCCGAACAAACTTGCGTGGGGCATGTATTACCGGATCTGGGGAACACACGATGAAGTTGTGGCATATTATGACCCGCGCACGATGGGTCCTGGCTACATCTGGGAATTTCCTCATGCCACCTATAACAATATCGGCATATATTTTGAACCGTGTTTTCTCGAGGCAAACAAGGCCAAAGCAATCCTTCAGAAGTATTTAAGAAAAAGGAATTACCCGTTCGATGAAAAAGATTTTCTGGCCGCACCGATCAACTATAATTATATGGGGCACCAGTTTGGCAACATCTATTTGATCGGTGATGCCGGCGGCTTTGCATGCCGTATGCATGGCGGCGGCATCAGTAACGCGGTCATTTCCGGCACTGAGATTGCGAAACTTATCCAAGACGCGCGCTATACTGCCAAGCCCTTGAAAGATATGATTCATTCCAAACAAAGCTGCGACAGACTTGTTGAGTATTTCGCAATGATCCCATTGTGGCTGACAAAAGGTTTTATACTCATGATCATGCAGCTCTACCGCATGCCTTTTTTCCAGAAGATACTGCCACTATAGATGTGAAGCTGGCCAAGGCAGCGTACTTTTGCGGCAAATACTGTGCGCAAAGTCGTGTGCAGCACTCGAAGGCGGGGGACGAAGGCGGGGGACTTGACAGCCTGCCGGTCCTTTGGCTATAATGTGAATGAACATTCACTATAACCTTCATGCGCGCCACCAAAGAGCACACCGCGGTCCGCCGCCAGCAGATCGTCACGACCGTCCTCGCCATCATGGCGAAGGAAGGGGTTGCCGGGCTCGGCGCCGCCAAAGTTGCCGCCCGGCTCGGCCTCGTGCCCTCGGCCCTCTACCGGCACTTCAAGAGCAAGGACGCCATGCTGGATGCGGCGATCGAACAGATTGCCGAACGCTTGCTGCAGCAGGCGCGGCGCGTGCGCGCCGCGTCGCCCGACCCCCTGCGGCAACTGGCGTTGCTGCTCGACCTGCACGCGGCGCACTTGCGCGAGAATCAGGTGATTCCCCATCTCATCTTTTCAGAAGAATTGCTGCTGGGCCCGGCCGCCCGGCGGCGAAGGATGTACGGCTATCTGCGCCGGTACATTGCGGCGATGGAGCAGATCATTGCGCATAGCTGCGGCCGGCGCGATGCTGCGCACCGGGCAACTGATCCAAAGACGCTGAGCATCATGTTCATGGGGCTTATCCAATCGGCGGGCATTTACTGGCGCTTGAGTGGCGGAAAGTTTGATGCCGCGGCGTATGTGCGGCGTGCATGGGGTCAATTCGCGCGCCTGCTGACCGGCAGGGCCGCGGCGCCGCCGCGGTGCGCCGCGCGAACGATCCCATTAAAAAAACAAGGCAGCACTCTATGAAAAAGGCCCGCATTGCAATAATGATCATTGTGCTGGCCGCCGTGGCCGGCGGATTGTATCTGGTGCGTGTCCGGATGGCGGCGCGCGATACGCAGGCGCTGTTTGTCTCCGGCACGATCGAGGTGACGGAAGTGCAGGCCAGCTTCAAGCAACCGGCCCGCATGGCCAGCCGCCCGGTTGATGAAGGCGACAGCGTCACGACCGGGCAGGTGCTGGCGCAGCTTGATCTCAGCGACCTGGTGATTGAGCAGGCCACGCGCTCCTCTGAAGTCTGGGTGGCGCGCGCGGTGCTGGACGAACTCGAACATGGCAGCCGGCCGGATGAAATTGAGCAGGCGCGCGCGGCGCTGGTGCGGGCCGAGGCCGACGTGGTGCAGTTGCGCGCCGAGTACGCGCGGCAACAGAACCTGGTCAACCAGAATCTGGTGTCACCGAGCGAGTACGACAAGGCCAAGAGCGCGCATGAGATCGGCGCGGCGCGCGTGCGCGAGGCGCGTGCCGTGCTGGCCTTGCTTGAGCAAGGGCCGCGCATCGAGCGGATCGAGCAAGCCCGGGCGGCCTTGGCGCGCGTCACGCACCAGCTCGATGCCGCCGCGCAACATGTGGCCGACGCCGTGCTGCGCGCGCCGTTCAGCGGGGTTGTCCTTTCAAAAAATGCCGAGCCGGGCGAATATATCTCGGCCGGCACGCCCGTCGTTGCCCTGGCCAACATGAACGAAGTGTGGCTGCGCGCCTACGTCAGTGAAACGGATCTTGGCCGCATTAAACTGGGGCAGCGGGCCAGCGTGACCACGGATACCTATCCTGACAAACAGTACCAAGGCCGCATTACTTTTATCTCGTCCGAGACGGAGTTCACGCCCAAGACCGTGCAGACGGCCAAGGAGCGTGTGAAACTGGTCTACCGGATAAAGATTACCATTCCCAATCCGGCGTGGGAACTCAAGCCCGGCATGCCTGCGGACGCGCGGATTATGCTGGACTAGGTGGCGGTTACTAATGAGTACGCTTTCCATTTTGCAGTGTCCTTGTAGCCGCCCGCGGCGCGGGCGGCTTCTGCAGCCTCATCGCCCGCGGCGCGGCGACTTCTGCAGCCGCGGTCAGCGCCCGCGGCTACAATTGGAATGCAATCAAGTAAGTATTAGCGTTATGGATACGATTGTCAATAGTGTGGCGCTGACGCGCCGCTTTGGCGCAACCACCGCCGTTGACCGCCTTTCCTTCAGCGTCACCCCCGGCGAAATCTTCGGTATTGTCGGGCCGGATGGCGCCGGCAAAACCACCACGTTGCGCATGCTGGCGGCCATTCTTGACCCGAGCGACGGCACGGCCACGGTGGCCGGCTTTGATACCGTGCGCGAGGCCGAGGCCGTCAAGGAACGCATTGGTTACATGAGCCAGCGCTTTGGTTTGTACAGTGATCTGAGCGTGCTGGAGAATCTCTGCTTTTACGCCGACCTGTTTTGCGTGCCCAAGCGCGGCCGGGCGGAAACCATCGCGCGGCTGCTGGGTTTCAGCAATCTCACACCGTTTGTCAACCGCCTGGCCGGCAACCTGTCCGGCGGCATGAAACAGAAGCTCGGCCTGGCCTGCACGTTGATCCACCAGCCGCTGGTGCTGTTGCTCGACGAGCCGACCAACGGCGTTGATCCCGTGTCGCGCCGCGATTTCTGGCGCATCCTCTACCAGTTGCTGCGCGAGGGCGTCACGATCATCGTGTCCACCTCGTATCTGGATGAGGCCGAGCGCTGCAACCGCCTGGCGTTGTTGCACAACGGCGCGCTGCTGGCCTGCGGCACGCCGGACGGCGTCAAAGAACAAATGGGCGCCGCCGTGATTGAAGTGCGCACGGACAACGCGCGCCGCGCGGCCGGCGTGTTGCGCGGTGCACTGGCCGCCGCGTCCATTGACCTGTTTGGCGACCGCGTGCACATCATTGCGCACCAGCCCGACGAAACGGCGCGCGCCGCGCGCCAGGCGCTCGCCGCCGCCGGGATAACGCTTGAGAGCCTGCGCCAGGT
>JAPLST010000172.1:0-567 GCA_026398485.1 bacterium
CGCGGCGCGACGGCGCACTCACCGGCGGCGAGATCGCGCGCCTGACGTTCGACCGCGTGGCGCCCTTGTACACGCAGCAAGTGGTGTCGCTGACCGAGTATGACAAGGCGCGCAGCAGCCTGGCGGCGGCCCAGGCAAATGTGGCGGACATTGAGGCGCAATTGCAGGTCGCCCGGCATCAATTGGTGGACACGGTTCTGCGCGCCCCGTTCGCCGGCGTGGTCACGCGGGTTGACGTGGACGCCCAAGAGATGGTGAAGGCGGGCGACGTGGTGCTGCATCTCCATGACATCTCGCTGCTGGAGCTGGACGTGGCCGTGGCCGAGCGCGAGATCCTGGTGCATCGCCTAGCCACAAACGAGACGGCGGTGGCCGTCTTCTCTTCCATTCCGGACCGGATGTTTCCCGTGCAACTCGTGGAGTGGAGCACGGCCAGCGATGCGCAGACGCGCACCTACCGCGTCACGTTTGTCCTGCACGCGCCGGACGACGTGACGATTCTGCCGGGCATGTCGGCGGAGGTGGCGTGGCCGGGCAGTCATGGCACGGGCGCCACGCTTGCCATTC
>JAPLST010000172.1:603-5010 GCA_026398485.1 bacterium
CCACGCTTGCCATTCCCTCCTCGGCCGTGACGGCTGATAGTAGCGGCACGCCGTGCGTGTGGGTATACGACGCGGCCACCGCGACAGTGCAGCGGCGCGTGGTGCACCTCGGCACCCTGACTAAAACGGGGCGCACGGTGGTGCTGTCAGGTTTGCAGGACGGCGAGCAAATCGTGGCCGCGGGCGCCGACGTGGTGGTCGAAGGCATGCGGGTCACCCCGCTTGACACGGCGGAGTAGGCATGAATCCCGCGGCATTTTCGCTGCGCAAGCGCACGCTGATGGTGGTGCTGATGCTGGTGGTGGCAGGCAGCGGGGTGGTGTCCTATCAGCGCCTTGGCCGGCTGGAAGATCCTACCTTTACGATCAAGATTGCCCTTGTGGCCACCGCGTATCCCGGCGCCAGCCCGCGCGAAGTGGAAGAGGAAGTGACTGATCGGATTGAGGAAGCCATCCAGTCCATGGAGCAGGTCAAAGAAGTGTGGTCGACCTCGCAGGCGGGCGATTCCTATGTGTTTGTCGAAATCAAGGATACCTACCGGAGTTCTGATTTGCCGCAGGTTTGGGACGAACTGCGCCGCAAGGTCGCCGACGTCCAAGGTGCCCTGCCGCCGGGCGCGGGGCCGTCGCGCGTCATGGACGACTTTGGCGACGTCTACGGCGTGTTCTTCGCGCTGACGGGCAAAGGCTACACGCCCGCGCAGCTCAAGGACTATGCCGACACCCTGAAAAAAGAATTGTTGCTCTGCACGAATGTTGCCCGGATTGCGTTCTGGGGCGTGCAACCGCCGGTGATCTACGTCGAGTTCAAGCGCGCGCGCCTGGCCGAATTGGGCCTCACGCCGGCGCAGATCCACAGCGCACTGCAAGCCCAAAACGCCGTGACGCCCAGCGGCAACGTCGAGCTGGACGGCGACTATGTGCGCATCACGCCCACCGGCAACCTCGACAGCGAGGCGGCCATCGCCAACCTGCTGATCGGCGGGCAGAAAGGCCTTGTGCGCTTGGGCGACCTGGCCGACATCTACCGCGGCTACACCGAGCCGCCGCACAACTTGATGCGCTACAATGGCGCACCGGCCATTGGCATTGGCATTTCGACCATGAATGGCGGCAATGTGATTGAGATGGGCAACGCCATCAAACAGCGCCTGGCGGAGCTGGCGCCGCTGCGGCCGGCCGGCATGGAATTGCACGCCGTCTATGTCCAGAGCGACACGGTCGCCGCGGCGGTTTCTTTGTTTGTACGGAACCTGAAGGAGGCGCTGGTCATTATCATTGTGCCACTCATGCTGTTCATGGGCTGGCAGAGCGGCCTGTTACTCGGCGCCGTCATGTTGCTGACGATCCTGGCCACCTTCACCGGCATGTACCTTCTGGGCATCGACCTCCAATTAATCTCGCTGGGCGCGCTGATCATCTCGCTGGGCATGCTGGTGGACGACGCCATTGTCATCGCCGACGGCATCCTCGTGCGCGTCGAACAGGGCGAGGCACGCGAACAAGCCGCCATGGATGTGGTGCGCGACACGCAATGGCCGTTGTTCGGCGCGACCCTGATCGCCGTCCTGGCGTTCGCCGCGCTCGGTTTCTCGTCCGGCGACGTGGGCGAGTTCTGCATCAGCCTGTTGTATGTACTCGCGCTCGCACTGGCGATGAGCTGGGTGCATGCCGTGACCGTCACGCCGCTCTTGTGCGTCTGGTTCCTGCGCATACCCAAACATGGCCAGGAAACCAATGCGTACGATGGCCGCATGTTCCGCGCCTACCGGCGCTTCGTGGACATCTGCCTGCGCGGACGCTGGCTGGTGGTGGGCGTCACGGACGTGCTGCTGGCGGCGTCCGTGTTCGCGTTCCGCCTTGTCCCGCAATTTTTCTTCGCGGACTCGACCCTGCGCCTGTGCTATGTGGACCTGTGGCTGCCCCAAGGCACGCACATCGGGCGCACGGCGCGCGAGCTCGCGCGCGTCGAGGCCTTTCTGCGCGGCCACAAGTCCGTCACCAACGTCACCAGCGTCATCGGCGAAGGCGCGCTGCGCTTTATGCTGAGTTACGACTACCACCTGCCCAACAGCAGCTATGGCCAGTTGCTCGTGGAAGCCACGGACTACCGCGCGATTGACGATATTCTGGCCGACGCCGATGCCTTTGTGCGCCGCGAGATTCCAGATGCGGAGCCATGCTGCAAGAAGATTCCCAAGGGACCCGCCATGACCTTTCTCGTGGAAGCCCGCTTTCGCGGCTCTGATCGCGCCGTGCTGATAAAGCTGGCGGGCCAAGCCGAGGCCATCATGCGCGCCATGCCGCAGGCCCGCGACGTGCGCACCGACTGGCGCCAGGAGGTCAAGGTTATTCGGCCACGCATTGCAGAGGAACAAGCCCGGCGCGTGGGCGTCAGCCGCGATGATCTGGCGCAAGCCCTGCAGTGGAGCTGCAACGGCGCGCAGATCGGCACCTACCGCGAGCATGACGACCTGATCCCGATCATGGCGCGGCCGCCCGTGGTGGAACGCAGCTCGGCCACTCAGCTTGACGATGTCCAAATCTGGAGCACGGCCGCAGGCACCTTCGTGCCATTACGCCAAGTGGTCGCCGCGCTCGACACCGCATGGGAAGCGCCCCTCATTCAGCGGCGCAATCGGCAGCGCACCGTCACCGTGCAATGCAATCCGGTCACGGGCCTTGCCAGTTCACTGTTGAAGTCAATCAAGCCGCAGATCGAAGCCATTCCGTTGCCGCCTGGCTACAGCTTCAAATGGGGCGGCGAATACGACCAATCGGAAAAAGCCCAGGAGCCCATCCGCAAAAGCTTTCCGCTCTGTCTGCTGGGCATGTTTCTGATCATCGTCTGCCTGTTCAATTCGATTCGCAAGTCCGTCATCGTGTTTCTGGTCGTGCCGCTGTCCATCATCGGCATGACGGCCGGTCTGCTCATATTCCACCTCCCGTTTGGCTTCATGGCCATTCTCGGCTTCATTGGTTTATCCGGCATGCTGATCAGGAATTCCGTCGTGCTGGTGTCCCAGATAAATCTCGACCTTGCTGCCGGAAAGCCGCCGTACCAGGCCGTCGTGGACGCTTCCGTCAGCCGCCTCAGGCCCGTGCTGATGACCGCCGGCGCAACCATTTTCGGCATGACACCACTCGTGCGCGATCCGTTCTATGCCAGCATGGCCGTCACCATCATGGGCGGCTTGCTCCTCGGTACGTTGATGACCCTGGTGGTCGTGCCCGCGCTCTACTGCCTGTTCTACCGGGTCAAACCAATCCCGCTCGCAGGCAGAGCCCAGAATTCCTGACATATTGAACACCGCTATGCCAGAAGTTCTGGAGCCGCCGAACAATGCCAAGCTATTATGCTATAATAATGGATGCGTAGCCTGTCTATAACCGTTTCCGGGAAATCGGTGGCGCTGGTGCCACACGCCGCCCCGCAACATCACCGCACGCTGCAGCGTCTGCGAAAATGGATCCAATAATTAGCCGGGCACGCGTAAAGAAGGCGGCGCTGTTTTTCCTTGCCTCGTTTCCTGCAACACCCAAGACAGGCGGCGAAATGTATAATCGCATTTTGATCGATGGCTTGCTGGCCCTGGGGGTGGATGTCGAGATTGTCGCGCTGGATCAAAAACTGCCAGGGGTGTCGCTGCATGATTCTGGCAACAGCACGGCAATTCGGAAACTGATGGGCGTGCTCCTGCGCAAGTACGAGCTGGATTTTCGCGTCATCTTGATCGACTCGTGGCTGTATCGCTATTTCTGGCACCTTGCATGGCGCACACGGCTGCGCGGCCACATTTGTCTTATCGTGTATTCACAGCTGTGTTATTGGGATACGTATCACGCCTGGCTGTATCGCACGCTGCATCGCCTGCAGACCCTGGCCGCCTTGATCCCCGCCCATTACAACATCGGCGTGAGCGCCACGGTGTTGCAGGCGGACCTGGGGCCTTGGCGCCGCGCGTCCACCAGCGAGATTATTCCCCCCGGCTGTGATTATCTGGGCCAGGTGGTGGCCCAGGCTGATTGTGCGCGCCTGCCCGCGCAAATCATCTCCGTGGGCAATTATACGCCCCGCAAGGGCTACCACATTCTCATCGCCGCCTTGGCGCTGGTCGTGCAGCAGCATCCTGAATTGCGCGACAGCATCAGCCTGCGCCTGGTTGGCAACCAAGCCTATAATCCCGAGTACATCGCCAAGCTGCGTGGCCAAATCGCGGCGGCGGGGCTGGATGGCCAAGTCATTCTTGACGGTTGGATTGCGCGGGACGCGCTGAGCCAGGCGTTCGCGTCGGCACAGCTCTTTGCCTTTGCCTCGGAATCCGAAGGTTATGGCATGGTGGTCATGGAAGCCATGCTGCATGGCCTGCCGGTGCTGTTGGGCGATTTCAAGACGGCACCCGAACTG
>JAPLST010000209.1:0-13456 GCA_026398485.1 bacterium
CCGCCGGACTGCCGGACTGCCGGACTGCCGGACTGATATTATTATAGCATTTTGAATTGCAGGATTCATGGTGTCATCAAACGTTATGCGAACAGTCTAGCACAAGCGTGGCGAAAAGTCAAATGCACGAAGCAATGCATTGGTGTCGGAGCGGGCGTGGTCGTCGGGGCCGGCGACCCTCCCGGCGCCGTTCAATCTTTCCGTCCACCGGGGCAAGCCCGGTGGGGCGGGCAGCGCTGCGATTGAATCAATGGGAGCCGGTGTCATCCGGTGCCGACGCCGCGCACAGCGCAACGCCAGCAGGCCCCGCAACAGTATGGTCGCTACGCTGCAGCGCGCTGCTGCTTGAAAACTGCAAACTCCATGCCTGACCTTGCTCTGACTCAGTGCAAAAGTAATTTGCCCGCCGCGGGTAAATTACTCGATGCTGATGCGCACGGTCGTGCCGTCCTTGTCGTCAACCACATTGATCAACTCGACCGGCCCGTCCGCGGCGCAGGCGCGCAAGGCCTCGACTAATTGTTCGGCCGGCATCTGCTCGAAATCAAGGCCCTTCTCGCGCAGCTTGGCCCGCGCGCTTTCCGGCAGATGCACATTGACACACCCGCCGAGCTTCAGCAATGCGCTGGCCACGCTGAGCGGTACGGCGATGTTGACCCGCGTTGCGTTGGCATCGTTGACCATGACGCGCACGCGGCGTCCACCCGCGCGTGCCGGCGCGGCTTCGATTTCGCACGCCGCCGGCGCGGCCGGGCGCCGCGTCATGATGTTCCATAGCATCACGCCACCAATCAACACCAAGACGATCGGCCAGTCGCGCTCCCAGGACAACAAATTGTGCGGAATGATCCCGCGATTGCTCAACAGCCAGGCGACGCCGACCAGAATCCACAGCACGGCCCACACCAGGCCACGCGATGCACGCTGCTTGCTCATGACAGCTCCTTGCGATAGATTACAAACGCAGTTTTTTCATCTGTAGCCACACCGCTGCGCGGCGTGGCGCAGAACCCGCGGTCAACGCCCGCGGCTACAATGAGGCGCGGCTATAGCTTCAGAGGCGGCGGTGCACCTCTATTTCATCTCTTGTCCTCTTTGTCAAAGGTACATGGCGGCGGGCAGGGCCTGCCCGCCCTACCACTGCGGCGCGTGGCCGCGTCAGCGCGCGCGCAACATTTTCGCCGCCGTCTCGCCGCCGTTCTGCAGGAACAGCAACGGTAGCGGCCGGTCGGTTCCCTCGACAAACGCCGGGCGCGCGGCCCATGGCGTGCCGGAGAGCACATTGGCCATGTCCATCCAATATTGCAGGCGCGCGGGCTTCAAATTCCAGGTCATGTGCAAATGGTTGGCCGGCGCATAGTGTTTGTATTCGAACATCGAGGCGTATTTCGGCACGACGAAGGTGTGCGGCCAGGTCGCCGTGGTCATGTTGCAGACGGCCTTGCAGAGCGGGTCGGGCAGGTCAATCGTGCCGGCCTCATCCCAGAACATGGTGAACAAATTGGTGGTCGCGCTATAGGCCAGGCGGCCCGCGATGCCCTCCATGCCGCCGGGCGTGACAAACGTGACCGAGTTGCCCATGCCGGGGAAATAGCCCGGATCGGCCAGCGGCATGCTGACCCCGCGCATAAGGTCGGCGACGCGCGCGCCCGGCTTCCCCGCCCAGTCAAACGAGGCGCTGCCGGAATTGTCGCCGTCCACCAAGCCTTTTTGTTCCCACACGGTCGTGCCTTTCAGGCCGGCCAGTCCGAGTTTCTTGGCCAGGGCCTTGATTTCCCACGCTTCCCAGACTTTGCGGAAATCCATGAACAGCGGGGGATTGCCACCCGAAAGCCAGGTGTAGAACAGCATGGTCAAGAGGCCCTGCGTGTCGGCCTCGGTCGCGTACGGCAGCGCCGGCTTGCGACCGTTGTGATCAAAACTGGCATTGAACAGCGATTCCATACAGTCGGCGACGGGCAAGGGAATGCCGCGCCGGTCCGAGCCCCACTCGAGCTGGCTCATGAAGCCGCCGCCCACGGCATTCAGCTCCGCCATCAAGTCGCGCACAATCAAGTACATCGCGAGGCTTTGATTGAAACGAACACTGTCAATTTTCTTGGGCAATTCAATGCGCGCGCCAAGATGTTGGTCGAGCCAGGCGCGCAAGGCGACCAGTTCTTTTTCATCATAGGCTTTCTTGGCGAGCATGTCGGCCAGCAATTTCATGTCCAGCCGCGTGATTTCGATGCCAAAGGTT
Source organism: bacterium (assembly GCA_026398485.1). GTDB lineage: Bacteria > Auribacterota > UBA3054 > UBA3054 > JAPLST01 > JAPLST01. The sequence goes on from JAPLST010000209.1 coordinate 2,240, forward strand.
GTGCGCGTTGGAATGATGTGCTGGAGGGCCGTTTCCATGCCCATCGAGTCATGGCCGAAGAGCACGACCCGGCGGCCCTTCAAGCCGACAAACGTGAGCGCGGCGTAACACCAGTCAACCAAGGCGGCGGCGGTGCTGGCGGTCATTTTCGGATTGGCGCCGGTGTCGGCCCAGGTGCCGACATTGATATGCACCAGCCGGCCATACTGCGAGATCGCGCCGCTGGCGGCGTGCGTAAAGACCACGCCCGGCTTGGGCCTGCTATTGCCGCAGGTCAGGTTGAGCGGCGTATCCGGCGGGAAATGAGTCAGGAGCGAGATCAGGCCGAGTTGCGGAAACGCCCAGGTGTCGGGCGTGCACACCAAAATGCTGACGCCCTGCTGCTTGAATTGCTGCGCGACAATGTCGGCTTGGCGCTCGCCGTCGACGAGCGTGGCGGCCCAGACAACCGGCGGCGCGGCCCCGTCCGGCAGGCGCACCTGGCTGGCGATGAGTTCGGCGGTCAGGCGCACAATATTCTGGGCGCGGGTGCGCGACGCCGGGTCAATGCGCGGGTCGCAAGTGGCAAAGACGCCGATGACCGGCATGGAAGGCACATACGTTTTTGTCACAGGGAGTTTGACCAGCGTGCTCATGACAGATGTTGGGTGGTTGATTACTTGGGATGGCGCCGCGGTGTTTCGCGCGTGGCGGTCCGTGCGCGGCGCGGCAAGAGGACACTGTGCAGCCAGGCGTCAAGATGCGCGAGCGTGGGCTCGGTGTGGAGGGTTTCCGCCAGACCCGCCAGCGGAATTTCCGCGCGGGCCTTGTCGAGATGCCCGCCGGCACTACCAAATGCGCCGAGTTTTTGGCGCGCAATCCGCCCGACGTTGACGCCATACATGCCGCTGCGCAGAATGACATATAGCTTCTGCTCAAACACGCCGGCGGTTGCCACCCAGCGCACGCCGCCAAAGCGCGACAGAAAATCGGCGACATGGACACAGGCGTCCGGCTGCGGAATATCGCCCAGGAAGACCAGCGCGCGCTTTTCATCCTGCGCCAGCGTGTCCAGCCCCAGTTGATACAACGGGCGATAGGCGCCGGGGATTTGGGTCTGTTCGAGCCAGCGCAGTGTCTCTGCATCGGCTTTGCGATAGAGATAGCTGATGGCCGCCATATCCTGGGCCGAGACCGCCCGCGTCAGTTTGTCGGTGTCAATCCACAGGCCATACCACAAGGCCGTCGCCAGACGCTTCGGCAGCATGTCGCCGGCGCACAAAATGTACTCCAGCAAGATCGTGCAGGTCGAACCATAGCTGACGCGGATGTCGGCGAAACGCGCCTGGCACTTGGCGCGCTTGGGATGATGATCAATGACAATATCGAACGGCACCGCCGGCGCCGGTTGGAAGAAATCCGGTTGGGCATCCACCAGCGCGAGCTTGGTGTAGGCCTGCCACGGAATCTCGTCCACAACTTTCAGCGGAATTTTGAGCACATTAAAAAAGCGCACGTTCTGCGCGCGCCGCACCGGCTGTTGCGCGACAATCTCGACGGCATGGGCGCGCGGGCGGAACAAATGGCGCAAGGCCCACGCTGCCGCCAAGGAATCCGGATCCGGTTCGCCATACAGGATAATGCCGAGTGTGTCCTGGGGCGTCACCAGTCGGCGCAGGCGCTCCCAGCGCCCCATGGTCTGGTGATTGTGCAGGAAATCCTTGAGCACATGGCCGCTCATGCGCGCCCCTGCGCCGGTTCACCCACAAAAGCCAATTTTTTCATGAATGATATTGTATACAATGCCGGCGACAGCGTCAAGCGCACCCATGACAGTGCGCCCATGAATTATCTGAGGGGGACATGCGAACCTGACGTAGCCAAATCTGTTGTGGGTTCTGCACGTGCGTGGCCGGAGGGTGAGGTAGGGCGGTCANNNNCCTACCTGTCTGCGCGCTCTACGCCGGCAGCTCCCTGGCAGTATCGCTGCAAGGAAACGGCTCCCGTTCATATAGCGGAACTTCAGATGATTTATCGCGTTGCGCGGGAATCCGCTGTGGATGAGAGCAGTGCGGGCGCGGCAAGGCGCTGCTGCACCAGCGGCAGCAAGCGATGGCGTGCGCCCACGATATCACCGGCAATCTGCCAGACGGCCACGCCTGCCAACCCCTGCGTGCGTGCAAACGCCGTTTTTTTGGATAATGAAACGGCGTCATCGTAGCTGATCAAGTGGCTGCCGTTGTTGGCGCGCAGATAGGGCGCGGCGGCCCGGGCATCCCAGACGCGCGTGTGGCCATTGGTGAGCAGTGCCGGCACGGCGCGCCAGGGCAGCGACCAGCTCTTGGTGAAGTGCGCGCCGATGTTGGTCGTGTTGAACGCCCGCGCAAAGAAGGCCAGACCCAGCAGCGTTTTCTCCGGCGGGATGCCGCGCTGCCGCCAATATGCCACGCCATTGCTGACACAGCCGTCGGCGCGCGGATAGGGGTACAGCGGGGCATTGTGCCCGCTGAACTCGCTCCAGTTGCCGTGGTAATCATAGGTCATCAGGATGACCAGATCCACGCATGGCGCGACCGCGCGGGCGTCAATCCATTTGCCGATGTAGGGCGAGCCGTTCAGCGCCAGTGCCAGCAGCAGATTGGTGCCCAGGGTCGCGCGCAATTCCTGGATCAGCATCACAAAATTGGTGGCGTCTGCGCTGGTGCGCGGATATTCCCAGTCAATTTCGAGGCCATCATAGTTGTTGCTGATGGCATACGCACGCAGATTGTGTGCAAAGGCCGCACGCAGGGGCGGGTTGGACGCGATCTGCGAGAAGCCGGGCGCGCTGTCGCCGGCGCCGCCGACGCACAGCAGCGCGCGCACGCCGTGCGCATGCGCGGCGGCCACCAGCGGCGCAGGCTGAAAGCCGCGCGGCTCGACGAGGCCGCCGGCCGGGGTTGGCCGCACAAAGGCGTGCGAGACATGTGTCAGATACTGCCAGCCGAGCGACTGCGGCGGGAATGCAGCGGCCTCCCACCACGGATAATAGCCGTAGACGCTGCGGCCGGGTGCTACCGGCCGCGGCGTGACGCGCACGGCGCAGCCGCACAGCAACATGCCACAGAGCAGCACAAACGCAATATTGGGACGCCACAGATGCACGCCGATTCTCACAGATGCAATCAAAGCATGAGGCAACATTGCTAAAATATTTTGGCTGAAACACGCCGTTCATCGTTCAGGCCAAGAACAGATGAATTTGCCACGAAGGCACGAAGACACGAAGAAGCAGCAGCAACAGCAATGCCGTTGTTGGTTGGCAAAGCGCAGCACGCTGCGGCTGTGCAATAATGAACGGCTGGTGCCGCGATTTCTTCGTGCCTTCGTGCCTTCGTGGCCATATTGTCTGAACTGCAGCAGGATTCAGGATTCATTTGTGGGTCAATGCTCCATGCGGGAAGTTCATCTGCGTCAATCTGTGTGAATCTGTGGCTAAAAATTGGTGTGGTTGCAGCTTATTCAAGGATGCTGTTCTTGGCTTTGCGAGAAGAAAAAAACCCCCATGCCGGTTGGCATGGGGGTTTTAACAAACAGACGTTCAAGAAAGCGTTACGGACCGACAGTGATCGTCACGTTCTTGGTCTTCCAGTTGGCGGGCACGCCATACACCGGAACCGTATTGGCAACCTTTGCTTTCACGAGGGTCTTGCCAGGCTTGACCGGCGTTGCCCCATTCAGGCTGAGCCAGCCAAGCGTGTTCTTGGAGTCGATGCCTTTAACCGTGCCCTTGATCACGCCCAGCGCATTGCTGGCCGAGCCGCCGATGAAGGCGCCCGTCTTGGCAACGGCCTGGATCTTGACGCCTTTGCCCTTGGCACCGGCATCACCGAGCACGCTGACGATCTGGTCGGCCTGCACCGAACCCAAACCAGCGGCAAACACGGTACCGACATTGACGCCCTTCAACTGCACCTGACCGACAGTCGCCATCACATAACCAGGCGAGAGGCTGCCATCCGGATTAATCACCGTTGTGCTGACAAGCGCGCCGACGTTGTCCAAGGTTGCGACGACGCCCTTGGCCAATTTGGTCTTGACGGCCTTGGCGCCGGTGGACAGAATCAGTGAAGGCTTGGAACCCGGCATCGAGTACGTCACGCCAACAATGATGATCTGGCTCTTCAGCGGGTCAACCGGTTTGATCACGGCATGGCCGAAGATCTGGGTGACCACGGGGACGAGGCCTTTCTTGAGGTTTTCCTTGCTGTCTTGAAAGGAAATCGAACCATCGGGCTCGGTGACAACATAGGTGGTCTTTGCCGCATACACAACCGCTGCCGCGATCAACGCGATGCAGCCGAGAATTTTCAGAGTCTTCATACAATCTCCATAAAAAATAGTACAAAATAGGTGCGGATGTACCCGTTGCACATACCGCGTTTCTATTGAAGGCCGCAACGCCCGAAGCTGTTGCAATGCCTTTCTCAGCATCAGTTCACGACTACTATAGCATATCGGATGACGTTTGTCAAGCCCCGTTGCCTTTTTGTTGCCTTTTTGCCCCCAATGCCGATTTTCAGGTCCGGAGATTGGCATTATAGAGGAATATTTGGCGGGCGGGAACATCCCAGATCCGGTGGTGCCGACACCACAACAAAGACAACACCAGTAAACGCGACGAAGGCAAGCATGCACATAGATTGGGCGGGTGGGTGTGCTGAGACCCCCACGACCTCGCGTCGTGGGTGAATAAGATTGAGTAAAAAGGCGAGCCAGCGCCTTTTTCTCAATCTTTGCTTCCACCGAGGCAAGCTCGGTGGGGAGCAACAGCACAAACAAACCGCTGAATCTGGGAACATGCCGGCTTTGACGTGCAGGCATACATTGATGTATACTAATGCATTAGATATACCATTTTCTGCTGCGTAACCACCACCGAGCTTATGCACCTGCATACCACCACCATTCGGCTGAGCATGTTTGTTGTGCTGGCTGCCTGCGCGACCCACGCCGCAACATCGTTCACTTCCAATGGCATGCCGTATCTGGCTACCAGCCACGGCACGTACAAGCTTGGCAAGCGGCCATATCCACCCGGGACGCGCGACCAGTTCATTGCCGAAGGCCGGGCCCTTGGCGCGCTGCCGGCGGATTTTACCGGGCGGCACGCCCTGCGCGGCGCGGTGGACAACAGCGGCGGGCTGCCCCCCATCGGTGACCAAGGCACGGAAGGCTCGTGCACCGCATGGGCCGGCACATATGCCGTCAAAACTTATTACATGAAAAAGGCGAATCCGTCCTTGAATCTCGCCTTGCCGCAGAATCAGGCCTCGCCGCGCTTTGCCTACAATTTGTACAACGGCGGGGTTGATGACGGCGGCTATGGTCATGAACCCTTCGAGGTGTTCATGCGCTATGGCTGCGCCTCAATGAGCGCCATGCCCTACACGGCCGGGCAAATCACGACCCTGCCCACCTGGGCAAAATTCACGGAAGGTTTATACCGGCGCACGACCAATTACGTCTGGCTATGGGATTGGAAGCCCAGCGCCACGCGGATTGCGCAGGCCAATGCCTGGCTGGCCAATGGTGGCGTTGCGGCGGTCGGCGTCTACGCCAGCGGCAGCTTTGACTCTTGGAGCGCGGGCGATCCACCGTGGGTCGGCGAGGCCTGCACCTTGGACGACATTGATCACATGGTCTGTGTCTGCGGCTATGGCGCGGGCTACTACAAAATTGCCAACTCATGGGGCACGCCGTTCGGCAGCAATGGCTATATTTATGTATCGAGCAATTATTTTGTCAATTATTTCTCGGATTTTATATTCCCCTTGGAAGGCAGTTATGCGGCGGTCACTGCCTATGCCAAACTGCGCGTGAATCACCCGCGCCGCAGTGATCTGCGCAGCGCGCGGGTGTCGGTGCGCGGCACGACCGCGTGGAATTTTCCGCCTACGCCGCCGGATGCTCCTTTTGGCAGCGCCTATCTGACCGACACGCGTGACAATCTCGAGATCGTGACCGACCTGTCCTTTGCCAATTGGGCCGTGCCAAGCAGCGTGGTGACGGGGTATGTCGCCGATCTGGTCTCGTCGCAGGTGGGTAATTTGACCTGCCAGCACGACCCCGACGCTGGTGCCGGACAACAGCAGCGCCGGGGCCAGCGCACGGGTCGTGGTTGACATTACGGAAGCCAGCTGCGCCGGGGCGCTGCTGCTGGCATGGCACGCCCGGCGCCGGCGGGTTGGGCGAATGGGTGCGCAGAGACACCCACATACCGCCGCTGCTGTAAAGTAGGAGGGGCTTCCATGCCCCGATGCATTAGAATCGCCGCACGGAGGCGGCTCCCCATTCTTTGCATGCTCCCCACCGAGCTTGCCTCGGTGGAAGCAGAGATTGAGAAAAGGACGCCGGCGCGCCTTTTTACTCAATCTCATTCACCCACGATCCCGTCAGCGGCGGGATCGTGGGGGTCTCAACACACCCACCCGCCCACGCCGTGTGCGCGCTTGCATTCGCAGTGCTTTCTGGGGTTGCCTTTGCTGCGGTGTTGGCACCGCCGGAACCGGCCAAGCACGCCGCTTGCAGTCATGACCGGGTTATGCTATAGTTTGTCCAATGCAAACGTGGTATCGTGGTGATGTGAGTTTTGGTACTGGCAGTGCGCACGGGGCGCGCAGGCGCAACGTGGGGCGCGGCTGTGTCTGCCTTGTGAGTCTGTTGTGCGCGCTCGGCCTGGGTGGCTGCGGCAAAAAAACGCCGGTGCCTGCGCCCGCGCCGCCCGCACCACCCGCCACAACCAATGTGAGCGTGGTCGTATCCGACGGGTCCGACCAATTAGTGCAGACGCCGGCGGGCGTGTTTGTGCTCAACCAGCCGGCATCGTTCAACCTGTTTTTCTCGAATCCGGCGCCGGCCATTGTCTTGTTTTACTCGCGCACCTCGGTGCCGTGCGTCATGATGAGCGCCCTGCTCTCGCGCATGGCCACGAACTATCTGGCACGCGTGCGCTTTGGCCGCGTGGACTTGTCGGACACCAACAGCGCCGTGCTCGAAGCGCAATGCGCCGTGCGCGCCGTGCCCACCCTTATCTTTGTGCGCGATGGCCGCGAGCAGCATCGCCTCGTCGGCAAGACCGCACGCGACCGGCTTGATTTTATGATCGAACGCAAATTGCTGAAGCCCTGACCCGCCCCATGCCCATCTACACCTACGAATGCGCCGCGTGCAATGCAGAGAATGACATCCTGGTGGCATCCGTCGCCGCGCGCGACCAGCAACAATGCCCGGGCTGCGGCAGTGCGCGCCTGCGCCGGCAATTGACCACGTTTGCGGTTGGCAAGGCCAGTGCGGCGGCGCCGGGATGCGCCTTGCAGAATTCCGGGCGGTGCCCGCCGGGCGCGTGTGCGTCATGCCCGTCACAACACATGGCATGAACCGTTTTGCATCGCAGGTCATTACCGTTTGGGCGCTGGCCGGCACGCTGACTGCTGCAGCGCCCTTTGGCGCGACGGCCACGCTTGATCGCGGCAGCGCGACGGATGCGGTCGTCACGGTGCGCATCGCGGTTCCGGCAAAACATCACCTTTATGCAGATGCATTCAGCATTAGTGCGGCAGGCGGGGTCGGCATTGCCCATGCCGAGTTGCCGGCGCCGGTCACCAAGTATGACCCGCTCAGCGAAGAAAACCGGGCCATGTATGAACGGGATATCGTCGCGCAATATCTGCTGACCGGCGCGCTGGTGTATCCGCTGGCAGTGACGGTGCGCTACCAAGGCTGCGACGAGACTACCTGCTACATGCCGGCGACGGCGGTGCTGTCGGTGGGGCAAGCAATGGTAAGTGGTCAAACAAAAACATCATCGCTCAGTAATCAGTATTCAGTGATCAGTGATCGGCGCGGCAGCAGCGGCAGCATTCGCGGCACGGAGGCCGCTCCCACATTGGAAGCACTACGCATGTTTCGCGAGCGGTCGCGCGGCGTTGGTTTTATGCCGGCCGACAAGTTTCTTGCTTTTTTGGCTGCGCGCGACACCGCGCCCGCCAACGAGGCTGGCCGCGCCCTTGCCGCGTTTTCGCAGCGCGGCCTGTTACTCTCGCTCCTGCTGATTCTGCTGGGCGGCTTGGCCCTGAATTTGACGCCGTGTGTCCTGCCGATGATGCCCATCAATCTGGCGATTATTGGCGCCGGCACGCAGGCCGGCTCGCGCCTGCGCGGCCTCGCGTTGGGCGGCGTGTATGGCCTGGGCATTGCCGTCGCGTATGGCGCGCTCGGCGTGGTGGTCGTCTTGACCGGCGCGCAATTCGGCGTGCTGAACAGTGCCGCGTGGTTCAATTTCCTGATCGCCGCCGTGTTTGTCGTGCTGGCCCTGGCAATGTTCGACCTTGTGCAGATTGATTTCACCCGCTATCAGCACGCAGCCGTCGGCGCGCGCGTCAAAAAAGGCGGTTTTGTCACGGCCTATTTGGTCGGCACGGTCGCGGCGTTGCTGGCGGGCGCGTGTGTCGCGCCGGTCGTCATTCAAGTGCTGGTGCTAGCCACGACCTTGTATGGCCGTGGCGTGCATGCGGGCTTGCTGTTGCCGTTCGTGCTCGGGCTGGGCATGGCCTTGCCGTGGCCGTTGGCGGGCGCGGGCCTGGCGTGGCTGCCCAAGCCGGGTGCGTGGATGGTGCGCGTCAAGCAGGGTTTCGGCGTGCTGATTTTGGCGATGGCATTGTGGTACGGCTACGAGGGCTTTCGCATTGCGCGCGGCGCGCCGGCGGCGGTCGCGGACGGCATCTGGCGCACGTCACTGCCCGCCGCGCTGGCCGAAGCGCAGCGCACCCACAAGCCGGTTTTGATCGACTTTTGGGCGACGTGGTGCAAGAACTGCATGGCGATGGACAAGACGACCTTCAAGGATGCGCGGGTGCGCGCCGCCTTGGCCGCGTTTATCCCCGTCAAAGTGCAGACTGAACAATTTAGCGATCCGCGCGTCAAACCGTTCATAGATTACTTCAATATTATGGGATTGCCAACCTATATTGTGATCGAAACCAACTAACACGTTCTGATTCACCACACGCAAGAGTACCCGCATGAAAACATTCATTAAATGGCCCGTTCGCCTGGTGGCGGTAATGGTGGTGGTTGTGGTCATCGTCGTGATCGGCGGTGTGGGCTTGACCATGACCGAATGGTTTGTCAAGAGCATCGCGTTGCCGATGGTCAGTGACCGGACGCCGTATAATATTTCGTTGACGCACTGGCGCTTCCGGCCGTGGTCGTCGCTGGCCTTCCAAAACCTGGTTGTCCGCCAAAAGAACATCCCGGCTGGCCGCAACAACACGATTGCGGAAGTGCGCGCCGTCGTGGCCCGCTATTCACTGGCGTCATTTCTGCGCCGGCATCCGGTGCTCGATTCACTCGAAATTGACACGCCGGTCATCGGCCTGACCAGTGTGCGCGCCCAAGCCGGCGCCGGCCAGTCCGCGCCCGGCACGGCGCCCCGGGCCCTGCCGGTAACGGCGCCGGCCCGCGCATCCGGCGCCGCGCCCGGAACGGCGCCCGCCCCCGCCAAGAAAGCAAGCAAGCCCGGCGGCATGGCCGCGCTCAACGCCCTGGCGCTGCCGTTTACTGCCAAGAATGTGCGCATCAGCAACGCCGAATTTTCGTATCAAGACGATGCCGGCATGCGCGTCCAAGTGCGCGACCTGAATCTGAACGCGCATGACCTTGGCCCGTCCCAGCGCGGCACGATTGACTTCGCCGGCACCGTCAGCTATGCCGACGGCAAAGAGGTCGCCATCGAGCGCCTGCCGCTCAGCTTCAATGCCGCATGCACCTTGAACGAATCGATCATGCCCAAGGCCCTGGTCACCAGTTTGACGATTTCAAACGTGCTGGGGCGCGTTGGCACGATGGATCTGCGCTCGCTGGCCACCACCGTGGATCTGGCCATCCAAAGCCCGGATGCCAAGCAATTCACGATCGAGCGCGCCGCCGCCCAAGTGAACTGGCTCGATCAAGCGCTGGCGCACGTGCTGGTCACCGGCCGCTGCAATCTGCAGCAGAGCACGGCCGAGGGCATGATCAACGCCACCCTGCGTCCGAGCCCGCTCTGGCAAGTCTTTGTGCCCAAGAAGACCGGCATGGATATCAGCGGCACGCAGGCCGACCTGAATCTGACGGTCAATGCCGCCGAACAAGGCCAGACGCTGCAAACCAAAGGCACCTTCAATGTGCAAAATCTTAAACTCACGCCGCCGAAGGCAGCGCAGCAAGGCATTGCGCCGCTGAATTTCGCCGGCGCATTTGATGCCAGTCTCAATCAGCGTGACCAGACCTTTGTCCTGCCGCAACTGTCCGTCACGGTGGCGCAGCATGGCGCGCCGGTGGTCTCGGTGCGCACGGAATCGCCGGTCTCGCTGAGCTGGGCGGCGGCGGGCGCGCCGGCACGGCTGCGCGACGACACGGCGCGCGTGCGCCTGGACATCACCAAACTGTCCCTGCCGCAATTCAACGCCTTCATCGGCAACGACCAGACCAGCATTAACGATGGCGAGCTGAGTGCCAATCTCGTCTGTGACGTCGCCAATCGCGGTGAGCGCATCGGTGTGCAGGGCACCGTCGCCGCGGACAACGTCGAGCTGCGCAGCGGCAAGGCCCAATGGCGCAAGCTCACGATCAAGACGCAGATCGCCACCGAACTCGAAGCCATGTCGCTTTTCAATGTGCGCAAGCTGAGCGCCGAGACGCTGCTCGACAATCGCCCGGTCGGCACGCTGTCCGCCGGCGGCTTTTACGACCTGTCCGCCGGCAGCAACCGCCTGGCGCTGGCGGTCGCCAAGCTGTCCAGCGAACTGATCCGGCCCCTGCTCGATCCGCAGAACAAGAATCGGCGGCTCGACAACTTGGCCATGACCCTGCAGGCGCTGACGGAAAACAGCGCGCCACTACACAAACCGCAGGACATCGGCATCAAGCTCACCATTGACAATCCCGCCCGCCGTTCTGCCACCGAATGGGACGCGCTCGCCTTGGATGTCAACGCCACCGTCTCGCCCAAAGAAGCAGTCATCAGCACCTGCGCTCTGCGCGTCAGTCCGGCCGCATGGCCGGACAATCAACTTTCCCTGAAAGGCACGCTCCAGTTCATGCCCGGCGTCACCCCCAGCCAGTTCGAGCTCAGCAGCCCGCGCTTTGACGCCACGGTCTTGCTCGACACCTTCATGCCGGCCAAGAAGATCGCCGGCAGTGCCGATCTGCGCCGCA